>CAJMKD010000002.1 GCA_905213905.1 uncultured Sutterella sp. | reverse complement strand
GCTCTTCGCCGGAATTGAAAGAGAAAGATTAACTTTCGTCTTTCGGCTTTCCATCAAAGCGCGAACTCGTAAAATTTGAGAGCTTTCCTTCCGGAACGCTTCCGTCTACGACGTTCACGCTTATCGGTTCGTTGAATCGAATTTTTAAAGAACTGCTGAACTTTTCGTTCAGCGCAGAATTGAGATCATATCGAAATCAGTTCTGCTTGTCAAGAGCAATTTGAAGAACTTTTAAAATTTTCTTTCGTTCGCTCTTTTTCGCTGCCCTCTCGAGCGGCGAGGTTGCGTATTGTGCACATTTCTCCCGATCTTGTCAAGCACTCATCCTGCAAAACTTGAAAGGGATTCGCTTTGGCGTCTTCCCCTTTCTCGCAATCCACAGCTTCTTGCGAGCAGTCAGCGCACATCGGGAAGACTGCTCAGTAGGAAGCGATCCGATATCTGAGCCGCCACATAGAATCAAATGGCCGATGGCGTGCTGACTGCGCGCCGAGGATTCAGATTTTCAGCGCCAGTACTTCGACGACTTATGTATAAGAATCGACAGACGGAACTGCCTGCCCGTATCCGCTCGCTTGTCAGCGTGCGAAATGCTTTTGCAGCTGTCGCCTGTCTCGCCGTCTTTCTAGGCCTGCTTGCTTCGTTCGACGCAATCGCCGAACGCTTTTTTGCGCCCGATGCCGTCACGAGCGTCCTGCCGGCTAAAACATTCCCGCTTTCCGGGTCGCTGCCGCTGCACACGAAGGTCGCGTCCCCTTCTCTTCTTGCTTCGCTCGAACCGGATACGGCACTCATCCTCGTTGAGCGCTTTGAGGTTCGAGAAAGCTTTTTTGGCAGCGCGCCGCAGTGGCACGCCATTCTCCAAATATTGCCTCCTGCTTCCCCTGGCGTTTACCAGCTGAGCCTCACGCTGGCGGATTCCGGCTGGGCGCTTCCGCTCGGACAAACCCGCATCGACGTCTTTGCCTCGCAGGAAGCCCTCGAAGAAAACAGCCGATCGCTTCTCCTAAAGTTTCTCAGCATAGCCCCCATCGACGCTTCGCTCGCACTACTCGCCGTCGCCCTGCTTTTCGGAGCCGCGTATTTTGTTGTGAAGCGCCTCCTTGCCGCGGCGCTTGCAGATCGCGGCTATCTTCGCGTCTATCACACAAAGGATGCCGGCGACGACACGCTGCTCTACTGCGCAGATCCCAAAAAAGTGCTTGACGCAGAACGCACGTATCCTGTTTTGTCCGCCGCAGGTCAGTTTCTTGGCACGGCCGATGTCTCTGAGGCAAGCGGACGCTACTGCGTGCTTCGCCTATATGCCGCTCGCGCCCGCGCTGGCTGCTTCATATCTCTCGGGGTCACGGCCGAAAGCGCAGGCTGATGCATTAACGAAGCGCGACTTCAAGCCGCCGGCTTCACGGGGCGGTACTCGACGCCGCCCGTTTCGAGCCATACGGTCTCCATCAAAACAGGCTTGACCGGCAAAAGCGCCGGCTGCGGTTCGCCGAGCTTGCCGCTATGCAGGTCCCGCAAATGCGCAGGCACGCTGCCGCGCCAAGCACGCGCAAGCGTTACGTGGGCGCGAAAAGGTTTCGGATCGTACGAGACGCCTTCATCGTCCAACATTTGCCGAACGGTTCCGACAAGCTCCTCCAGAACAGCCTTTTCTTCCAGCCCTGCCCACAAAACGCCGCTGCGGAATGCACCCGTATGAGAAAACTCAAACCTGAGTGCGACAGGCTCAATCTCAGCAATCCGAGCAGCTACCCTTTGTGCCGTCGCGGGATCAATGTCGCCAATGAAGGCGAGCGTGAGGTGCATGTTTTCCGCACGAACGGCACGCCCCTTGAGAGCGCCCTGCGCGCGCATGTCATTGAGGAGCTTCAGGAGGCGGGCGCGCCGCTCTTCAGGAAGACTCAAGGAAACGAAAGTCCGCATTCACTCTCCATCATTTATGCAGCAGCGCCGGCACGCTGCAGCAGTGAGAAATAGAAAAGCGCGCCGACGACTTTCCGGTCAGCGCGCTTCAAGGCCCATTTATCGAGCGGTCCAGCTTTAGCGGCGCTTGGCGCGCCCTACTGACCACAAGCCTATTTTAGCCGGCCACTCTCTTGCGATAGGCAGCATTGGCTTCAACGCAGTCCGCGACAAGCTTCGGCCCGTTGTAGATAAAGCCCGTAAAGAGCTGAACGAGCTTTGCGCCTGCCTCGAGCTTTTCAACGGCATCTGCACCTGTCATGACGCCGCCGGAAGCAATAATCGGAATTGCGCCTTTGACGTGTTCAGCGATGAGCCGGACAACCTCCGTCGAACGGTCACGCAAGGGCGCACCAGAAAGGCCGCCCGTTTCTTCAGCGTGCTCGAGACCCTGGACGCGCTTTCTCGAAATCGTCGTATTGGTGGCGATCACGCCGTCGATGCCGTTTTCAATCAGCGTATCAACGCAGCGAAGAATGTCGTCGTTTTCAAGATCCGGCGCGAGCTTGACGGCGATCGGCACATGCTTGCCGCCGCGCGCTTCCTTGAGCATGGCTCGGCGGTCAACAATCCCCTTGACAAGATGATCGAGCTCGCCGGCCCCCTGGAGCGTGCGAAGATTCTTCGTGTTGGGCGAGGAAATGTTGATCGCGATGTAATCGGCGTGGTCGTAAACCTTGTCAAGGCACTTTTCGTAGTCGGAAAGCGCATTTTCGATGGGCGTCACGGCATTCTTGCCGATATTGATGCCGAGAACACCGCCGCGCAGGCGGAAAGCATCGGCGCTGCGAAGATTCTCGAGCACCTTATCGACGCCTTCGTTGTTGAAGCCCATGCGATTGATCACGCCTTCGGCCGGAATCAAGCGGAAAAGGCGCGGCTTCGGATTGCCCGGCTGCGCGAGCGGCGTGATCGTGCCGATTTCGACGTGGCCGAAGCCGAGACCGCCGAAAGCGCTCACGCGTTCGCCGTCCTTGTCCATGCCGGCCGCCAGCCCGATGGTGTTCGGAAAGCGGATCCCCATCACTTCAACGGGGTCGTCGTCGGGGAAATGCGTGATGAGCTTGTGAAGTCCCAAATGCACGATCCAATCGAGATTGGACATGATCACGTGATGTGCCATTTCCGGATTCATGGAAAAAAGCACGCGGCGGGCAAGAGGATAGAGCGACATGAAATTCCTGATGGGTGGGGTTGTGGCGGCGTTGCCGGCGAAGAGCGCACCCCAGCGGGCGCGTCATCGCGGCTGGCGCGCGTACGCATCCGGCCGCAGCTCTGCGGTCAGCTGCCGCTTCTCTAAAAACATTTCATTATAGCCTTGTCTGCACTCGCAATACCTTTCGATTATCTCTTAGTAGGTACAACAATACCGCCACCGCCTTCGATTATGTCAAAATATAAGTATTTATACTTCTTTTACAGCAAATTTCATGCCAAACTCTTGACGATCATGCGATGGTATTGCATAATCAAATCCTCGCTGATGAACAGCGAACAGAATTGCCGCGGGGTGGAGCAGTCCGGTAGCTCGTCGGGCTCATAACCCGAAGGTCGGAGGTTCAAATCCTTCCCCCGCAACCAATTTCCGAGTATCGACGAACTCGGTAGAGAAAGCCTGGCGAAATGCTGGGCTTTTTTCGTTTCTCCCAAGCGCGCCCAGCGGCATCTCCCGCTGGAGGTAGCGCCGAAAACCCTGATCGGCGGGCTGTTCCTTCCGTTAGTACGCCCGCTAAAATGCCCCGCATTCCTTTGACCCAAACACTCAATAGATCTGAGAACAATGACTTCGCCATTGCCCGTCGACATGCCTGTTCGGCCCGCCTTCTGGAACGTGCCGCTCTGGGGAGAGATCGGCGTCTACATCTTCGGGATCCTCGCCGTTCTTCTTTGCGCGTGGGGGATTTGGAAAAACGTCAAGCGCTGGAAGCGCGGTGCGCCGGAAGCGCTGCCGGCAGATAAGAGCCGCAGAGATCGACTGGTGAATGAAGTCGTCCTCCAGAAGCGCATACGTGAAACGTCGGCCGGCCGCGTGCATGCCGTTCTTGTGCTCGGCTTCTTCTTCCTCTTCCTCGGCACAGCCGCTGCTACGCTTGACTGGGACATCGGTCACTATGTCTTCGGCGAACAGTTCTTGAAGGGCAACATCTACCTGATCTACAAGCTTGTGCTTGACACTGCAGGCGTAGCCGTTCTTGCAGCCATCGCCATCGGCGTCTGGCGACGCTACGTTGCGCCCAGCAATCTGCCGCGCGACAAGCGCTTCCTTTGCGCGTACCTTTCTCTCGCCTTCGTCGTCATCACGGGCTACCTTGTCGAAGGGCTTCGCCTTGCTGTGCAGCAGCCGCTCTGGATCGACTACTCGCCCGTGGGCTCGATCTGCGCCTCGCTTCTGCTGCGCATGTTCGGCTCGGAGGGACTTGAATCGGCCCATGTCTGGATCTGGACCATTCATGGCATTTCGGCGCTCGCTTTCATCGCGGCTGTTCCTCTCACCTATTACGCTCACATCTATCGCACGCCCGTTTCGATCTATGTCAGGAAACCTGCCCCAATCGGACGTCTGCCGAAGATCGAAAACATTGAAGAACAGGAGACGTTCGGCCTTTCCAAGATCGAACAGCTGACGTGGCGCGATCGCGCAACGCTCGACGGCTGCACCGAATGCGGCCGCTGCGATGCCGTTTGTCCGGCCGTGCGCGCGGGCACTCCTCTCAAGCCCCGCACGATCATCATGAAACTGCGTGACCGAGCCGCTGAAGTTGATCGCGGCGCAGACGACGGCAAGTCGCTCGTCGGAGATGTCGTCACGCGTGAAGAGCTTTTCTCCTGCACAACCTGCGGGGCCTGCGCGCGCATTTGCCCGGCTCAGATTCAGACGCCCGACTTCATTGTCGCCATGCGCCGCCACCTGGCGCTCGAGCAGGGTGAATTCCCCGAAGGCGCAGCCACTGCGCTTGAAAATACGGCCTCGGTCGGCAACCCCTGGGGGCTTGACCCTTATGAACGCCTTGACTGGGCGAAGGATCTTGACTTGCCCGTTGCTGAAGAAGGCCGGCACTACGACGTGCTCTACTGGGTGGGATGTGCTGCGAGCTATGACCGCCGCGCCCGCAAAATCGCCCGCGCGATGGTGAAGATTCTCCGGGCCGCTGGCATCGACTTCGCCGTCATGGCCGAAGAACGCTGCCACGCAGAATTTGCTCGGCGCCTCGGCGAGGAATACCTCTACCAAACAGCCGCCGTCGAAAACATTGAAAACTTCGCGCGCTACGATTTTGACCGCATTCTGACCGCATGCCCGCACTGCTTCAACACGCTCAAAAATGAGTATCCGGCCTTTGAGGGCGGCACTTTCGAAGTCATTGACCACGCGAGCTTCATCCGTTCGCTGATCGATGAAGGAAAACTCCCGGCCAATCTCGCCCCCTCGTCGGAGCTCACGGTCTACCACGATCCCTGCTACCTGGCGCGGCTCAATGGCGTTACCGAAGCACCCCGGGCCGTGCTTGCAGCGGCCTGCACGCGCACCGTCGACCCGCGGGAAAATGGTGAACTGACGTTCTGCTGCGGCGCCGGCGGCGGCCAAATGTGGAGCGAAGCCCGCCTCGGCAAGCATCAGCCCAATGTGATCCGCATTGCTGAACTGCGCGAAACAGGCGCCAAGCACATTGCAGTTGCCTGCCCGCACTGCTTGACGATGCTCGAGTCCGGCAAAGCCATGCGAAAGGACGGCGACGAGATCGTTGTTGAAGACATTGCGGAGATCGTCGCCAAGGCGCTTCCTGAAGAAAACGCCTGATTTGGTTTTTATTTGAGGAAAAAAGCGGCGCTTTCAAGCGCCGCTTTTTTTTGCTGCTTCACAGAGCGTCAGATCGCATAGCTTTTAAAGCTTTCAGAAAATTTCATAGGGTCTTGTACCCGAAAAGTCCTTCTCAAACGTCTTTTCGATTTCGACATAAGCGCGCATCGTGCGCATGTCGTTGGCGCGCTGCGCATTGTTGGGGCTGTCGAGCACGACCATCACGAGCCGGCGGTCGCCCACTTCACTCTGCACGACCATGCAGCGCCCTGCTGCTGTCGTAAAACCAGTCTTTTGGATGCCGATGCGCCAGGACGGATCGCCGATGAGGCGGTTCGTCGTCTTGAGATTGAGCGTGCGCCGTCCGGCGCGCAGCTGCGCTGTCGGCGCTGTCGAAGCGCTGCGAATGGCCTGGTATTCATATACGGCCGCAACAAGCTTGCCGAGATCGCGGGCAGTGGAGTGGTTACGGTTGTCGAGCCCCGTCGGATCTGCGAAATAGGAATCCGTCATGCCGAGTTCCGCAGCCTTTTCGTTCATTTTGCGGATAAAGAGCTTGATGCCGCCCGGATAGGTTCTCGCAAGCGCATGTGCCGCTCGATTGTCGCTCGACATGAGCGCCGCCTTGAGAACAGCCTCCCGCGTCATCACCATGCCCTTCGTGAGCTTCGAATAAGCATTCGAGCGCACATAGTCGTCGCGCGTAATGCGGATCTTTTCGTCCAGCGGCAGGTCGCTTTCGGCAACGACAAGCGCCGTCATGAGCTTCGTGACGGAAGCAATCGGCAAGGGCACGTCGGCATTCTTGACGACAAGCTCCTCGCCGGTATCCTGATCGACCGCATACGCCACGGAACTGCCGAGCAGGAGCGGATCCTCAGTCTTTCGCAAGCCCGCGAGCGTCGCCTGCGAAGGCGAAGCGCCCGTGCGGCGCTTCTTGAGCGACGTGCGCCGCACGCCTGCTTTCCGGGCAGACGCCTTCTGCACTTTTTTGGCCGAAGCCTTTTTTGCCGTTGCTTTAACAATTGTCTTCTTAGATGCTGTCGTTTTTGCTGCGCTCTGCTTCTTGACGCTCGTCGTCTTCACCGCAGCGCCCGAACTTTCGGCTAGAACAGGACCGCAGGCAACGGTTGCGAAGCCGAAGGCGGCTACTGTGGTGAGAATCAACTTTTTAGTCGTCAAAAGCATGGCAGGAAAGGCGAGCAATAAAGGAAAAAAAGGCAGCGAAGAGTTCGCGCCGATGCGTCAATCGGCGCGAAGCTTTTTATTGTCTGTCCGCATTCGCGGCGTAGCAAGCCCCTACGCATCGAAAAATCGTAAAAGCGCCAAGCAACACACCGATCAGAGCCTTGCAATCGACTGCCAGACGCGCTCCAAACGCTTCACGCTCACGGGCATGGGCGTTCTCAGCTGCTGCGCAAAAAGCGAGACGCGCAGCTCTTCAAGAAGCCAGCCGAATTCGGCCAGATGCGGGTCGTGCTGTCCCCGACGCTTGGCGACCTCGCGCTGCCACTGCAGCGTAAGTCGCTCAATGTCCCGGCTCTTTGCTTCATCTCGCGCAGGGTCGTCCGCATAACGATCAAGCCGATACACAATCGCCTTCATGTACCGCGGGTAGTGGGCGAGCTGCGAGAGCGGCACCTCAAGCAGGAAATGCGGCGGGAAAAGACGCAGGAGCTGTGCATTCACATCTTCAAGAAGCCGCTTTTCGCCCGAAAGGCGCTTGAGCTTCATCGGAATGACGGTCGCGGCATTCGCAATTTCCGTGATAAGCCTTGCAACTTCGCCCGCCACCAGCGTCAGTCGGCCTCGAACGTCTTCACGGCGTGCGCGAAAGCTCGCTTCGTCGTTCGGCAGCGGTTCAGCAAGTGCTGTTGCTGTGAGCGCGCAGTCGACGACATCGTCTTCGAGCGCTTCAAAGCTTTCAAATGATTTCGAAAGTCCGGGCACAATTGAGGCCTGCATCTGGACGCGTCCGAGCTCGCGCAGCGAACGCTGCACGAACTTCACCTGCTCCTTGAGCGTGAGGCGGAAAAGCTTCAAAAGCCCTTTGCGATGCGCCTTTTGCGCTTCAAGCGGATCGTCGAAGACTTCAATCGAGCAGAAGTCGCCCATGTCGACGAGTGCCGGGTGCCCGATGAGCGTTTGGCCGCGCCGCTGAATTTCCATGAGCTCGGGCAGTTCGCCGAAAGTCCAGTCCGTCACGGCGTCTGCGCCGGCAAGGTCGCGCGCCACTTCGGCATCCTGCTGCGCCACGGTGCGGAAGGTTTCCTGCGCCTCGCGTCCGAGTTCAGCGCGCAGCTCCGCAAGATTCCGCCCCATGGCAAGCTGCCGTCCGTGTTCATCAATCACCTTGAAATTAAGGATGAGATGCGCGGGGAGCTGCTCAGGCTTGAAATCCGAAGGCGTGCAGGGAATGCCAAGGTTGCCTCGAATGTCGTCGGCAAGCGCCTGCAGAAAGCCCGTGGGCTGCGGCGCGCCGTCCTGCATTCGAGTAAAGAAGCCTTTGGCGTACTCTGCAATCGGCACGCAGTGCCGGCGAATTTTCTGCGGAAGGCTCTTGAGTAGCACCTGCGCCTTTTCCTTCACCATGCCTGGCACAAGCCATTCGGCTCGAACAGGATCGATCTGATTGAGTGCAAAGAGCGGCACGGCCAGCGTGACGCCGTCCTTGGGGCTGCCAGGCTCAAAATTGTAGGTAAGCGTCATTTCAACGCCCGCCATTTCGAGCTTCTTCGGAAAATACTGCGTGGTAGCGCCCGCCGCCTCATGACGCATGAGCTCTTCGCGCGAGAGGCGCAGACGGCGGTCGGGGTTTTCAGATGCATCCGCTTTCTGCGCGCCCTTATTCCAATCTCGAAGCCATTTGGCAAGCGTCGCCGAAGAATTGACGTCTTCAGGAACCGCCCGGTCGTAGAAGTCGAAAATGAGCTGCTCATCCACAAGCACATCCGGACGGCGCGTCTTGTGTTCAAGGTCGCGAATTTCCTTCACGAGCCGAAGGTTGTGCTTGAGAAAGGCAAAATCGCCTTCGATCTCGCCCTGCACGAGTCCCTCTCGAATGAAGAGCTCGCGCGAAAGCGTCGGATCGTGGCGAGCGAAGCTCACGCGCCGCCCCTGATAAACGGTGAGCCCGTAGAGCGTGCCCTTTTCGAGCGCCACGACTTCGCCCCGCTTCTTTTCCCAGTGCGGCTCAGACCAGTTTTTGCGAATGAGCGGACCAGCAGCGCGCTCTATCCAGTCGGGATCGATGTCTGCAACACATCGCGCATAGAGCTTCGACGTTTCCATGATTTGCCCGGCGAGAATCCAGCGGCCGCACTTTTTCGCACGGATCGAACCCGGCCAAATCCAGAACTTGATTCCGCGCGCGCCGAGGTATGGCGGCGCCCGAAAGTCGCTTTCGACGGCTTTCGAGCCGATATTGCCGAGAAGCCCCGAAAGAAGCGATCGGTGCACTTCCTCAAAGGTGGCAGGCGCCGTATTGAGGCGCCAGCCGAAGTCCGCAACGAGGCTTTCGAGCTGATGCTCGACTTCGCGCCATTCACGCAGGCGGCGCGGCGACAGGTAGCGCCGCTTCATTTCCTGATCGAACTTGCGGTTGCTTTCTTTTTCTGCGCGCGCCTTCTGAACAAAGTCCCAGAGCTTGACGTAGGAAAGAAAATCGCTTCGCTCGTCAGCGAGCTTGCGATGCGCCTCGTCTGCGGCCTGCTGCGCATCGATGGGACGCTCGCGCGGGTCCTGCACGGAAAGGCCTGAAGTAATGATGAGAAGCTCGCGCAGGGCGCCAAACTCGTTGCCGGCCATGAGCATGCGGCCGAGCTTCGGGTCCACAGGGAGCCTCGCAAGCGTTTCGCCCACAGGCGTCAGTGCATTCCGGTCGTCGACGGCGCCGAGCTCCTCGAGAATCGAAAAGCCGTCCGCAAAGGCCTTGGGCGGCGGCGCCTGAACAAAAGGGAACTCCCGGATGTCGCCGAGCTTCAGGCTCATGGCGCGCAAGATCACAGCCGCGAGGTTCGAGCGCATGATTTCCGGATCCGTGAAGGCCGGGCGGCCGGCAAAGTCTTCTTCCGAATAGAGTCGAATGCAGATGCCGTCGGCAACGCGCCCGCATCGGCCGGCGCGCTGATTCGCTGACGCTTGGCTCACTCGTTCCACGAGGAGCTGCTCCACCTTGTAGCGGTAGGAGTAGCGCTTCACGCGCGCATAGCCCGGATCGACAACGTAGCGGATGCCGGGCACGGTGAGCGACGTCTCCGCGACGTTCGTTGCGAGCACGATGCGTCGCATGCCTGAGGGCGCAAAGACGCGCGCCTGCTCCGAAGCGGAGAGCCGTGCAAAAAGCGGGAGAATTTCAGTCTTGCCGAGCCGCGTCTTGCGCAGGTAATCGGCTGCCTCCCGGATTTCTCGTTCGCCCGGGAAAAAGACAAGGATGTCGCCTGGTCCCGAAGCTTCCAGCTCGCTCACGGCATTGTCAATGGCGGCAAGCATCGTGCGGTCGTCTTCTTCGTCGGCGTCCTCAATCGGACGCCAGCGGATTTCGACAGGATAGGTGCGCCCCGAAATAGTGAGCACCGGCGCATTGCGGCCGTTCACGGCAAAGTGCTCCGCAAAGCGCGCCGAATCAATGGTCGCTGAAGTAACGATGACTTTGAGATCCGGACGCTTGCGAATGAGGCGCTTGAGGTAGCCGAGCAAAAAGTCAATGTTGATCGAACGCTCGTGCGCTTCGTCGATGATGATCGTGTCGTAGGCCGAGAGCATCGGATCGCTCTGCGTTTCCGCCAGAAGGATGCCGTCGGTCATGAGCTTGATCGTGGCGCCCGGCGCTGTGTGGTCCGTAAAGCGGACCTTGTAGCCCACCACGTCGCCCGGCGCCGTCCGAAGCTCTTCGGCGATGCGCGCGGCAATTGAACTCGCCGCAATGCGGCGCGGCTGCGTGCAGCCGATGCGCCCCGTTTCGCCGCGCCCGGCCATGAGGGCAATCTTCGGCAGCTGGGTCGTCTTGCCGGAGCCCGTTTCGCCGCAGACGATCACAACCTGATTCTCTCGGATCGCCTTCACGATTTCGTCAGCGCGCTCCGACACAGGAAGCCCCGGCGCAAGCTCAAAGGGCGGCACGGGATTGCGCCGCTCGGCCCAGCTGAGCCGCGGCGCACGCGCCTGCCGTTCGGCTTGAGATGAACGCGGCTTTTGCGGGATCCTGGATGAATCCGCCCGGCGCACCCGCTCAGCGCCAGGCGCGGACTGCGGACGCAAATCGCTGCGCTTGGTTTCGCGCCTCTTTTCACCGCGTTTTTCAGATGCGCCGCTGCTGCGGCGATCCCCCGCCGCACCCTGCCCGAGACCCTCGAGCCGCCGAAGCGCCTCCGGCCTCGCTGGCCTCGATCGGCCTGCGCTGCGCTCAGCCCGATCTCGGCCTGAACGGGACTGCGGCGTTTGCTTTTTCTCTTCGCGCGCCGCTTGAGTCTTCCCTGCGCCGTTCGCACGCGTGCTTTGCTGCTCGGCCTCACTCTTAAGCGCATCGGCCGAGCGAAAGACGGCACCAGCCGAATTGGCGGCATCGGCAAGCAGGCTCCCGAAGGCGCCTGCCGCTGCAGTTTTCAAGAGCCGCCGAGGTTCTGCCGGCGCTGGCGAAGGAGCGGGCTTTGGCGCCTCAGGCTTGGGCTTCTTTTTTTCGCCGCCTCGCACAAGTGCGCTCGCACCCGCCGCTGCCGCCTGCTTTGAAAAGCCTTCGCGGCGCATTCTGAGCCGTTCGGCCTCTTCGCGGGCGCGCGTTTCTTCTTCCTTTTTTCTCGTCTGGGCAAGCGCCCCTTCGAGATCGCCGCGCACCTTCTGGAAGGCGGCAAACAATGCTCGGTCAGCCATGTGTCGTATCCGATTCGTGTTGTTGTGTCGTGATGAACGGGAATGTGCCGGCACGCGCGCCAATGAGGCTGCGTCGCTTGCCGCTTTCTTCTTTATCAACAGATAAAGATGCGCTAGGAAGCATTCACTTCAGTTCTCCTTGCGTGCTTCCGGGCCTTCGCGCTGAGAGTGCGCACTTCTTTCGCAGCCCCCTTCGCGCGAGGAAACGCTGCGCAACCGAGGCATTGCACCGACCTGAAGCATGCTTTCGCCATCTCGCCGCATTCGTTGACCATTTGTGCGCACCGAATTCTAACGGGCGGGACCTGCGCGAGTCCGCTAAACTCTACCGATCCGCCAGGCGGGCGCCAAAAGTGAGGCGTCCGGCCGGCAAGTTCCTGCCAATCGAACGACGAACCGTCTTTCAATATTTCAATAGGAGGCGCTTATGGCGCGCACTGTTCACTGCGTCAAGCTCAACAAAGAGGCCGAAGGCCTCGATTATCCGCCCTTCCCGGGCGACCTCGGCGTGCGCATCTGGCGCAGCGTCAGCAAGGAAGCCTGGGCCGAATGGACGCGGCTGCAGACGATGATGGTGAATGAATACGGCCTTAATCTGGCCGACAGCAACGCGCGCAAGCACCTGATGAGCCAGTGCGAGCGCTACTTCTTCGGCGACGGCGGCGACGTTTCGGTGCCGAACTACGTCGCGCCAGAAGAAAAGAAGGCCGAATAACTTGAGCGCTTGCGCTTGAGGCGCCGCGGCGTGTCCCCTGCAGACAGCCGCGGCGCTTTATTTTTGCCTCGCGCAGCCTCTTATCGCTCGAAGGTCTTCACGCCTTCGTTCGTGCCGAGCAGAAGCACATCGGCGCCGCGGTTCGCAAAAAGACCGACGGTCACGACGCCGGGCCACGAGTTGATTTCATCTTCAAGCGTCTTCGGCGCCGTAATAGCGAGTCCGGAAGCGTCGAGAATCGAGCAGCCGTTGTCGGTCGTGAAGTCGCGCAGCTGCACCGATGCGCCGAGCGCCTCAAGACGGCGCTTCACCGCAGCGGCTGCCATCGGAATCACTTCGACAGGCAGTGGAAAGCGCCCGAGCACATCCACTTTCTTTGAAGCGTCCGCAATGCAGACGAAGGTCTTCGAGACGCTCGCGACGATCTTTTCGCGCGTCAGCGCCCCGCCGCCGCCCTTGATCATCGAAAAGCCCGGATCGATTTCGTCGGCGCCGTCAATGTAGACGCCGATGCCTTCGTCGCCGAGCTCGTTGAGATCGATCACCCGGAAGCCGAGCGCCTCCAGGCGCTTCGTCGAACGAACGGAGCTCGAAACGCAGGCAGGCACGTCGCCGCGCATGGCGGCAAGCTCGTCAATGAAGAGATCCACGGTCGAGCCCGTGCCGACGCCAAGGATGCGGCCAGGTTCAACATAGCGAAGGGCGGCGCGCGCCACTTCGCGCTTCAGTTCGGTCTGAGAGAGAGCCATGGTTGTTGCCTTCCAGAAAAAATCGAATGTCATTCGCGGAGCGCGTCCACGGCCGTCGCCCGCAATCATCGGAGCGCATTGTAGTCGGCCGCCGGTGCGGCCCGTCTAAAATGGAGCTGCCTTTTGTCTTTGGGTGAACCAAATCGCCTCACGCCACTCGAAACAGAATTCTCCGAGCGCGATGCCTCCCGTCTATTCCGAACAATCCACCGCTGCGGTCTTTCAGAAGCTCAACACTGCCGATCAGGTGCCCAAATTCACCAACCATGCGCTTTGGGCGTCTTGGGCCGCCGTGATCCTCGTCGGCGTGCTCCTTGCCGGGATCGGCTTCGTCGTGATCGACGCCGATGAACGCGTGGAGGAGATCCGTCTCAAGCAATCGACCGACCTCGTCGTTCAGCGCATCGAATCAAGACTGCTGGGCACAGCCGAGCTCCTGCAGAAGACGAGTATGCGGCTCATGCCCTCGTCCATCCCCTATCCGGACGCCTATCCGATTGCAACGGCGGAACTCTCTGCGAGTTCCCTCATGCTCGCCCGTCGGGAAGTGCTCGAAATCGCCATTGTTGACCGCAAGGGGATCGTGCTTCAGTCCTGGGTCTCGCCCGCTACCCCCGTGCAGGATCATTTTCAGTCCGGCCTTCCCATTCGCGACGGCGGCTCATCCGAAGTTTTCGAAACTGTTTTCGAAACCGACGCCTCCGCAGTCTCATCCCTTTATTCGCGCGAAGACTTCAGCCGCGTCTACATCAACGTGATGAGTCCGATGCCCACGCGCCGGCATGTGCTCGTTGCACGCATTGACCTCACGCGCATTCTTGCTGACGCGGCCGAGCGAAGCGAAGGCGTCCTCGACGGCTATGCCTTTGCCTTCCGCGCCAACGGCGAGCGGCTCCCCAAGACCGTCAAGGTTGATGCCGCCACCCGCAGCAGCCCGCTTGTCTACTCCGCTCCCGTGAGCTTTCTCGGCTTTCCGCCGGCCGAAGACGTCCGCGTCGAAGGCGTGAGCTATGCGCATGCGCTTTTTGCGATGAATCGGCTCCCTATCTTTGCACTGACGGGATTCGGGCTCATGCTCTTCACTGCGGTCTGCTTCCTTTTCTACTACCAGCGCAAACAGCATCTCGCACACCGCCTGCTTGCTGCCGAATACTCGCTGCGCCGCGCCATTTCTGAATCGGCCGTTGTGGGACTGCGCGTCTCGACCGACGAAGGCCGCATTCTCTACGTGAACGAAACCTTTCAGAAGCTTGTCGACACGCCGGCCGAAAAGCTGATCGGCCAAAAGCCGCCCTATTCCTATTGGAGCGATGCAACTGCCATTGACAAGGCAGAGGCGCTCGAGCGGCTTGAAAAGCTCGGGGGCCCCTACCAATTCAAAGCGCAGCGGCCCAACGGCGAAACTTTCTATGCCGAAACGCGCCTCTCGCCCCTATACGACGAAAACAACCGCCAGCTCGGCGTGATCGGTGCGCTTTACGACGTTTCAGAAGCCGTGGAAGCCAAAATGGCGCTTGAAGCCGCCAACTCGCGCTTCACGCTTGTCATGGATTCGCTCAATTCGGCCATTGCGGTGCTCGAGCTCCCCGACTGCAAGAAGCTTCTCTTTACCAATCGAAGCTTTGACCGCATCTTTGCGAATTGCCCGGCTGCGGCCGCCCGCATTTTTGCGCAGGCCCTTTCCGCAGACGCCCGCGTCGATACGGGCGGCATCCACGATGCCGAAACGGGCCGCTGGTGGGACGTTCGCACGCAGGAAATCCGCTGGACGGGCGGCGAACCCGCGCTCCTAGCGATTGCAAGCGACATCACCACCAAGCGCGAGCTCGAGCTCGCGCGCGAAGCGCAGATGCGCCGTGCCGAGTCGACGCAGCGCCTCGTCACAATGGGTGAAATGGCGAGTTCGCTCGCTCATGAGCTCAATCAGCCGCTCGCCGCCATAGCGAATTACGCGGGCGGCTCGCTCTCTCGCATTGAAGAAAACCGGCTCACGGTCGAGCAGAGCGCCACGGCCTTCCGAAAAATTGCCAGCCTCGCCGAGCGCGCCGGCCGAATCATTCTGCGCATCCGGGGCTTTGCAAAGAAAACGGATCCGGTGCTCGAGCCCGTCGCGGCCGAAACAGTCGTGCAGGAGACAATGGAGCTCGCGCTCATTCAGGCCAGGAAGACCAACGCCAAAATTGAGATTCACATCGAACCCGGCCTCCCGCTTTTGCTCGGCGACAGCGTGATGCTCGAGCAGGTGCTCCTCAACCTCATCAAGAACGCGGTCGAAGCCACCGCAGCAAGCGACAACCGCACCATTGAAGTGTATGCAGACGCGGTGCATGCAGAAGATGATGCGCTCGACGCCGAAGGCCGCGCGCATGTCGAGTTCCGCGTGGTCGACCACGGCCCCGGCATCAGCGCTGAAAATAAAGCGCAGCTCTTCGACGCCTTCTACTCGACCAAAACAGAGGGCATGGGCATGGGCCTCAACATCTGCCGCACCATTGCAGAAGTGCACGGCGGACGCATCCGCGTTGAGGATACGCCAGGGGGCGGCACAACTTTTGCCTTCCGCGTGGCGATCGCTTCTGAGGCCGATATTGCAAAAAAACGCGAGCGCGAAGAGAAAGCCGAAGCCGAACGCGCAGCGCGTGAAGCCGGCCTTGGTTGAAAAAGCGGCGTTCGATTATTTTTTCCAACCCGTAAAGCTCGTCTTAGGCTTGCTAAAATAGACGAATCACTTTTTCGGGACTACCCAGTCAATCAGCAAAAAAACCACTATGAATCCGAACTACGATTACAGCAACGATGTTCTCGAACAGCCCGGCATCGTCTACATCGTTGACGATGAACTCGAAATCCGCGATTCGCTCAAATGGCTTCTCGAATCTCCCGACTACCGCATCGAAGATTATGAAAGCGGCGAGACCTTCATCGCTCAGTTCAACGAGAATGTCCCGTCTGTGATTCTCTGCGACCTGCGCATGCCGGGCATGTCGGGCGCGGACGTTCAGGACCACCTCCTGAAGCGCCACATCAACGCCCCCTTCATCTTCATCACGGGCCACGGCGATGTGCCGCAGGCCGTTGAAGCCTTCAAGAAGGGCGCCGTCGATTTCATCCAGAAGCCCTTCCAGCAGAAGCCCATGCAGGAGCTCGTGCGCCGCATGCTCGACCGCGCGCGCGAAATGCGCCGCCGCCGCATTCAGCTCGACGCGAACCGCAGTCTCATCGAAAAGCTCACGCCGCGTGAACAGCAGGTGCTCGAGCGCATCGTGAACGGCCGCCTCAACAAGCAGATTGCCGATGACCTCGGCATCTCGATCAAGACCGTTGAAGCGCACCGCGCCTCGATCATGGATAAGACCGGTTCGGGCACTGTCGCAGACCTCATGCGCGTCGTTGTGAAGTCTGAACTCTTCCCGAAGATCAGCGCGACGCTCGCGGAAGCAATTGCAGGCCTGCCCAGCATGACCGCTGAAGCGGGCCTCCCGCACACGAAGGAAAATGAAGAACACATGCGCCGCATGGATCAGGCACGCGTGGCTGAAGAAGAGGCGCGTGCGCGCGCCGAGGCTGCGCATCCGGGCATGTCGACCCTTCCGGATCTGCCTTCGACGCTTGATATCCGTCGCTAACAATAATCCAATGAGTAGCATGCGCCCGCAGACGCAATGCCATCTGTAACAACGGGCGTGCAAAATCTACGGGACCGTCTGTGAGGACGGCCCCTTTTTTTGTTTTCAATCATGCTGAAGCAGCATACATCGCCGATCACATCAATCATGGATGAAAAGTCCTTGTCCTTCAGCGGTGCCAAAAAGCCGCACGTCGTTCTCGTTAACGTTTGGCGAGTCGTCAACGCCAAAGGAGGAACTGAGAAAGTTTTTTGCGACATGGCAAATGCGCTCGTCAAGCGCGGCTACGAAGTCACCGCACTTTTCTGCGATCCCAATCAGGGAGCACCAGGGTTCCATGTTGACAAAAATGTCCGATGCATCAACTCGTTCCAAAAACCGCCTTTGCCGTTCCTATATAAAAACCCCTGGCGTAATTTGAGATGCCTCCGTTTGAGCAAATTAAAACGGAAACTTCTCCGTGATCTTCTTAACCCCAAGTGGCGTGCAAAATGTATCGCCGAAGCAATTGCTGAATTGCCCAAAACAGATATTTTCATCTCATATCAGGCAGAGAGCACTTGGATTTTACGGAATTGTCTAAACATCAAGACACCGCTTGTTACCATGTTTCATAGCAATCCTATTTGCTATTTCAACGCAAGCACCTTCCACACATATCGAAAAGCACTCGAAAGTACTGATGCTCTTCAGGTTCTTCTGCCTGAGTACATAGCTGAAACTAAAGCTTGGTTACCCAATACGAGAATTGTAGCGATCCCGAATATCGCGCCAAAATACAATGAATCAGCAAATCTTTCGATAAAGCGAATTATTACGGTAGCACGTATTGATAGCCCAAAGAGACCACATTTGCTCCTTGAAGCCTTCGCTCTATTAAAAGACCATTTTCCCGACTGGATTTGTGAGTGGTACGGCGAAAGAATCGATGAAACTTTTTGGTACAAGATCGAGCATTTGATTCATGAGAAAGGGCTCAGCGATCGAATGTTCTTCCGAGGCACTACAAACAATATAGCTGGTGTATTGCAAAATGCGTCTATTTTTGCTTTTCCGTCACTTTATGAAGGTTTCCCACTTGCTCTTGCAGAAGCGTTTTCCATGGGATTGCCGGCAGTTGGCTGCAAAGACTGCAGCGGCGTTAATTCTTTGATTAAAGACGGTTCAAATGGCTTTTTGACCGATCCAACACCGGAAGCTTTTGCAGAAGGCCTCGCCAAACTGATGATGAGCGAAGACTTGCGCCGACAGCTTGGTGCGCAAGGACGACAGGACATGAAGGCTTTTTCCGCTGATGCCGTTTGGGGTGCTTGGGACAAGCTCATCCGTGAGTTGATCAGCGAACAGCGAGAGGTTACGAAGACTCAGATGCAAAGTTCCGCTTCTTAGTCTTCAATTGAATGTTAGATATCTAACCTCTTGCTCAAAAGCACCGCTAGCCTCTTTTCGCCTTTCATCGTGCACCGAGCATTGGAACCCGTCCGCGCGGATAGCGCGTCACGAAGCCCCGCCAGTCCACTGGCCGCCGATAGACTGCGGCCAGTTCCTCGGAATTGCGCAGCCACGCCCAGACTGCATCAAGCGCTTCAGGCGCCACTGATGCACGGGGACCGTCGCGGCGCAGCACATCCGTTTTTCTGAGCGAGAGAAGGTCGCGCTTCACCTGACTCGGATTGGCGCTTACAACACGCGAGAGGAGCCCCACGGAGAGCATCGGCTCGAAAACGAGTCGAGTTTCTCCGTTGTTCTTCTGCAGATCGCCGAAAGTCATGCCCCAAGCCAGAAGCCAAAGCAGAAGGCGGCTTTTGACGGGCAGAAGCGCAATCGCGCCGAACCCTAGGCGATCTGCCTGAAAGAGCTCGTCAAGGTATGCCGCGAATCGCTCAAACAGATCTGCATCGCGGCGAATCGCTTCAAGTATCCGCATGCGGGGCGCGTAAATCGCCTCGCCTTCCGTCAGAAACTGGTAGCGGCCGACACCCGGACGCCCAGAAAAGAAACAGTGGTTGCCGCCGATGATTCTTCCCGGCACGGACAGCGCAATGGCGTTGTTGGACTGCGTGTATTCGCTGCCGAAAGCGCGCCCGCCGAGGCCCGCCGTCATGAGGACGATCGCATCGTAGCGGTCTTTCGGGCCGAAAACATACTCGCCCGCGCGCAGACGCTTCACGTGACCGACTTGCCGAATGAGCGACTCAATCGCCTCAGGCACGCGAGGCGTCAGCCAGCAGACAAGGGGAATCACTGCGTCGTCAGGGAAAAGACGCTGACAGTGGAGCGCCTCGAGAAACGCATGGTCGGCGCGGATGGTATTCATGCGCTTTGTTCTCCTTTTCTTTTCACGTTTCCTGCCACTTATCTCTGGACCACCCACCCGCTGTCAAGGGTCTAGCGCTGTTTTTGATTCCGGTACTGAGGCTGTCTCAGGCAACCTCAGGCAACACGAGGTCAAGTGCTTCGCGTATAAATAGCCTGACGCCTAAAGGCGGCAGGCGGCTTTATGCCGCGAAGCACTTGACGGAGCAGCCGCCGATAAACTTGAGCTTGGCGGATGCGCGCGGCGCGAAGCGTCGACCGCATTCCGCCTAGCGACCATCTATCGGCCGAAAAATATTGTCAGATGCACCACATAGCGAACTCCCAAGCGGAGGTTTCATTTCCAGGCATGCCGTCGACTGAACGAGAGGGCCGCTCCACTAATCCTTATGACCCCACGGGTCAAGTTCCCGGGACGATGCCTCTTGACATTAATCAATAGGCAAATTCTTATTCGACCTTGAGGATCAGGCCAAACGAAACTGTACGCCAAACAGTCCTTCGGAAAGACGGAATAGGCTGTGCTTAGGATTACCTATGCTGCAGCCTTTCCCAAGACATCTAATCAGGTTTTCTGTTCAACTTGCTTGAACGTGTCAGCTCTTGTCCCGGGAACCTGATATTTTCTGTTTTCTGATAGTACGCAACCAATCCCCTAGATCTCATCGATCCAGCAGAGCGTACATAAATTGAAAGACATTGCAACGGTATAGAGTTTGGGTTGTAGTCTCTTATCTCAGTAACCGCCGTCAGATTAGTCACGTATCCCAACGCTTCACGCAACGTAGCGGCTTCATCCCTCCATTATTTTCAAGCACCTTCGTTGACCAATCACTTAATGCATTCCCCTCTTGGGAGGCGGCAGCTTCTTATTCGACCTACTTGTCCAGGCTACCCGGACTGCTGGGGGAGTGATGCTCCGCGAGCAGACCGGACCTAGTGGTCATGATGGGAAGCCGAACTCTTAACTGCTTTATTTCTCAAAAATCTCGAGGACTTAGATTAGTGCCAGCCTTTGAAAAGAGTCGGCGAAACCTGTAAATGCATCAAAATTGGGTGCCTCAGCGCCTAAGAAAAGAATCAAGTTTTATAGGATAAATTTTCTATAAATCAATAGGTTAAATGGATTTACGTCAAATCATACGTACTGTGTAATCTTCATCCTTAACTGCCATCGCATACATTTGTCGAACCATCCGATTCGCAAGAGCAACTGCCGCTTTCTTTCTCGGCATACGTTGAATCAGTTTCTCAACCCATGGTTCCTTGTTTCGACGTCTGCAAGCAGACAAAGCTCCTTGGACAAGCAAGCTGCGGAAATACGAATTGCCGCGCTTGGTAATGCGTCCGTTGATGATCTTTCCGCCGGATCCAGTATGTCCGGGAACTAAACCTAGAAAGGCGCCTACCTGTCGTCCGTTCTCGAATACGGAAGGATCAGCCAAGATAATCATCATCACGCAGGCGATAAGCGGTCCAACGCCTGGCATCGTCAAGAAGTGTTGACCGCGCTTGTCGCCCTCGGCTCTTCGCTTCAATTCCTTATCGAAGGCGATAAGGTCTGTGCGTAGCTTGTCTACTTCATTGAAGCGCTTTCTCAGCTCAGCGATAAGGAATGCATCGTGAACCTCTTCCTCAAGCTCCCCAATACGTGCCGAAGCTTCCTTGAAGAAGGCATCTGTCGATTTGGGCATGTCAAATCCAAATTCAGCTAGATGCGAGCGAATACAGTTCATCTTGCACGTCATCTCTTCCCGGCTTTGCCGTCGAAGGCCAATGATGGATTGGAGAGTTTGCAGCTCGATCGTATTGGGACGCACTATTGGGCGAACGTGGAAAAAGGCTCGATAAATGCCTTGAGCATCAGCCCGATCGCTTTTGCAGCCTTGGACAAAAGGCTTCACATGTTTCGGAGGCAGAAGGAAAACCTGATGTTTGAGTTCCTTAATCTTGCGCGCCCAAAATTTCGCTGTACTACAGGCTTCCATGACGACGATCGATAATGCCTTGTTTCGGAAGTAATCATTGAAATCCTTGCGCTTGAGGGTGGTTTCAAAGACCTCGCCAGTTTGCAGATCGACTTCGTACAGTTGGAATACGGACTTTGCGATATCAACTGCGACGATGGTCTCGGCGGAATCTACGCAGGGCGTGTATGCTTGTGCCATAGGGGCCTCCTTGTTGTTAAGGGTTATTTGTACGAACAAGCTTAAGCAAGTTCATCTCAACGAGCGAGGTCCTTTTCTTTGTACTGTGAGGCCTTGAGCATGAGAGCCGTTGTCCAGCGCGCAGCGCTTGACAACGGAGAGCATGCTCATAGCCTTGGCGGTGGAGGATGCGCTGGCGCAAAGCGCCTGCCATCCTCCCGAGCCACGTGGCGGCGAACGCGGGGTGAAGCGCGAAGCGCGAGGGGCAGAGCCCTTCCCAACCAGGCGGCGAATACATCTTGCTTGGTGAGTAGTAGCGAATCTCTACTCCTTATCCAACCGTCAGGCAGTCGCTACTTGAACGGCTCTGTCATTCCTTTTTAACTTCCAGATTTGTAAAGACCTCAGGTACTCATTGAGAGACACTACTTGTAGTGTTCCTTGCGGTTAGATGTGGCTTTAGCAGTACCGTGGGGTCATTATCGTTTCTTAGACCTGTTTCATGAATGCGGTGTCTGCGCATTCTGGCCAGAATGAACTTCAGAAGTCTTATCCGTGCCAAATAAAAGAGAATGCAAATTACTGCAATTAGAGGCAAATGGCTGTGGGATAAGCCTTTTCAAAGGGTTCTCATTCGTGTCGATTAAGCCTGGAGGTCATCTTCCTCTACGCGGCAGATTCAGCCGCAGCGTCGTGCTTAAGGGGCTTTTCCATAGCCGCAAGCACCGAGCGTGGTACGCCCGCTTTGTGAATGTCGAATTTTTCCCCGTAGGTGAGCAAAGCCCAAACAATCCGCAGCAGCTTGGCTGCAAGTGAAACGATGATTTTGCCGTACGGCTTTCCACGCTTGATTTGTTCGTGAAGCCACCGCCGCAACTGACATTCCGGCAGCATGCCCTTGCAGTCCATCATGTAGATCACAGCTGCGCATTGGATGATGAAAGATCGGGCTACTCTGTCGCCGTGGCGGGAAATTTTTCCCTGGCCTCTGCTGCTCACTGGCTTCAGAGCGCCGCGCTTGCTGGGGCTTGGCGTTCCAGAATGCCCGGTAATGATGTTTCGAGGAGCCAAGCCAAAATAGGCCACTTAGCTCCTTGGCGTCGGGAACCGTTTAATGTCGCCAGTAGTGACCGCAAGGCGTGCTGCAGTTTGCGTTCCGATGCCCAGAACCTCTTTTATTGTTTTGGCTTGTTTGTTGCGCTCAACAAGATCATCCAGCAGCTTGTCGAGTTCATTGATCTGCTTCATTGAGAATTTATAGGCATCCATAAGGATCCTTAAGCTCAATGCCACCTCCGCGCCAAACAGCTTTTCAACAGCCTCAACTGCGTCGGTCATCTTCTTTGTGCTCAACCAGCCTCTAGGTATCACAATGCCCCAGCATTGGCAAAGACTTTTGAAGCAGACCAAGGATTTGGTAGCCTGTGTCCGCAGTTGGATTCGGATCGCCTGGACACTGGCGATCCGGCACTCCTCAACGTTCTTGACGCGAATCGGCTGGAGATCATGATCGTGCAGAGCAAGCTTCGCCAAAGCCGTTGCATCGTTGAGGTCGGTTTTCTGATTTGACTTGTGCGTTGCAATCCAGTTCTTGACCGCGTGTCCGGAAATGACCTTGACCTCGTGCCCCATATTCTGCAGGCGCAGGGAAATCTGACTGTAGCCGCAGCAAGGCTCCATCGCAAAGAGCGTCGGCTCAAGCTTTTCTGCTTGTTCAAACAGCGACTCGTAATCCATGCGGTCGATCAGCCCCAGCTCGTCATCGGAGCAAGGCACCGCTGCGACGGCGCAGTCTGCCTTAGCAAGATCGAGGCCGATGACGGCGTACGAAAGCGACGTATCCAGCGCTTTGCGTGTATTCTTCTTTGACATGACATGGACCTCCAACGGGTTTTACATACACCCATTGTCGCGCAGCGCTACGTTGTGAAGCACTGGGTAGGTGGGTGGTCCATGTCATTAAAGAAGCTTGTGAGGGCATTCGGAAAACCGCCAGCTGCTTGCGGGTTCAAATGAGCCTTTTCGACAAACGGATCCGACAAGAGAATAAACCCCGTCGAATCCGTTTGAACAATTCTCGTAAACGACGATTCCGCCCTTTGAAAACCGCGCTTCGATTGGATAGCAGTCAAGTTCCCGCGAAGCGCCAACCCAAAAGGAGAAAAGCTCATGTCCTTCAAGATCAAGATGGCCGCCGTGCTCACCGCCGCTGCATTTGCACTGCCGGCCTGGGCCGACAAGACATATGATGCCGACCTCGTCATCGTGGGCGCCGGTGCAGGCGGCACGGTGGCAGCCGTTTCTGCTGTCGAGGGCGGCCTCAAGACCGTCATGATTGAAAAGAACGCTTATCCGGGCGGCGCAGGCCTCTTCATGGAAGGCAGCTTCGCCGTGCAAAGCTTCATGACGAAAAAGGCCGGCATGAAGTGGACCACGACCGACGCCTTCAATGCGATGGCCAATTACCACCACTGGCGCATCAACGCCCCGCTCATGAAGAAGTTCATCGAGCTCTCGGGCGACACGATTCAGTGGGTTTGGGATCATGGCGTTCACTGGAAGGAACTGAAGACCGCCTGGCGCGACAAGAGCGAACACACTTGGCATCTCTATCCGGAAGCCGGTTCGCTGCCGAAGACCATGGTGAAGATCTTTAAGGAAAAGGGCGGCACGCTGCTGCTCAACACCCCGGGCGAAAAGCTCATTGAAAAGGACGGCCGCATCACGGGCGTCGTCGCCAAGGACGCCAAGACGGGCGAAAAAGTGACGATCAACGCCAAGAACGTCATCCTTGCCACGGGCGGCTACAACTACAACGTCGAGATGGTCAAGGAAATGACCGGCATCGACATGATTCCTGTGGGCACCCCGGGCCGCACGGGCGACGGCATCCGCATGGCCTTTGAAGTGGGCGCCGTGGGCGACAACATTGGCCCGATGATGATCAACGGCGCCTTCATGCCCGCAGAAGGCGAAGCGATCTGCAACGGCGCCAACAAGGAAGTCCGCGCGCTCTTCCGTCAGGGCCTGCTCTATGTCGACGGCACCGGCAACCGCTTCTTCAACGAAGAGCTGACGATCGACTGGCCGACGGCTTCCAACGCCATTGCCCGCTCGGGCGAATGGACCTACATCGTCTTCGATGAAAACACCAAGAAGGAAATCGAAACGAAGGGCAAGGGCTATCTCAATCCGTGCGGCAACTTCATCCTGCGCGGCCAGAACGCCACGCAGCTCGACGCGCTGCTTGCCGCCAATGAAAAGAAGGGCAACGTCTTCATCGGCAACACGATTGAGGAAGTCGCCAAGAAGGCCGGCATGGATCCTGCCATTCTGAAAGCCTCTTGCGATGCCATCACGAAGTATGCCCGTGAAGGCAAGGACGAGCAGTTCGGGAAGGATCCGTACTACCTGCGTGAAGTCGCCACGGGCCCCTTCTATGTTGTCCGCGGCAAGCTCAACACGCTCACCTCGCTTAACGGCGTGAAAGTCAATGCCGACCTGCAGGTCCTCACGAAGGAAGGCCATGTCATTCCGGGCCTCTACGCGATCGGCCATGACGCCGGCGGCATGTACGGCGACTCGTACGACCTCAAGGTCGGCGAAGGCACCGCTTCTTCATTCGCCATCAATTCCGGCCGCATGGCTGTGATGCACATCCTGAGCGAAAAGAAGTAATCGCGCCCGTTTGATCCTTTGCGTCCGGTCTGTTCAAGCTGGCCGGACCATTCCTAAAGGCGCCGGCCCCCTTGGCGAAAGGACCGGCGCCTTGTTGTTTTTGCCGCAAAAGGGATTCGTTCACTGTTTTGGCCGAAGAAAAAGCCTTTCAACGCCCGCGGCAGAATCGCCCTCGGTCGAAGTCCGATCATTTCGGCACCCACGCTGATGCCTATAATCGGGGTTTTCGCTAGCCGCATCGCACGCATCGGTCGGCTTCTTTGAACATCAGGGGGAGAGAAATGACGGCCCGCATTCTTGACGGCAGAGCCATCGCCACCGCGCTTGAGAGCGAGCTCGCCCGCAAGTCCGCCGCGCTCGAAGCGCGCTTTGGACGAAAGCCCGGCCTCTTTGTCGTGCTCGTGGGCGACGATCCGGCAAGCGCTGTCTATGTCCGCAACAAAACCCGCGCATGCGAGCGCTCGGGCGTCGCATGCTTCGAAGAAATCCTGCCCGCGTCGACGACAGAAGCGGCGCTTCTTGAAAAAATCGACCGCGCAAACGCGAGCGAAAAGATCGACGGCATCCTCGTGCAGCTGCCGCTACCTGCGCATATTTCGTCTCAGGCCGTGATCGACCGCATTTCGCCCGACAAAGACGTCGACGGCTTCCACATGCTTTCGGCGGGCGCGCTTCTCACCGGGCAGCGCACGCTCGGCTTTCGTCCATGCACGCCCCTGGGCGTGCTGCGGCTGATCGAAGAAGCGGGCGCAGACCCTGCTGGCGCGAACGTCCTTGTGATCGGCCGCTCGAATATTGTCGGCAAGCCGCTTGCCATCATGCTTCTCGAAAAGCATGCAACCGTGACGGTCGCGCACAGCCGCACGAAGAACCTCGGCGACCTTGCGCGAAGCGCCGACATCATCATCGCTGCCGCGGGCTCGATCGGACTTGTCACCCGCGACATGGTGAAGCCCGGCGCGATCGTGATCGACGTCGGCACAAACCGCACGCCCGAAGGGAAGCTCACGGGCGACGTCGCCCCCGACGTGCGCAGCGTCGCCGGCGTTGTTACGCCGGTCCCGGGCGGCGTCGGCCCCATGACGATCGCGATGCTGATGTCCAATACCATCGAGTCGGCAAGAAGACGCCTTGCCGGCGCCTCGGCTCTCTGACGCCGCCGGCCGCTTGCCTTAGCATTGCCGAGACGCCTGCCTTTTGTCGGCTCGCCTTGGCTTTCCATCTTTTGTTTCGACCATGACCGAATCCAAAAATCCGCTTCTTGATCTCTCCGACCTTATCGATTACGCCGCCGTCAAGCCCGAACATGTCGCCGAAGCCGTTCGCTTCTGGCGCGAGCGCCTCGAAGCAGCGCTCGCGCGCGCCACAGCGGCTGAAACGCCGGCCACCTGGGAAGCTGTCGTCGAGCCCCTTGAAAATGCGGTGCTCGACTTTTCCCGCGCCTGGGGTGCGGTGGGGCACCTGCAGTCAGTCGTAGACACGCCTGCGCTGCGCGATGCCTATAACGCAGCGCTCCCGATCGTGACGGATTGCTTCATCCGCCTCTCTCAGGACGAGGCGCTTTTCGCCAAGTACCGCGCTATTGAAGCTTCGCCGGCTTTCAAGAGCCTTTCGGCCGTGCGCCAGCGCATCGTGAAGCGCGAAATCCGCGACTTTGTTCTTTCTGGCGCAGCGCTGCCCGAAGCGAAGCGCGAACGCGTCAAGGCAATCGGTCAGGCGCTTTCGCAGGCTTCGCAGAAATTCAGCGAAAACCTGCTTGACGCGACGAACGCCTTCGAGCTTGTCGTAACCGACAAGGCCAAGCTTGCAGGCATCCCTGAAGAAACGCTCGCGCTCTATGAAGCAAGCGCAAAAGCTGCCGGGAAAGAAGGCTGGCGCATCACGCTCCAGTTCCCGTCGTATCTGCCCGCCATGAAGTACTGCAACGACCGCGGCATTCGTGAAGCGCTCTACCGCGCCTTCTCGACGCGTGCAGCCGAATTCGACGGCGGACGCTTCGACAACACGCCCCTCATGACGGAAATCCTGAAGCTGCGCCGCGAAGAGGCGTCGCTCCTCGGCTTTCCGAACTTCGCTGCACTTTCGCTCGCGACCAAGATGGCCGAGAGTCCCGAAGCGGTGCTCGAATTCCTGCGCGACCTCGCCAGGCGCTCCAAGTCCAAGGCAGAAGCAGACGTGCGCGAAGTCAACGAATTCGCACGCAGCGAACTTGGCCTTGATAAGGTCGAACCCTGGGATCGCCCCTACGCAAGCGAAAAGCTTCGCGAATCGCGCTTCAGCTATTCCGACGCCGAAGTGAAGCGCTACTTCACGGAGCCCACGGTATTCGCGGGACTCTTTAAGCTCGTCGAAACGCTCTTCGGCATTGAAATCGTGCCTGCAGAGGCTTCTCTCTGGCATCCCGACGTCAAGTTCTTCGAGGTTCGGCGCGACGGGCAAAAAATCGCTAATTTCTACGCAGATCTCTATGCCCGCGAAGGCAAGCGCTCCGGCGCCTGGATGGATGGCGAACGCACGCGCACGATCCGCGACGGCCGGCTCGTGACGCCTGTGGCGTACCTCGTCTGCAACTTCGCTGCCCCCGTGAACGGCAAGCCCGCCACGCTCACGCACGATGAAGTGACGACGCTCTTTCACGAATTCGGCCACACGCTCCACCACCTCCTCACCGCGCAGACCGAAGCGGGCGTCTCCGGCATCAACGGCGTCGAATGGGACGCCGTCGAAACGCCGAGCCAGTTCCTTGAAAACTTTGCCTGGGACCGCGACGTCGTCAAAAGCATCTCCTGCCACGTCGAGACGGGCGAGACGCTTCCCGACGAACTTTTCGACAAGATGCTCGCCGCGAAGAACTTCCTTGCGGGCGCCGCCTGCGTCCGTCAGGTGGAGTTCGCACTCTTCGACATGCTGCTGCACACGACTTTTGACCCGGAAAAAGACGACGTCCGAGCGCTTCTTGCTGCTGTACGCCGTGAAGTCGCCGTCGTTTTCCCGCCCGACTACGACCGCTTCCCGCAGAGCTTTGCGCACATCTTTGCGGGCGGCTACGCTGCTGGCTACTACAGCTACAAGTGGTCTGAAGTGCTCTCCTGCGACTGCTTCGAAGCGTTCGAAGAGACAGGAATCCGCAATCCGGAAACGGGGCGGCGCTTCCTCACCGAAATTCTCGAGCGCGGCTCGAGCCGGGACGCAATGGAAAACTTCGTTGCCTTCCGCGGCCGCAAGCCTCGAATCGACGCGCTCCTGCGGCTTACCGGCATCGTGTCGGACGAGAAGGAAGCCTGATGCTTTGCGGGCTTCGTTCAGCGCAGCAGCGTCTGCCTCTTCGAAGCCCCTACAGCGCCGCAGGCATGAATCAGCATTTGAAACAAAATGTTTCCAGCTTCACGCCGAATCAGGTTTGCCGCTAGAATTCAGTTTCTCGTTCACGCGGGCGTCGTATAACGGCTATTACCTCAGCTTCCCAAGCTGATGACGAGGGTTCGACTCCCTTCGCCCGCTCCAGAATTTCCGACAGAAGCCCGATGCGACAACGATGCGCAGCGGGCTTTGTTGTTTCCGGACGGATTGCGAAGCGAATCAAGCCTCCCGCTGAAGCCTATCGAAAGCAGCTTGAGCATGCTTGGCCGAGCAGTTAGCTGCGACGGGCGAGGACATTGGGCCGTCGCTGCCGTCCAAGCCGATACAATGCGCTTCATCTGAGCGAGCGAACTGACCGGCATTTTTTTCTCACGCCTCATTGGCGCTCCTCTGCCCTATAAGCCTTTCTCCCTCCTTATCGGTCTTTACAGGCTTTAGAGCCACTGCTTTCACTCGTCATTGAAGGACTTTCGCGATGCCTCAACGCCTTATTTCGCTCGACACAGAAACCACCGGCCTCTATCCGGAGAACGGAGACCGGCTCGTTGAAATCGGCTGCGTCGCACTTGACGGGCGCCTGATCAAGACAGGCTCGGAAAATCAGCTGCAGCTCTACATCAACCCTGAGCGCGAAGTCCCGCAGGAAGCAATCGACGTCCATGGCCTCACGAACGAGTTTCTTGCCGACAAGCCCGTGTTCGCTCAAGTGGCCGACCGCTTTCTCAATTTCGTGAAAGGCTCGACTCTCATCATCCACAATGCCGCCTTCGACACAGCCTTCCTCGACATGGAGCTCGGCCGCATCGGCAAGGGCCGCATCCGCGACTACTGCGATGTCATCGACACGGTCAAGCTTGCCAAGCAGCTCCTGCCCGGCAAGGCCGTGAGCCTCGACAGTCTCTGCCGCTACTACGAAATCGACAATTCAAGCCGAACATTCCACGGCGCGCTTCTTGACGCGCAGCTTCTCGCAGAGGTTTACCTCTCGCTCTCGCGCGGCCAGGACTCGCTCTCGCTCACCGAGGTGGGCGTCGACGACATCCCGCCGATTCCGAAGCCGGACGCCTTCTTTGTTCTCAAGGCCAAGCCGGAAGAGCTCGCCGAACACGAACGAATCCTTGGCATTGCTGACAAAAAGTGCAAGGCGCTCTGCGCCTGGCATAAGCTCGAAGCCGAAAAAGCAGAAAAAGCGGAAGCCGTGCCGAGCGAGAGCGATGCTGCGCCCGCAGCGCAGCCGCCTCAGTCAGCAAACGCTTGACCGAGCGCCTCGCTTTCATGTCTGGATCTGCCTTGCCGCATTTGAAGCAATGCGATTGAAAGAGCGCCGTATCTTCTTTCTGAATGCGGCGCTCTTCACATGCTTCAGTCCCGAACGCGCACCTAACACGTCGAATCATAAATCGACGGCTTCGCGCAAAATGTCGACAAATTTCCGCCTAATCAGCGCCTCTTGTTGACTGTGCAGCAAGGATTTCGACCAATGAACGGAATACGCGCCCCTATACCCTCGTCAGATCAAATGAGCGGCGATTTTGAAGCTCCGCTGCCGAAAATTAACCGTCCGCTTCAGTAAGATTCCTCGAAAATACGCCGGACGCCGCAGGCTCCCTGCCGCTCTTTTCCGATGCGACCGGCGCTCACCGAAACACAAGCCGCGGGCGCATGTCTCGAATGCGCTGAAGGTTGCGAGACCGACGCACGAACGCCCGCCTTCAGAAGGAATCCGCATCATGTCTTTCAAGAAAGCCGCCGTTCTTCTCTGCGCCCTTTGCGCTGCTGGCGCCTCCCTCACATGCGCGCAGGCGCGCGAACTGCTGCGCGTCGGCACGGAGCCCACGTTTGCGCCCTTTGAATTCCTCGACACGAAGACAAAGGAATTCTCGGGCTTTGACATCGATCTCATCCGCGCCGTCGCCGACAAGGCGGGCTATGACGTCAAGATCCTCAACATGGGCTTTGACGCGCTGCTGCCCGCAATCATGACGGGCACGATCGACGTGGTTGCCTCCGGCATGTCCATCACGCCCGAGCGCGCGGAACGCGTCGCCTTCACGAAGCCCTACTACCAGACGGGGCTCTCGATGCTTGTCCGCAAGGCCGACGCTCAGAAATTCGCGAAGTTCGACGACCTTGCCGGCCGTCCGATCGCCGTGCAGATCGGCACGACGGGCGCCGACAAGGCCAAGAGCATCAAGGACGCGAAGGTCACGGCCTTCAACACGACGAGCGACGCCTTCATGGCGCTTTCTACGGGAAGCGCCGACGCCGTGATTCTCGATCGTCCCGTGATCGGGTACTTCCTCAAGAGCCAGCCCAAGCTTGCAAAGAACCTGCAGCTGCAGCCTGCGATGGAAGACGCCGCGAGCTTCGGCTTTGCCGTGAAGAAGGACAACACTGCGCTCCTCGAAAAGCTCAACAAGGCCTACGACGAACTTGAAGCTTCCGGCGAAGCTCGGAAGATCTTCGAGAAGTGGTTCGCCGAATAACGGCCCGAAAGAACTTCGCAAAGTCGAATCAAAGAGAGCGGGACCGCGCCGGCGCGCCGCTTCGGCAGCGCCTTCACGCGGCCCCGCTCAGCACAACAATAAAACCGCACGCCACTGGCCGCGCGCATGGAGACAAGCCGCGCGCGCAAGGCGCTCAAACAACAATCCGCCATGGAATTCGATCTCTCGCTCATCCTCAACAGCATTCCTCTTCTGCTTCGCGGCGCAGGCCTCACGTTGGAGATCACGGCGCTCGCCGTCGGCCTCGGCCTCATCCTCGGCCTCATCCTCGGTCTCGGTCAGCTCTCCCGGCTTGCGATCCTGCGCATTCCGGCCAAGGTTTACGTGGACGTGATCCGCGGCACGCCGCTCCTCATTCAGATCTTCATCATCTACTTCGCGCTCCCTGCGCTCATCGGCCACCGCATCGACCCGTTCATTGCCGCCGTGACGGCTTGCTCGCTCAATTCGGGCGCCTACATTGCTGAAATCTTCCGCGGCGGCATTCAGTCGATTTCGCTCGGCCAGATCCGCGCCGGCCTCTCGCTCGGCATGACCTATCGCCAGACGATGCGCTACATCGTGCTGCCGCAGGCCTTCAAGCGCATCATTCCACCGCTCGGCAACGAATTCATCGCCATGCTGAAGGACTCGTCCCTCGTTTCCGTGATCGGCTTTGAAGAACTGACGCGCTCGGGCCAGCTCATCATTGCCGAAACCTACGGCACGCTCGAAATCTGGACCTGCGTTGCGATTCTTTACCTCATCATGACGCTCACGATTTCGCAGCTTGTCTCGCGTCTTGAGAAGCGCTTCAAGAAATCTGACGAACGCTGATTGAAAGCACCCAACACCAAACGGGGCGAACCGCCGAAAAAAGGCGCTTCGCCCCGTTTTGCTTCTTTATCGTCATCGGATCGCGGCCCTGCGGACCCTCGGAACCGCAGCAAAATCTGCGCCAAAGCCAGGCGCCGCGAGGCAGCTGAAGGAGCCTTCGCGCCGCACAAGCAGCAGCGCGATTCCAAAATGCAAAAAAACTCGTTCGGACGCTTGCATGCGCAATAGCGCACCGTCTAAAATGCGCGCTTTCACGGCTCGAGTATCAACGCTCGTGTCCGCAAGTTGCTTTTATTTCTTTACCAGGAATTCCAATGTCCGTTGAAATGAAGAAGTCCGAGATCGTTGCCAAGTTCCAGCGCGCCGAAGGCGACACCGGCTCTCCCGAAGTCCAGGTGGCGCTCCTCACGGCCCGCATCAACCATCTCACCGAGCACTTCAAGGTTCACGCCAAGGATCATCACTCCCGCCGCGGCCTTCTCCGCATGGTTTCGCGCCGCCGCAAGCTCCTCGACTACCTGAAGCGCACCGATCTCAATGCTTACCGCAAGCTGATTGACGCGCTCAATCTCCGTAAGTAAGACGGATCCCATTCTTCAGACAACGGCCTGCCGATCAACGACAGGCCGTCGTCGCATCTAGGGGATGCGAATCCCGCTGCCGAATGCTTACAATGCTTCGGTTCCTATCAACAACCGCCGCACTGCCGAACGCAAAAAGCGATCGGCACGGTCTCTAGCCCACCGCTAAAGGCAACGCCGCCCGAATCCGTCGCGTTGCGATTAAAGCGCTTTCCGTTTCCTGCACGGAGAACGCTTTGACCGCAGCGTGCCTGAGGAACTCGTTTCCCGGGCGGAGACGAGCTTCCCGCAGGAAGCCCGCTTCGAGCGCGCTGGCAGAAGCTTCGGGATCGGACCGTGGAATTTGCGGCATCACCCAACTTTTGGAGTTCAAAAGCACATGACGATGTTCAACAAAGTCACGAAGTCCTTTAAGTTCGGCAACCACGACGTCACGCTTGAAACGGGCGAAATTGCCCGTCAGGCCACGGGCGCCTGCATCTGCCGCATGGACGATACGGTCGTTCTCGCCACGGTCGTCGCCAAGAAGGAAACGAAGCCTGGCCAGGACTTCTTCCCGCTCACGGTCGACTACATTGAAAAGACGTACGCCGCGGGCAAGATTCCGGGCGGGTTCTTCAAGCGCGAAGGCCGTCCTTCCGAAAAGGAAACGCTTACGAGCCGCCTCATCGACCGCCCGATCCGTCCGCTTTTCCCGGACGGCTTCTTCAATGAAGTGCAGGTCATCATCCACGTGCTCTCGGCCGACCCGATGGTCGATCCGGACATTCCTGCGATGATCGGCGCCTCCGCAGCGCTTGCCATCTCCGGCATCCCCTTCCGCGGCCCGATCGGCGCCTGCCGCGTGGGCTACATCGACGACAAGTTCGTTCTCAATCCCACGACGGAAGAACTCAAGCACTCCCGCCTCGACCTCGTTGTGGCCGGCACGGAACGCGCCGTTCTCATGGTTGAATCCGAAGCCGACATGCTGCCCGAAAAGACGATGCTCGACGCCGTCATGTTCGGCCATCGCGAAATGCAGGTCGCGATTGAAGCGATCAACGACCTCGTCGCCGAAGCCGGCAAGCCCGCCTGGGATTGGCAGCCGCCCGCCCGCAATGAAGCGCTCATCGCCCGCATCGTCGAAATCGCCGACGCCGGCTTGAAGGAAGCCTATTCGATCCGCTCGAAGCAGGCCCGCAATGACAAACTTCGCGAAGTTTACGAAGCCGTCGAGGCACAGCTTGCCGCCGACGCCGAAGTCGCCGGCACCGAGCCCGCGGACATGAACGAAGTGCACGGCATTCTCTTTGAACTCGAAGCCAAGCTCGTTCGCTCGAAGATTCTCAACGGCGAGCCCCGCATCGACGGCCGCGACACCCGCACGGTTCGCCCCATCGAAATCCGCCAGGGGCTGCTGCCGCGCGCGCACGGCTCCGCCCTCTTCACCCGCGGCGAAACCCAGGCGCTTGTCGTCACGACGCTCGGCACGAAGCAGGACGAACAGATCATCGACGGCCTCTGCGAAGAAACGCACGAGCGCTTCATGCTCCACTACAACATGCCGCCCTTTGCTACGGGCGAAACGGGCCGCGTCGGCTCCCCGAAGCGCCGCGAAATCGGCCACGGGCGCCTCGCCAAGCGCGCGCTGAAGGCGGTGCTCCCCTCGCCCGAGGAATTCCAGTACACGATCCGCGTCGTCTCTGAAATCTGCGAATCGAACGGCTCGAGCTCGATGGCCTCCGTCTGCGGCGGCTGCCTCTCGATGCTTGACGCCGGCGTGCCGCTCAAGGACTACGTTGCCGGCGTTGCGATGGGCCTCATCAAGGAAGGCAACAAGTTTGCCGTTCTCACCGACATCCTCGGCGATGAAGACCACCTCGGCGACATGGACTTCAAGGTTGCCGGCACCGAAAACGGCGTCACGGCCCTACAGATGGACATCAAGATCGAAGGCATCACGGCTGAAATCATGCAGGCCGCGCTTGCGCAGGCCCACGAAGGCCGCCAGCACATCCTCGGCAAGATGCACGAAATGGCAGGCGGCGGCGCCAAGGAGCTCTCCGACTTCGCTCCGCGCATGGTGAGCTTCAAGATCAATCCGGAAAAGATCCGCGACGTCATCGGCAAGGGCGGCTCCGTCATCCGCGCCCTCACGGAAGAAACCGGCACGACGATCAATGTCGAAGACGACGGCACGGTTACGATCGCGAGCCCGGACATGGCCCGCGTTGACGCCGCGCGCAAGCGTATTGAAGAAATCACGGCTGAAGTGGAAGTCGGCCAGATCTACGAAGGCACCGTCCAGCGCCTTCTCGACTTCGGCGCCATCGTGCAGCTCCTGCCCGGCAAGGACGGACTGCTCCACATCAGCCAGATCGCCAAGGAGCGCGTCAATCAGGTTTCCGACTACCTGAAGGAAGGCCAGAAGGTCCGCGTCAAGGTCATCGAAGCAGATGAAAAGGGTCGCGTGCGCCTTTCGATGAAGGCGCTCCTGCGCGAAGAAGGCGAAGGCGAACGCAAGTAACCGCAAGACCGCCTTCGCCCTCCGCCGCTCTTGCATGCCTGAAGCGCGCCCGCAGCACCATTGCGGGCCGCACGCGGAAAGCGAAGGCGGCGGTCTTTCAGGCTGAAGGCCGCCATCCCAAATCCGCCGAGCCGGCTCGCGTCTGCGAGCCGGCTCGAGCCTTTTTGATGCACTGACGGGCGCAGAGGACCCTGAGCCTCAGAAATTCACGGATGGAAGGAACGCAAGCCAAACTGAAAGCCGCTAAAATGCACAGATTCGAAATTGTGCGCGGCGCTCGCGCCCGTCTGATTTGGAGCACCCACTCGTGAGAGAACGCATCATCGTTGCCAACTGGAAGATGAACGGCACCCTGGAGAGCACGCGTGCGTGGATCGACGCCTATCGATCCCTGCCCGCAGCCGACGGCTGCCGGGCCGTTTTGTGCGCGCCTTTTGTCTATCTTCCTGAAATCGTCGATCGTCTTCGCGGCACGGCGCTCGAAGTCGGCGCGCAAGACGCCAATGAAAATCCCTCGGGCGCCTACACTGGCGAAGTCTCCGCAGGCATGCTCGCCGACATCGGCATTGATTGGTGCATCGTCGGGCATTCGGAACGCCGCCGCTACTTCGGCGACACGGACAACCGCGTCGCCATGAAGGCGCTTGCACTTGCCAAGGCCGGCATCAAGCCGATCGTGTGCGTGGGCGAAACGCTCGAGGAGCGCGAACGCGGCGAAACGCAGACTGTCATCCTGCGCCAGCTCAACGCCGTGCTCGCCGTCATGCCACCCGCGAGCCTCGGCGCAATTGCCTACGAACCCGTCTGGGCGATCGGCACGGGCCACGTGGCCGATCCCGAAACGGCAGAAGCCGTTCACGCGTCCATCCGCCGCCGCATCGAAACGATTGACGCCGCCTGCGCCGCACAGCTCCCAATTCTCTACGGCGGGAGCGTCACGCCGGAGAACGCCGCCGGGCTCTTTGCGATGCCCGACATTGACGGCGCTCTCGTCGGCGGCGCTTCGCTCAAAGCCGTCTCTTTCTTTGCGATCGGCCAGGCCTGATGACGCCTGCGCCATTCCCCCTTTCCCATTGAAGGTATCTAGAAACCATGCATTTCCTTCTCAGCATCGCCCTCGTTCTGCAGATCATCTCTGCCGTGGTCGTGATCGTTCTCGTGCTGATGCAGCACGGCAAGGGCGCCGATCTCGGCGCAGCTTTCGGCAGCGGCGCCTCGGGCTCCGTCTTCGGTGCGACGGGCAGCGCCAACTTCCTCTCGCGCTCGACGGCTATTGCCGCCACGGTTTTCTTCTGCTCGACCATTGCGCTCACGCTCGCTTCGGGCGCCTTCAGCAACCGTTCGGCTAAGCCCACGGGCGGCGTTCTTTCGACGATTGAACAGCCTGCGCAGCAGACATCCCAAGAAAATGGGATGGGTTCTAATGAAAAAAGTTCACCCGTCGATCAAATTCCGTAGTATGATACGTCTCCTCTGATCCAGTGAGTTCCTCAGACTCCTTGAAAAACGGGATCAGAGATGACAATCTGAATCGGCCGCGGTCGTGGCGAAATTGGTAGACGCACTACTTTGAGGGGGTAGCGGAGCAATCCATATGAGTTCAAATCTCATCGACCGCACCACTTGCTGGGGTATCGCCAAGTCCGGTTAAGGCAGCGGATTCTGAATCCGCCATTCGTAGGTTCGAATCCTACTACCCCTGCCAATACAAACAGAAGGCTGAAGCTTGAGCTTCAGCCTTTTTGTTTTATATCGTCTGTTGTTCGACGCAGATTGTCGTTAAAAAATTCGGGATCATCCGCAAGGATGATCCCTTTCACCTTCAAGACGCGGCGCAAAACCTCGCGCGAGACTTCTGAGCGCTTGGCTTCTGCTCCAATGCTCAGCCGAGCGAAGCAACCATCAGCGCCTTGATTGTGTGCATGCGGTTGCCAGCCTGTTCAAAAGCGATGCACCGCGGCGACTCAAAAACCGCTTCCGTCACTTCAATGCCGTCCTTCAGTTCCGGATGAAGCTTCACGATCGATTCGCCGACTTTGGTTTCTGTGTTGTGATAGGCAGGCAGGCAGTGCATGAACTTGACGTTCGGGTTTCCTGCGGCTTCAATGAGCTTTTCATTCACCTGGTACGGCAGGAGCGCCTTGATTCGCTCATCCCAGACTTCGGCAGGCTCGCCCATCGAAACCCACACGTCCGTATGAATGAAGTCGCAGCCTCTCACTGCCTCATAAGGATCTTCGGTAATCGTTACCCGGGCGCCCGATTCCGCCGCCATCGCCTTCACCATATCGACGAGCGCATCGTCGGGCTGACAGGCCTTGGGGGCGCCGATGCGGACATCCATGCCCATCTTGGCGCCGATCATCAGAAGCGAATGCCCCATGTTGTTGCGGGCGTCGCCCACATAGGCGTAGCTGATGTCCTGCCAGCGCTTGCCGCAGGCTTCCTTCATCGTCATCAGGTCGCAGAGCATCTGCGTCGGGTGCCACTCATCGGTCAGGCCGTTGAAGACAGGGACGCCGGCATACTTCGCCAGCTCCTCGACCGTAGACTGGGCAAAGCCTCGGTATTCAATTGCGTCGTACATCTGACCGAGCACGCGCGCAGAGTCCTTCACGCTTTCCTTATGACCAAACTGCGAAGACTTCGGGTCAAAAAAGGTTGTGTGGGCCCCTTGATCATAGGCAGCCACTTCAAAAGCGGCCCGCGTGCGGGTCGATGTCTTTTCAAACACCAGCGCAATGTTTTTGCCGCGAAGCATCTGCTTCTCGTTGCCCATGCGCTTGGCCTTCTTGAGATCGATGGCAAGATCAACGAGATAATCGATTTCAGCGGGCGTGTGATGGACGAGCGAGAGCAGGCTGCGATTTTTGAGATTGAAGGGCATGATGAGAATTCCTGAGCGTAACAAAAGGGGCATCTCCTGCATGCCCCGGCAAATCTTCGACTCATTCTATTGACTGCCGTTCTCTTTCGGCTAGGCGTTTCAACCTATGACGCATGACGCCTTTCAAGCGCCAATTCTTTGATTTTCTTATGTTTATCAATTGTCGACGGAAGCTTCTCTTCGGCTGACGAAGCTGCTCGCTTTGCCGCCCGACAACGACGGGGAGCGGCGCATTATGGCAATATGACGGCGCGAAGGGACCGGCCGCAGAAAGGACGGCAGCGCGAAGCTTCGAGGCTCCGTCTGCGCCGCAATGCTCTCTGCCCAATGCCCCTTCAGGATCAGGACAACAAGGATGCCTTCAATGCCGAATCAGGAATCGCTTCGCTTTGCAAGCTGGAACGTCAACTCCCTCAAAGTGCGCCTGCCCCAGGTGCTCGACTGGCTTCACTCGAGCGGCACCGACGCGCTCGTGATCGAAGAAACCAAGCTGGTTGACGATGCGTTCCCCAAAGCCGAAATCGAAGCGGCAGGGTTTGATGTGATCTTCACGGGCCAGAAAACCTACAACGGGGTTGCTCTTCTCGCGAGACGCGACCGCCTGACGCTTGTCGACCCCGTTCTCAATCTGCCGGGCTATCCCGACGAACAAAAGCGCTTCATCGCAGCAACGCTTATCCCGAAGGCAGCGAACGGACAGCCCGCCGCGGATCCCATCCGCTTTTGCGGCGCCTATTTCCCGAACGGCATGGCAGTCGGCAGCGGCAAATATCTCTATAAGCTCGACTGGATCGCGCACCTTGAACGCACGCTCCGCGCTTTCCTGAAGGAGACGCCCCGCCTTGTCCTGGGCGGCGACTTCAACATTGCCCCTGAAGACCGGGATCTGTGGGACCCGATCGGCTGGTCAGGGAAGATTCTCTGTTCAGTGCCGGAGCGTGAAGCGTTCCACTCGCTTCTTGAAGCCGGCTTCGTCGACAGCTTCCGCCTTTTCGAGCAGCCCGAGGGCGCTTATTCGTGGTGGGACTACCGCCAGCAGGGGTTTGAGCGCAATCACGGCCTCCGAATTGACTTTCTGCTGCTTTCGCAGGCGCTTGAGCCGCTTGCTTTAAACGCCGGAATCGACACGGCGCCGCGCGCCAACCCGCAGCCATCGGACCATGCGCCTGTGACGGTGACGCTGGCGCACTGATCGCGAAGCCCAATAGAAAATAGACGAATCTCTGCGAAGAACAGACGCTCTGGCGAACGAAGCGCTTCACCCAGCGGATTGCTTAATTGTTTACTGCGCCCTGATCCTTCTCGGAAGACGCGTTCTATAAGCTAGAGCGCGTAGTCACTTTGCGCACGGGTAGAACTTTGCGCTTCGACAGCGCCCAAAGCTGCGGGAACCGCCATAATACGGGCGCTTTCAAGCGATGCGGCTTGATGCGCTCAGCTCCGGACCCGTTATTGAACGGGAACCTGAAGCACGCTGAGCAAGCCGCCCTTTTTTATTTTTCTTCCCGCTTCTTTTGCCTCGCGACGATATGAGCGACACCGACGATCTCTATTCCATCGTTAGCCCCGACACTCCGACGACCCGCACCCAAAGTCGATCGGCTGATTGCGGCGCAGCGGCTGAGATCGGCGGCATTCTTCGCGTCGGCCTCCCCGGCGATTACCGACCTTTTGCCATGAAGGATCCGGATGCGCCTTCGGGGTACTCGGGCCATGACGTCGAGTTGCTCGAGGCACTGGGAAAGGCGGCGGGGCTCATTGTTGTCTTTCTGCCGACAAGCTGGCCCGATTTGGAAAGAGATTTGCTCGCTGGGCGCTTTGACGCTGCCGCAGGCGGCCTGACGCCCACAAAGACGCGGGCGGCCTGCGGCCGGTTTCTGCCGCCCTATGCGCCTTTCCGCAAAGTTGCGCTCGTGCGCCGCTGCGACGCTGATCGTTTTCCCACGCCCGCCGCACTGGATCTGCCCGACGTGCGCGTCGTCAAAAATCCGGGCGGCACCAACGAGATGTGGGTCGATGAACATTTTTCACGCGCCTATGTCGCAACCTGCCCAGTCAACGAGGCCATCCCCGGCCTCATTGCCGACGGCGTCGGCGACGTCATGATCACCGATGCCTTTGAAGCCGATTGGTACGCGGCGCACGACAAGCGTCTGAAGGCCATTTTCCGCGGCGTTGATGGAGAACCGGCACTGACGCCAGTGCAGTGGAAGGCCATTCTCGTTCACGAAACCATGAAGCGCACGAAGCATTCGAGAAGGCCGCCGCTCTACGAACGGCTGCTCTCCGCCTGGGAGCGTCTTGAAGAAGCGGGCGAAATGGCGCGGCTCGCTCAGAAGTGGTTCCGCTGAAAAGCCGCCCTGCTTCTCTTTTGCTTTTGCCGCATCGCACCGGTACTGACACCCCAAACCCTCGCGAAGCGCAATAGGCTAAATCGCCTAAGGAGACTATCCACGCTCGCCTGAGCATGGGCAATCTCCATGCGCATCGCTTCGCCGTCCCTGCCGCTCTCATGTTCTAATGAATCTCAGCCGCTTCACAACAATGACGAAGGCGGTTTTTTTCTTTCACTCGAACATGAGGTTCATATCATGAAACGTCGCACTTTGATAAGTGCCATCGGTGTGGTGGCACTGAGCAGTGCCTACTTCTTCCCGATGACGTCTTACGCTGCGACGATCAAGGGTGAAGGCGGCCGTCCCATTCGCATTGTTGTGCCCTACCCGCCGGGAGGCCCGCTCGACGTGTCTGCTCGTGCCATTTCTGAAGCTGTGAAGGACACGCTCGGCACGGTTGTGGTTGAAAACCGCCCGGGCGCGGGCGGCAACGTCGGTGTAGCCTATGTTTCCAAAGCGGATCCCGACGGCTACACGCTCGTCATGGGCGCTGTCGCAACCCACGCCATCAACCCCTGGCTTTTCAAGAAGCTCCCCTACGATGCTGAAAAGGACTTCAAGCCTGTAACACTCGTTGCAACAGCCGCCAACGTCCTCGTCATCACGCCTGCTTTCTCTGAACGCACCGGCATCAAGTCCCTGAAGGATCTCATTGCCTATGCGAAGGCCCACCCCGGCGAACTCAATTACGCCTCGGGCGGCAACGGCTCCGCTGGGCATATGGCTGGCGAACTTCTCAAAAACAAGGCCGGCATCGACATGGTTCACATCCCGTTTGCGGGCGCATCTCCTGCGCTCCTTTCGGTGCTCTCCGGCCAGACCGATCTCATTTTCGACAACCTCGCGAGTTCGGCCGCAAACATCAAGGCTGGCAAGCTTATTCCGCTTGCCGTAACGACAAAGGAACGCACGGCGCTTCTTCCCGATGCGCCGACGATGGCCGAAGCTGGCGTCCCCGACTTCGACATCTACACTTGGTTCGGCCTCATGGTGCCTGCAAAGACCCCCGACGACATCGTCAAGCAGCTTTCCGACGCCATCATGCCGGTGCTTGCTGATCCCGAAATGCAGAAGAAGTTTGCGGCTTTCGGCGCTGAAGCCAAGCCCACCACGCCAGAAGCGTTCGGGAAGCTCATCGCTGAAGAGAAGGCGAAGTACAAGACGCTTGTCGCGCTTTCCGGCGCCCGCGTTGACTGAGGTCGACGCCGTGCCTGAAGGCATTTGAAGAAACCTCAGACGAAAGACTGACGATGAAGCCCGCGAACGTTCTAGAAGCGTTCGGGGCTTCGCGCTTCCAAAGAAAAACTGCGTTTTTTGCCCGGCTCTAAACCGATTGCTGCGCTGAGATTAGCAGCGCAGCGTTGCTGTGCCGCTTCATCAAGCTCTCTTGACGCTTTTCGTTCCGGTCGCTGTCAGCACACTGGTGCGGCAGTCGACACGAAGAAAAGCTAACCGGACGAAGAAGCAAAGATACTGTTTTCTTGTGGCGCGCTTCAGCGTCCGCTTTCGCCAAGGGAAGCAATTGATTTGGAAGAAATCGGCATGATCGGACTCGGAAAGCGATAGCTTGCTTTCCGCTGTGGTCCGTCATTATGACTCGATGCTTCTTATTCAGTCGCTTTTGCTTCAGGCACTGCGCTCTTCACCATTGTCTTTCGCACCCCAAGTATCATGAGTGCTTTCGCCAGCACGAAAGCCCATAGCGGCCTCATGAAACGCATGCGCTTCACGTGGACTGCCGCACAACCGAACACAGAAGGATCGGACCTTCCATGCTCCTCAAAAACCAAAAGGATTTCGCCGCCGGCATGTTCTATGTCGTTATCGGCATCACGGCGATTCTGACGCTTAACGGCAATGAACTCGGCACACTGGCCCGCATGGGACCAGGCTTCTTTCCGACAGTCATCGCTACCGGCCTGATTCTGACCGGCCTCGCCATTGCGGTAAAGGCCGTCCTGCGCGCGCCTGTCTCTCCCGACGAAGGGCGCATTCATTTCGGCAAGCCCATCTCGGCGCTTCTCATTCTTGGAAGCGCCGCTTTTTATGCGGCAACGCTCCTCACGCTCGGCTTCTTCCTTTCGATCGGCGGCATGATCGTGATCGCTTCGATCGCACACCCGGCCTTCCGGCTGCGCGACGCTCTCATCTCCGCCGTGTTCCTTACGTCGCTTTCCGCCGTCCTCTTCATTTGGGGACTCGGCCTCATTGTGCCGCTCTGGCCGGTTTTCTTCTGAGGAGACAATCATGGATCTTTTCCAAAACCTCCTCATTGGTTTCGAAGCAGCCGTTTCAGTTCAGAACCTGATTTACTGCTTTATCGGCGTTGCCATGGGAACGCTCGTGGGCGTGCTGCCGGGCATGGGCCCGGTTGCCACGGTTGCGATGCTGCTTCCCATTACCTATGCCTTAGACCCGTCTTCCGCACTCATCATGCTCGCGGGCATCTACTACGGCGCGCAATACGGCGGCTCCACCACAGCCATTCTCGTGAATATCCCCGGTGAAGCGGCAGCTGTCGTCACCTGCATTGACGGCAACAAACTCGCCAAGAAAGGCAAAGCCGGCACGGCGCTTGGCATTGCTGCGATCGGCAGCTTTATCGCCGGATGCTTCGCCACCATGCTCATTGCCGCCTTCGCGGCTCCCATGACGGAACTCGCCTTCCAGTTTGGTCCGCGCGAGTACTTCAGCCTCATGGTGCTCGGCCTCATCGGCGCCATCGTGCTTGCCTCAGGCTCGCTTCTCAAAGCGATCGGCATGATTTTGATCGGCATTCTGCTCGGCTGCATCGGGATGGACGTCAATTCCGGCGCGCTTCGATACGTTTTCGGCATTGACGAGCTCATGGACGGTATTGACTTCGTCGCGCTCTCCATGGGCGTGTACGGCTTCGCGGAAATCATCCGCAACATTGAAGTGTCGGGCATGCGCGAACCCATGCCTGCGGCCATCGGTCAAATCCTCCCGACAAAAGCCGATCTCAAAGAGGCCGCGCCCGCCATCGGCCGCGGCACGGTCATCGGATCGCTCCTCGGCATTCTCCCGGGCGGCGGTGCCCTCCTTTCTGCGTTCGCCTCCTATACGCTCGAAAAAAAGCTCGCCGGCCGTCGGGCGAATCCGCCTTTCGGCGAAGGCAACATTCGCGGCGTGGCGGGGCCGGAGTCAGCCAACAATGGCGGCGCGCAGACAAGCTTCATCCCGATGCTCACGCTCGGCATTCCATCGAATGCCGTCATGGCGCTCATGATCGGCGCCCTGATGCTGCACGACATCACGCCGGGGCCGCAGGTGATGAGTTCGAACCCGTCGCTCTTCTGGGGACTTATCGTTTCCATGTGGATCGGCAACGTCTTTCTCGTGATCCTCAACATTCCGCTCATCGGACTTTGGGTTCGGCTGCTGCGCGTGCCCTACCGGCTGCTCTATCCGGCCATTCTCTGCTTCTGCGCCATCGGCGTCTACTCGATCAACAACAATCCCTTCGACATCTGGATGACGATCATCTTCGGCATCTTCGGCTGGATCGTCGGGAAGATGGGGTGCGAATGCGCGCCGCTTCTGCTCGGCTTTATTCTTGGACCGATGCTGGAAGAGAACCTGCGCCGTGCACTTCTTCTCTCCCGCGGCGATCTGATGACCTTTGTTGAAGGTCCGATCTCCGCTACCTTGCTCGCCATATCAGCATTCCTGCTCGCCATCGTTGTCTTCCCAGCCGTGCGCGCTGGACGAGAAAAGGCATTTGCTGAAGACGAATAACGCTTCGCAGAGAAAAACACCGAGCATTAATCCATTGCTCGGTGTTTTTCGTTCCCTTTAATCGTTACAGATTCGTCTTTCCCCATTCAACATCGAACACTTTTGGTGGATCTTTTGCGGCATTCTTAAACCGTTCTTTCAACCCAAAATCCGGATCATCTTTTCCATCAAAAAGATTACAAACTGGAAGATCCTTTGCTCGAATTTTCATCCAATCAGCAAGACCACATGTGAACCGCAAACCACTCTTAAAACTGTCAATATGAACGGCTTCTTTAGCGTCTGAGTCAATTTTTATTAAAGGAACCTCGAAGCTAGACCAGTACATTTTTCCGTGCCGCATTCTATGCATGCCATCTTCCATCATCTGTGCCTGACCATGGTCAGAAAACCAGAGAATCGAGAATGGTCGGCCAGTCTGAGCAGAATAATTTTTTAGCATCGAATCAGCTTTTTCAAGAAATTGATCTGCTAATCGGATAGTACTCAAATAACAAGCCAACTCTTCATATGATTTATCAGAACTTCTATACGAATTCTCCATTCTCATTTCTTTCACTCGTCGACAAGCTCTTGAATGAGATCCCATCATATGAAGAACAACTAGCCTAGATCCAGAAACATCCTTATCCAATTCCGATTGAAGTAATTTTAATAAAACAAGATCTGATGCAGTTGATCCTGTAGAACTTTCACCCGTTGTAAAAATCGTACTATCAGCATGCTTAGCAATTGCAGTCACGGGCGTGTCAATGCCGCTATATCCTTGATTTGACAGCCATACAGTTCGATAGCCTGCATCCTTTGCCAACGAAATGAAATTGTAATCATATCTAGGCTCCCATTCTTTTTCTTTCGGCCAAGTCAGCATTAATCGTAATGATGCCGCAGTGTTTTTTTGTGCAGCTGACGTCAAGCCATTGACAATCGTCACCTGTTTAGATTGTGCGAGAAATGGGGTATTTTTTTCAGGATAACCATATACATTAAGAAAATCTCGACGAACGCTTTCTCCAATTACAAGAATATAATCTTTCGGAGCAGATTCACTTTGCACATTTTCCCATGAACTTTTTTTCATCAACGACTGAATAGCGGAATTTTCTTCATCCACTTGATGAAAAGCTGCTTGCAATGTATGAAAAAAAGGCGTTGGTCTGCCACATAAAATTAGAATTAGTGCAGAGCACAAAACATAAGTTTTATTTCTCCAGGGTCGCAAATTCCCTTTTCTTGCCACTAAATAAGCCAATACTCCTAAAAGAGGTATCGAAAGAGCTTTAAGAATCAAGCTTAATGGGAATGTCGATAAAAACTCAGACACTTCACTAAAAGTTGTTGCAAACAATGAGACGACAAATTGATAGCTCGGTTTTCCGTATAAAAAACCAATTGGCGAATACACCCCTATAATGATTGTCACTGGAAGAATTAAGTATTTGAATAATTTTCCTGACGCACAAAAAAGAGAACAAAAAACAAATACAGCCAATATTTGAACTGTATGAGGCTTTTCACCAAAGGCTTGCAATATAAACTTAGAAAAATACCAAGTTATAATCAGGTATACTGCAATAAATGCGAATTCTCTAAAAGAATTTCGTTTTTTATCTTCTAACATTTTACAATTGATTGTTTTTTATTTTTTTTAATTAAATTGGAATTACGGTCTTGAACGTTATAATAATATTTATTACTTAATACCGAAAAAAATATAATTATTACTCAAAGATCGAAAGAAATCATTTGCTTGCTTTAATCGGAACGAGTCGCAGCAATTCTGAAAACCAGGCGCTTGCTAAATCAATGTCTTTTTTGCATTCAAGATCCTTACAAAAACGACTTTCTTCATATTTTTGAAAAATCTGGCAAAGATCTTCACCAAGGACGCCTTTTACATGAATACCATAAAAAGCATCCTTTTCGAAAACACGAACGCCGTTTTCAACCAGAAACGCTTCGTCAAGGTCGGGGAAAGCTGCAAGCCATCCAAGCATAGGTACAAAAATACCGCTACACCCCAAAATGACAGGGATTGCAAGACTCTCCGCTTTTGTTGTCTCTCCTGACGATGCTTCGACCCAAACGACTACAACTTCTTCAGCCCAAAGCCGTCTGGCACGGAATCGATCCCACAACCATAACAAAGGCCAGAGGCAAAAAAGCATCCAAAAAGGCGATGTCAGAAGTAGCGCCACAGCCATCCATGTTCCATCGGAAACGCCGTGCATGGAAAAAGCGATGCCGAAAATTCCCCAAAGCCACCACACCAGCCAAAAACGTCGACGGCGTGCCTTTGGAATAGGCGTTTCTACTGCACGATCGACAAGTTCAAGCGTTGTACTCATGAGCTGTACTCCCTCAGGTTAAGACACGCACGTCTGCCGCCCCGACGCATTCGTTTCAGCTGGTTGGCAAAACGTCTGCTTCAGACTTCGGCTTCTGGTTTACTCGCATTAGAGTGGCTTGATTGAGAACACGGGCTCTTAATTGTCCGCAGCCGCCGTCGACATCCTGAGCAGCCGAGTCTCGCAAAGTGGCTATAACGCCTCGAGATCGCAAGCGACGAACCAATGCAGCTGCATGTTCACGATCGGGACGTTTAAAACTGCTGCCATCCACAGCATTAACGGGGATGAAGTTCACCATCATGTAGCGGTTTTGAAGCAAATCCGCTAATCGATCAATCTCCGGAAGAGAATCATTGACGCCTGCAATCAACGTCCATTGCACTTGAGCGGGATAGCCTGTCTTTTGAGACCAGTCATGCGCAGCTTCAATAAGCGCTTCAACGCTCATGCGCGTGCCTCTGGGCAAGAGCCTGCGCCTCTTTTCGTTGTCGACGGTATGTAGCGACAACGCCAGTGCCGGCCGAACGCGTGAACGATGAAGCGCTTCAAATAACCGCGGATCCCCCACTGTGGACACAACCAAATCCTTGTGCCCGAAGTCGCCGTGCTCTCCCAGAAAGTTCACTGCGCGCATGACAGCATCAAGGTTGTGAGAAGGCTCCCCCATGCCCATGAAGACTACTTTCTTTGTCTCCGGACGAAGCGTTCGAGCAAGCGCAACTTCTGCAACGATTTCAAGATCCGAAAGCTGTCGCACGAGTCCGCCCTGCCCCGTCATGCAGAAAACACAGCCGACTGCACACCCCATTTGCGTCGAAACACAGACGCCTTTTCTCGGCAAAAGCACGGATTCGATGGTTTGCCCGTCCGTCAGCGTCACGAGAAGGCGCTCACTTTCAGGATCCGCTCCGGGGTGCCGGCTGCGAAGCCGAGCAATGCTCCCCAGCATTTCCCGCAGTGCTGGCAGAATGCTTAAAAGAGCCTTCGGAAATCGCTGATCGTCTGAACGCGGCCATTCGCCCTTGCCGAGCCACGCGCGGCAAAGGCGATGAATATGCATCGGCTTCGCGCCATGCTTTTCAAGCAGAGACAGCAAGGCCCCGAGCGTCGGGCGTTCTTCATCACGGAAAAGCGCAACGTGTTGACCGAGGGTGTTGAGCGTAGCAGTCATGAACAATGAGATGGCAAGGGATATTTGGTGCGGCGGCAGATGCCGTCAAAATTCGAAGAAAGGGGCCCGATCGTTAAAAATTTGAAGCTAACAGAAAGGCGACAAAACGAGCCCTGACGGCCCTCCGTCGCTAGACGGCATCATTCTGAGAAACGTTTAACGTACCAGGCAACTGTGCGCTCGAGCGCCGACTCAAACGTTTCCTTAGGCGCCCAATTCAATTCCTGTTGAATCTTCCCGCAGTCAACGGCATAGCGGAAATCATGGCCGGGACGATCTGCGACAAGCGTGATCAGGGATTCGTAATTGTGACCGATCCATGGCTTTAATTTGTTCAAAATTCGGCAGATTTCTGCGGCAATTTCCAGATTGTTCCGCTCATTGCCACCGCCGACGTTATAGCTTTCTCCGGCACGACCTTGATGGAAAACCAGATCGATCGCACGGCAATGATCTCCAACCCAAAGCCAATCGCGAACATTTTTCCCTGTTCCATAGATAGGGATCGGCTCATGCCTCAAGCCCTTTCGAATGACGGTTGGGATTAGCTTCTCTTGATGTTGCCAAGGACCGTAGTTATTTGACGAATGGGTCGTAACAACATTGAGGCCGTAGGTTTGACCGTAAGAACGAACAACCAGGTCGGCCGATGCCTTGCTAGCGGAATATGGACTGTTCGGCCGATAAGGTGAATCCTCTGCAAAGAAGCCCGTTGGCCCCAAAGAGCCATAAACCTCGTCGGAAGAAATCTGATGAAACCGTGCCGTTTCAAGACATCCACGCTTTTTCCAATTCTGACGCGCGACATCCAATAGCGTCGTCGTGCCGACAATATTCGTTTCGATGAAACGGAATGGATCTGCTATTGAGTTATCCACATGACTTTCGGCAGCAAAATGAATAACGCCATCAACAGCGTATTCATCAAAGATACGCTGCACCAAGTCGCGATGGCAAATGTTGCCTTTGATGGGCACAACCTGCGACATGCCTCTCTGCTTTTCGAAAAGCACCGGATGCGCAGCATAGGAAAGCACATCCAGATCTATCAACCGATAAGTTGGATGCGCCTGAGCAAAATAGTAGATGAAATTTCCACCAATGAATCCAGCGCCCCCTGTAACAAGAATCGTGCGTTCAAACATGTCGATATGATGCAACCACGGCACCATCCTAAGTCAGCCCCGTTAAATATTTAGACCTTACAACTCAAGCCGCAAATCTAATACAGTCCGAAACAACTGTTTTTTATTTTTTTTCTCTTCTGCTTCAGTCGATTCCAAGCTCATGAAGCTTTCGCGTGAGGGTATTGCGACCGATGCCAAGACGTTCTGCGCCTTCTATTCGACGCCCGCGTGAAGCAGTGAGGGCTGTCTGGATCAGAATTCGCTCCACATCTGTCATCACAGCCTCCCATAAAGCCGGCTCTTTGTCTTCAAGTCGTCGTGTGACTTCCGACGCCATGAGCGCTCTCCAATCGCCATTGGCCTTTGACTCCATCGTCGACGCGTCAACGCCGCGGATAATGGTCGCTGAATGCGGCACGGGAGCTATGCTTGCAGCAGTTTCTTTTTTCCTCAAATCTGCAGGCAAATCTTCCGGGCGCACTTCATGCGCCGGCGCCATCACCAGCAGCCAACGACAGAGATTCTCGAGTTCGCGCACATTGCCCGGAAATGCATGCGCCTCGATGACATGAAGCGCTTCAGCTGTGAGCACTTTGGGTTCAAGTCCAAGCTCCTTGGCCCCTTGCGCCAGGAAATGCTTTGCCAGTGGTTCGATATCTTCTTTGCGGTCACGCAGCGGGGGCAGACGAAGCCGGATGACGTTGAGACGATGGAAAAGATCCTCACGAAATTCGCCGGACTTGACGCGAGCTTCCAGATCCTGGTTCGTCGCCGCAATCACTCGGACATCAGCCTTGATAGGCTCATGTCCTCCGACACGGTAGAACCAGCCGCTGCTGAGGACGCGAAGCAGACTTGTTTGCAGCGCCATCGGCATGTCGCCGATTTCATCCAAAAAAAGCGTGCCTCCCTTGGCTTGTTCAAAGCGGCCAAGGCGCGTCGCAGTTGCACCGGTGAAAGCGCCCTTTTCATGGCCGAAGAGTTCACTTTCGAGCAGCTCCCGCGGAATGGCCGCCATGTTGATCGCGATGAAGGGTGCATGACTTCGGCTGCTGTGCTTCCAGATCGCCCGCGCAACCACCTCCTTGCCTACGCCGGATTCGCCCGTCAAAAGCACCGTCACACTGCTTTGGGAAAGCCTGCCGATGGCGCGGAAAACATCCTGCATTGCCGGTGCATGACCAATCAGCGTCAAATCGCCTTGAGGAGATTCAAGCGGCAGCGTTTCTAGCGCTTCAGTCTTGGCCGCATCCCTCCGCATCGCTGATTCATCCATCGCGCGGCGAATCAGTTCGACAGCCTTGGTCACGTCGAAAGGCTTTGTCAAATATTCAAAGGCGCCGCCCTGAAAAGACGACACAGCACTTTCCAGATCAGTAAAGGCTGTCATGATGATGACAGGAAGTGCCGGCGCAAGCGCTTTGACACGCTCAAGGAGTTCAACCCCCGTCATGCCCGGCATGCGGATGTCGGAAACCAGCACAAGCGGCAAATCGGTTGCATTGCCGGAGGCCGAGGCAGACGTCAGTGCATCAAGAACATCCTGAGCACGCTCAAAGGATCTGGATGAAATAGATACTTTGGAAAGCGCCTTGGAAAGCACCCATCGGATGGCGCGGTCGTCGTCCACAATCCAAACGGGGGCTTTCTGCTGCAGAGCGGCTTCATTGCGAGCTGCTACTTTTTCCATTTCAAATGTCGTGAGCGTCATTGGTGTGTTTCCGTTTCCTGCTTCTTTCGCAATGCGCTGTTGCCTCGCCCGAAAGGCAGAAGCACGGTGAAATCCGTACGGCCGGGTTCGCTTTCGACAGAAACCCGCCCGTGCGCCTCTTCCACGAAACTCTTCACGATGGAGAGTCCAAGCCCTGTCCCATCAGCGCGGCCCGTCACGAGGGGGTAAAAAATCTTGTCTCGAATGCTTTCCGGTATGCCCGGCCCATTGTCAACAATGTCAACGCAAAGCACGGAGCGAACGCGTTCGCCCCCCGTCAGAACATCCCGAGCGATCCGAGTCTTGAACGCAATGACGGCCTGCCCGATAGCACGTTCCTTTTCCATCGCTTCGGCCGCATTGCGGGCAATATTGAGAAAGATCTGCGTCAGTCTTTCGCGATCTCCCCACACAGGCGGCGCCGAAATGTCATAGTCGCGGCTGAAGTTGAGCCCCGAAGGAAATTCAAGCTTTAAAAGCGATGCCACATGTTCGAGCACTTCGTGAATGTTCACGGGTGCCATCGATTTGGGGACGCGGTATGGCAAAAGCAGTCGATCAACCAGATGCTGCAGCCGATCGGCCTCCTCCAGAATGAGGCTTGTTGCCTCGCGGTCTTCGTCATTCTCGAGTTCCGCTTCGAGGAGCTGCGCCGCGCCGCGAATGCCGCCGAGCGGATTCTTGATTTCGTGACCGAGATTTCGCAACAGTTCCGCATTGGCTGCGCGAATGTTCTCTTCAACGGCATCGCGCTCTTCACGGAGTGCGTCATCGAGCGTGACAGCTTCGAGCAGATAGCTCACGGCCGGCTGTTCCTGAGAATCTTCGGTCGCAACGGCATTGCAAACCGTGCTCGCAACATTCAGCGTGGCGCGCACGCGAAGCGGCGAACGCATTCCACAGTTAACTACCGCAACAGCTGTTGCGCCGCCTTCGCTCAGCTTGTCATCCGTCGATGAGAAGGACGCGTTTTTCTCTTGTGAAGGCGCATTGGCAAACCAAATGCCTGCAGCGTCCAGGTAGTCTGCCGCAGGCGTGCCGATTACCGTACGCTTTGCACGGCCGAGCAACGACGCTGCTGCTGTATTCAGCTTCACAATGATGCCTGACGCATCGAGTCCCAGCACAGCTGTCGAAAGATGCTCGAAAGCGGCAAACAGCTCATCATCCGCGTTCCGCACCGATGCTTCTGCATCCGCTTTGCTGAGCTGAATCGATTTCCCCGTCATTCATTCATCCTTTCAATCTCTGGATTTCTGCCTGCACAGCTTGAGACAACACGGGGACGATGCACAAATGTCACCGTCCCCGAAATATCGGCTCGAAGCGCAGGACGCAATCGCCCGACGCTTCATTCACGCTTCACTGCCAGCCATTAAAGCGAGTAGTAAAGGTCAAAGTCGAGCGACGTCACAGCCATCTGCGCACGGAGTACTTCCTTGCGCTTCTCGGCAATGTACGCATCGAGGAAATCATCGCCGAAGACGCCGCCCTTCGTAAGGAACTCTCGATCCTTTTCAAGCGCGTCGAGCGCAACGTCGAGCGACGGCGCAACCGTCGGGATCAAAGCGTTTTCTTCCGGCGGCAGATCGTAGAGATTCTTATCGGCAGCTTCGCCCGGATGGATGCGGTTTTCGATGCCGTCAAGGCCGGCCATCAGCATGGCGGAGAAGCCGAGGTACGGATTGCAAAGCGGGTCCGGGAAGCGGACTTCAACGCGGCGCGCCTTCGGGTTGGTCACAAACGGGATGCGAATCGAGGCAGAGCGGTTGCGGGCCGAATAAGCAAGCTTGACCGGCGCTTCAAAGCCCGGAACAAGACGCTTATAGGAGTTGATGCCCGGGTTCGTGATGGCATTGAGCGCACGAGCATGCTTGATGATGCCGCCGATGTAGTAGAGCGCCAAGTCGGAAAGCCCAGCGTAGCCGTTGCCGCTAAAGAGATTCTGGCCTTCCTTCCAGATCGACTGATGGACATGCATCCCAGAGCCGTTATCGCCTTCAATCGGCTTCGGCATAAAGGTGGCGGTCTTGCCGTAGGCGGCTGCAACATTCCAAACCGTGTACTTCACGATCTGCGTCCAGTCGGCACGTTCGACCAACGTCGAAAAACGCGTGCCGATTTCACACTGCCCTGCGCCGCCCACTTCATGGTGATGAATTTCAACAGGCACCCCCTGCTGCTCGATCAGCGTGCACATTTCCGCGCGAATGTCGGCAAGCGAATCCACGGGCGAAACCGGGAAATACCCGCCCTTCATGCGGTTGCGGTGGCCGAGATTGCCGCCCTCCATGTCGAGACCGGACGACCAGGGCGCTTCTTCGGACGCCACGCGGAAGAAGCTGGAACCCGGCTTATGATCCCACTGCACCGCGTCAAAAATGAAGAATTCAGGTTCCGGCCCGAAGAACGCTGCGTCGCCGATGCCGGTCGACTTGAGATAGCTTTCCGCGCGGTTGGCGATCGAACGCGGATCGCGCTCATACCCCTTCCCAGTCGTGGGCTCGAGCACGTTGCAGGACAGCACAAGCGTATTGGCCTCGCGGAACGGATCCATATGCGCCGTCTTCGGATCGGGCAGCAGAAGCATGTCGGAAGATTCAATGCCGCGCCAGCCGATGAAGGATGAACCATCAAAAGGCTGACCGAGCTCGAACGTGTCTTCCGTCAGATGTTCAGCGGGAATTGTGAGGTGCATTTCCTTACCGAGCATATCGGTAAGTCGAAGGTCGACGAACTTGACGTCGTTGTCCTTAACCATCTGCAGAACGTCAGCAGCGGTAGTCATGTGTGCTTCTCCTGGAAGTATTCGCCCCGGCGTTCAAACACAAGGGATGCGCACGGGTGCGTGATTGAATCCGGACCGACGCAACGCAATTGCTCTGCGTCGTCATTAAGCTGGTAAGCAATCTGCGTGCCAAACAGAAACTCGTCAGGCTCGTCGTCAGAATGACTGGCAATTGCCGCAACCGAATTCATTGAAATGGGGCGGCGGCGATCCGATGCGCCATTATGCACTCGCTCGGCGAATTCATGCACCATTTCGGCGCATTACTGCGCACAGATCCCGCGCAAAAGTCACTTTTTCCCTAAAGGATCAATTTCTTCACAGGAAGCTTTCCTGCAGATCCGAGAGAAATTGCAATCCCAGTGCTGTCGGGCGGAGAAGGGCAGGATTCTTATCCAATAAGCCTTTTTCCTCCAGTTCGACCCGGCGGTCGTAAATGCAGGACAAGGGAAGTCCGGTCCGTGCCTCAAAAAGCGCCGAAGGAACGCCGTCGACAAGCCTCAGCGCGTTGAGCATGAATTCGAAGGGCCTGTCTTCTTCGGCAACAGGATGAGCTGACGCTATGCCGTGTCCAAGCTCCTCAACCTGCTGAAGATAACGGCTTGGCGAAGCAATTCGGACTTCGCGGAAGATGCCTGCACTGGTTGTAATCTTGCCGTGCGCGCCTGCGCCTGCAGCAAGGTAGTCGCCATACGTCCAATAGTTGAGATTGTGCCGACAACGCCTCCCAGACTTCGCATAGCCCGAAACTTCATATCGGATGAAGCCCGCTTGCGCCAAGCGTTCTACGAGAGCGTCCCCCATGTCAGCGGTCAGATCCTCATCTGGGAGATCCGCCGGCACATGCTTCGCAAACGCGGTACCCGGTTCAATCGTGAGCTGATAACAGGAGAGATGCGTTGCACCGGATGCAGCAGCCTCGTCCACCTCCTGAAGAAGACCCTCAACTGTTTCGCCCGGCAGTGCGAACATCAGATCAAGATTGAAATTCTCAAAAACGCGGCTTGCTTCGCGAATGGCGCAACGGGCTTCATCCGCCGAGTGAATGCGGCCGAGCCGCTTCAGACGTTCGTCGCTGAAGCTTTGGACGCCGATCGACAGCCGATTGACGCCGGCTTTTCGGAAATCGGCAAATTTACGCGCGTTCGTGGTGCCTGGATTCGCTTCAAGCGTTATTTCGCAGTCGGAAGCCAGCGTAAATTGCTTGGCAACGCCGTCGAGCAGCGTACTCACAGCTTTTCCCGACATCAGACTTGGGGTCCCTCCGCCGATAAATATCGATGTGATGGGACGCGCCTCTGCAAGAGGCTGCCAATGCGACAGATCTCTCAGCAGTGCGGTTACATACCGCATTTCATCGTTGTCATCAGGGAGCCGTCTGGAATTGAAATCGCAATATGGACACTTGCGGATGCACCAGGGCCAATGCAAATAGATAGAAAGCGGAATAGCGCTGGGCGTCAATAGCGATGCTTCACCACCGCTCCCCTTCATCTCCTCGAGAGACACTTTTCGGACGTGCTCCTCCATCCGTCTACCACCCCCAGCGTTCGCTCAAAAGCTTTGCCATCATGCGAAGTGCCGCACCGCGGTGGCTGACTGCATTTTTTTCTTCCGCCGTCAATTCGGCCGCCGTCTTCCCAACGGCCTGCAAATAAAAGTATGGGTCGTACCCGAAACCGCCATTGCCGGCCGGCTCATCACGAATTTCGCCCTGCCAGGTGCCCTCAGCGATCAGCGGCTCGGGGTCATCTGCCGAACGGACAGCCACCAGAACACACGTATAGTGCGCGCGACGATTGACTTCGCCTTGAAGTTTCTGAACCAAAAGCGCGTTATTTTTCTCATCATCAGAGGGCTCGCCGGCAAATCTCGCAGAAAAAACGCCGGGCGCTCCACCTAAAGCATCCACGCAAAGTCCGGAGTCATCCGCCATGGCTGGAAGACCTGTTTCTCGCGACGCATGACGCGCTTTCTGAAGGCAATTTTCAACAAACGTATTGAAGGGTTCCTCGCAGGCGGAGACGCCGAGCGAACCTTGCCCCACAATCGTGAGACCGAGCGCATCGAACATGGCTTGAAATTCACGAAGCTTACCTTTGTTGTTGGACGCAAGAACAAGCTTTTTACTCTGCATTTCGCTGATCCTTCCTATTTCTCAATTGTCGTTTTTGCTACTCAGTTTTTCAGAGCCTGCCGCTGCGCTTCCTGAAGCGCTTTATTACCTTGTTTCGCCAAGTCAATCAGCGCAGCTAATTCTGATTCCGAAAAGGGCTTCCCTTCAGCAGTACCTTGAATTTCGACAAAACCGCCTTCGCTCGTCATAACGACATTCATATCAGTGTCGCTTGCGCTGTCTTCAGCGTAATTAAAGTCCAGCGCCGGTTCGTTCGACCAGATACCGACGGAAACCGCACTCACCTGCGCTTGGATTGGCTCTTCCGAAATCAATCCTTTTTGGCGCATCCAGTCAACAGCATCACGAAGAGCAACCCAAGCGCCAGTAATGGATGCGCAGCGCGTGCCGCCGTCTGCCTGAATAACGTCGCAATCGATCTGGATCGTGTACTCGCCCAACTTTTTGCGGTCAACAACGGCACGAAGGCTTCTGCCGATGAGGCGCTGAATTTCCTGTGTGCGGCCGCTTTGCTTTCCCTTGGCTGCTTCTCGCTCGCACCGCGTGCCCGTCGACCTCGGCAGCAAGCCATACTCAGCCGTCACCCAGCCCTCGCCTTTACCGCGAAGAAATGGCGGCACGCCTTCGGTAACGGAGGCGGTGCAGATGACTTTCGTGTCGCCAGCACAAATAAGGACGCTTCCTTCCGCATATTTGGTGTAGTGCCGCTCAATTGAAATGGGTCTCAGTTGATCATTTGCCCGCCCGTCGGGTCTTTTTGTCGTCATGCTTCAAACTCCGGAAAGTCACTCGCCGTTTCGATGCGGCGTTGCGGACTCATCCTACAGCAGTGAATCGTACAAACGAACTAAAATGCCGCGAATTCTGCGGGTGTCCGTTTTGCGACGGGATTGAGCAAACGCTTTTGTTATTTTTACCCGCTTCAGTTTCGCTTTTTTGGAGAGCGCCAGCCGCAGCTTTTGAGCCTGCAGCGAGAGCGCAAAGCATCGATCGGAGAATTCATGAGCACAGTCGCCAGCATGACGGGCTACGCAACAGCCGACGGCAACACGCCTGTCGGCACCGTTACCGTCGAGTGTCGTTCCGTCAACACCCGCTTCCTTGACCTCACGCTTCGCTTGGATGAAGGCATCCGCTTCACGGAGCCGCTCGTTCGCGAAACCATTCAGAAGCGCCTCGCGCGAGGCAAGGTTGAAGTGCGAATGACGCTTCAGCCCAACGAAGCGGCGATGCCCGCTCAGATCAATGTTGCTGCGCTCAAGCGCCTCCTCGCCATTCAAGAGCAGATTCAAACGCACAACCCGGAAGCGGATTCACTCACGGTTGCAGAAATTCTTGAAATTCCCGGCGTCGCTGAAGCTGAGGCAACAGATAAGGATGCCGTGGCTGCATCAGTGCTTGAAATTCTCAATCGCGCGTTGGATGCGCTTGTTGAAGCCCGCACCAGAGAAGGCGCTTCCCTTGCCAAGGTCCTCCTCGGCTATTGCGACACCATGTCGGCAACTGTGGCCGACATTCGCTCGAAGATTCCGGAAATCATCGCGCACATTGAAGAAAAGCTCGCCGAACGACTCAATACAGCTCTCACGGAAAAGCTTTCTGAAAAGGGTTCACTGACGAAAGACGAGGTCAGCGACCGCATCCGCCAGGAAGTGACGCTCTACGCGATGCGCCTAGACGTCGACGAAGAAATGAACCGTCTCGACACCCATATTCGAGAAGTGCGACGGCTCCTTGCCGCAGGCGGCGCTGTCGGCCGCAAGCTCGACTTTCTTGCCCAAGAAATGAACAGAGAGGCCAACACGCTCGGCTCCAAAGCAGCCGCCATCGAAATGACAAACGCATCGCTGTCGCTCAAAATCACCATCGATCAGATGCGCGAACAAATCCAGAATCTTGAGTAAGGAATGTATTGCCATGACTACGATGCAGCCCGCTGAAAAAAGCGTTCACGCTTACAGCCCCGATCGCCACCCCGGCCGACTTTTCTTGGTGACAGCGCCTTCCGGCGCCGGGAAGTCGACGCTCGTCAACGCCCTTCTCGCCAAGCAGCCTACCATCAAGCTCTCCATATCCTTCACGACGCGCGACCCGCGTCCCGGCGAAGTCAACGGCCGTGAGTACCATTTCGTCACGGTCGAAGAGTTTGAAACGATGAAAGCGCGCGATGAATTTCTGGAATCCGCGCTTGTGCATGGCAACTATTACGGCACCAATCGCGTCTGGATTGAAAACGAAATGCTGAAGGGCCACGACGTGCTGCTTGAAATCGACTGGCAGGGCGCTCGCCAAGTTCGCAATCGCTTTCCCGGCACGGTTGGAATCTTCATTTTGCCGCCCTCGATCGAAGCGCTCGAATGGCGTCTCAATCACCGCGGGACCGATTCTCCGCAAACGATTACGCGCCGGCTTCTCGGCGCGGGCGCCGAGATGGCGCATGCTCCGGAATTTGAGTACGTTATAATTAATGAAGACTTTGATGCGGCCCTCCTGCAGCTTGAAGCCATCGTCACCGCGAGCCGCCTGACCTACGGTCAGCAGGCACTGCGTTTCCGCAACCAATTTGCCAACTTGGGCGTTCCGGTTTGACGAAGAAAGCACTTGTGCAGGTTGGCCTAATTTTTTCCCGCTCTATCGTTTTATTTTCGACAACAGATGGCCCGCATTACCGTTGAAGATTGCCTCAAGAAGATCCCGAACCGCTTCCAGATGGTTCTGGTCGCCGCATACCGCGCGCGTCAGCTCACGCAGGGACACAAGCCCTTGGTCGACGCCAAGGACAAGCCCTCCGTCATCGCGTTGCGCGAGATCGCTGAAGGCAAAATTGGCGTGGATCTTCTGAAGCAGATTCATTCGTAAGCGCTGCGCTGAAGCACCTCGCTTGCAAGCACCACGAAGAGCCGGCACAACTGCAACGATTTCGTTGCAGCAATGCCGGCTTTTTTGATTCAGCTCGCCAGTCAATCGTCTGAAACGAATGTCCGTTTTGTCCTTGGCTCACGCAGGGCAGCCGCCGCTCTTCACGTTTTCTCTCTCGACGCACCAATCGCTCGGCGCTTAGGATAAAAAGGTTACGCACGGAAAAGCCCGAACGGATCCGGCTTTCCCCAAAAAGAATGCACAAGCCGTCAGCAACAAATCAAAAGGAATCTTTCTCATGACCGTCGATACAGCGCCGCTTTTCCCGGACGACATGTACGCCACGAAGGAAGACGGTCTGACCGCTCAGCCCATGCCGAGAGCGCAGCGTAAGACCATTGCGCCCTTCAGCTTTACGAAGCATCAGCATCGTGTTCCGCTGCCGGGGCCTTTTATTCCTGAAAAGCTTCCCGATGCCGATCTGCCGCTCTTCACGCCCCAGGCGCCAGACATCGTCGTGACTGCGCAGGGCCTGATCGACACCTGCAGCCTTTACCTGCCGAGCCACGAAGTCGAAAAAATTCGAGAAGCCTATCGCTACGCCGACAACGCGCACCTCGGCCAGTTCCGCAAATCGGGCGAGCCCTACATTACGCACCCCATTGCCGTCGCATCCATTCTTGCCTCGTGGCGCATGGACGCGGAAACCATTGAAGCGGGCCTCATGCACGACGTGCTTGAGGATACGGGCACGAGCAAGCGCGAAATGGCGGAGAAATTCGGCACGGACGTCGCCGAGCTCGTCGACGGCGTCTCCAAGCTCGACAAGCTTCGCTTCTCCTCGAACGAAATAGCACAGGCAGAAAGCTTCCGCAAAATGCTCCTTGCAATGTCGCGCGACGTTCGAGTGATTCTCGTGAAGCTTGCCGACCGCGTGCACAACATGCGCACGCTCGGCGTGATGCGGCCCGAGAAACGCGCACGCATCGCCAAGGAAACACTCGACATTTATGTGCCGATTGCGCATCGCCTCGGCCTCAACAATGTCTTCCGCGAGCTGCAGGAGTTGAGCTTCGCAAACCGCTATCCCTTCCGCTACAAAGTTCTTTACGAAAACGTCCTCAAGACGCGCAACAATCGACGGGCAATTCTCGAGCGGATTCTGAACGAAACCAAGGCTTCGCTGTCCAAATCAGGCATACGCTGCCGCATCCTCGGCCGCGACAAAACGATTTACGGCATTTACAACAAGATGCGTGAGAAGCATCAGTCTTTCTCTGATGCGCTCGATATTTACGGCTTCCGCGTCATTGTCCGCACAAAGGATGACTGCTACCTCACGCTCGGCGCTCTCCATCAGCTCTATAAGCCCGTACACGCCCGCTTTAAGGACTTCATTGCCATACCAAAAGCGAACGGCTACCAGAGCCTTCACACCACAGTCATCGGACCGGACGGCACGCCGATCGAGTACCAGATCCGAACGGAAGAGATGCATCGCATCAACGAAAACGGGATTCTCGTTCACTGGCTCTACAACACCGACGAAGACACGGCGGATCTTCAATCCAGAACGGCTGCGTGGCTTCAGAACTTGCTCGAAATTCAGCGCACCAGCAAGGACAGCACAGAATTTCTCGAAAACATCAAGGTTGACCTCTTCCCGAACCGCATTTACGTCTTCACGCCGAAGGGCAAAATTATTTCGCTCCCAAAGGGCTCAACGCCGATCGACTTCGCCTACGAAATTCATACCGATGTCGGCAACCATACGGAAGGCGTCCGCATCAACGGCGAACCCAAGCCGCTCTCGATGAGTCTCAGAAACGGCGATATGGTGCAGATCGAAACAAATCCCGACGCACACCCGAATCCGCAATGGCTCGGCTGGGTGCATTCCGGCAAAGCCCGCGCCGAAATCCGTCAGTATCTTCGCACCTGTCAATTCGACGAATCGACAAAGCTCGGGCGTCTTGCGCTCGAAGCGCTCGCCGAAGAGCAGCACCTCGACCTCTATACCGTTCCAACTACCGTCATGGAAAAGCTCCTCAAGGAGTTTGGCGTTGAGAGCGTCGCTTCGCTTTACGCATCGATCGGCCTCGGCAAGGCGCTCGCAGCGGCCGTCCTTCACCGCCTGATGAGCCTCCTGCAAGCTGGCGGCAAGCATGAAGGCGAACTGGAACTGCCGGCCGTCATGATCAACGGCAATGAAGGTACGGCTCAGCATCTCGCCCCTTGCTGCCATCCGATTCCGGGCGACAAGATCACCGGCATGAATCGACCTGGACTTGGTCTTACTGTTCACCGTGCCGACTGCCCGCACGCAGAACGCGGCCGTCAGGCTGATCCGGGACGCTGGATGAACCTGGAATGGGGGCCAACGAAGCCGGGCGCACATTTCCCCGTTCCCCTGGAAGTTCGCGTCACCGATGCGCATGCGGGTCTTGCCGTCGTTGCAACCTCTGTCGCCGAAGCCAACTCAAGCATCACGGCAGTATCGCTAGAGGAAGAAGGAAAAGACCAGATCGTGCGCGTCACCGTGCAAGTCCGCGACAAGAATCATCTGATCCACGTCATGCGAACGATTCGACAGAATGAAGCGGTGCTTCGCGTCAAACGCATCCTTGACGACAACTCGCTCGCGAAAGGCGCCAAGAACGCAGCCAAGCTGCCGAAAGCCAGCAAGACAAATTCGTCTGGTGAAGGCAAGGCCGGCAAAGATCACCAAAAAGACTGATCCTCTAGCCTGCTCTTATTGAAAAAATGGCGGCAACGCAAATGTTGCCGCCATTTCTATACCGCGAAGCGATTCCGAATCGCCCCGGCATCACGCCTCACGGAATCGGCTGTTCGTTCGTGTAAGTAACTTCCAAGATTTCGATTGTGTCGACCCCAGCGGGATGCGTGCTTGTGGCCGGCGTCGGCAGCTTCACTTCATCACCTTCGTGATGCTTCAGCAATACGCGGGCAATCGGACTGATCCAGCTGACGTCGCCGTGCGACGCATCCGCCTCGTCAATGCCGACGATGCGAATCTTGCGTTCCTCGCCCCTTTGATTGACGTAAAGAACCGTCGCCCCGAAAAAGACCTGATCTGTTTCAGGGTGCGCCTCAGGATCAACCACTTCAGCAGATTCAATGCGCTTATTCAAGAAGCGAATGCGACGATCGATTTCTCTCAAGCGGCGTTTGCCGTAAAGATAGTCACCGTTTTCGCTACGGTCGCCGTTGCTTGCAGCCCAGGACACCACGTTAACGACATCAGGTCGTTCTACATTGACGAGATGTTCACGCTCGTCGAGCAAACGCCGATAGCAGGCCGGCGTCATGTAGTTCTTCGTATTGGGCGGCAACCCCGGGAGCTTCACTTCGTCATCATCGTTTTCGGCCATTTTCACGCCTCGATTAAATATAAGTGACGCTCTTCCGAGTTCAAACAAAAGAACTCACGGCTGACAAACCTACCTTATGACAAGGATTTCTGAAGAGCACCAAAATGGGAAAGGATTGTACAGCGATCTTTTCCAAATACCTTGCTGCATTACACAACTCGCTTGGCAATCCAGAACGGACATTCTTAGAACTATATAACATTAACCTATTGAAATACTTGACATTTTTAATGGTATAACAAGTTTACAGTCTCGGCTCAGCAAACTCCGAGCTGTTATACCATCAGTTCTACCAATAGAACCCGTTCTTACTTGGAGTTCTCTGTACTTTACCGGCCAATGGCTTGCTTGTCTTCGCCTGTAAACCAAGGCTTTAAAAGCTTTCAAGCAAAATAAAAAGGGGCGTCGCAGACGCCCCTTTCGGTATTCTGTGGTGGAGAGGAGGAGGATCGAACTCCCGACCTCTGCATTGCGAACGCAGCGCTCTCCCAGCTGAGCTACCCCCCCGTGCAGGTGATGAATTTTGCATGAGTTTTATATTTTTGGCAAGGCCTACATCCACAAATACCGCATTTACGCTATCACATCATCTAATAGGATTATCTTCGATCTTAAGATTATGTTCGCTTGACCCTGAAGAGGTGCGCCCGAAGTCTTTCTCTTCGATACATGCGCCATAATGACGCCATGCAGAAAATCGACTTCCACTTCAACGTCCCCGACCGCCTGCGCTATGCCTGTCTCGTCGCGAGAACAATCTTGCGCCGCGGGCTGACGCTCGCGCTTTGGAGCTCGGACGAAAAGCGACTGCGGGATCTGGATTCCCTCCTCTGGCGATTCAATGATCTCGCCTTTCTGCCGCACGTATCAAGCAGCTCGCCGCTCGCAGCTGAAACGCCGATTCTGATTTCCTCGGACCTCTCCAGCCTGCGCGGCGATGTGCTTCTGCTTCTTGACGATCATTTGCCGCCAACGTGGCAAACGGACTTTGAACGATTCAACCGCATTATTGATGTCGTCAGCACGCAACCCGAGGAACTTAAGCTGTCACGCGATCGGTATCGTGCATACCGTGCCGCAGGCGTAGAGCTTGCTGCCTACGATCGTCGCCAATAATCAATTCCTTTCTTTTGGGACGCTTTTCAATGGAACGCCAAGAACCCGTCATCGACTCTGCGCGTACGCTTCAAAACCGCGTCAAGCTGACTTGGCGCGAGGTCCGTGACCTTGCTGTCGATCAAAAGGAACCGATGCTCGGCACTGCTCCGTCGAGCGCTCGGCCTGATTCCGTAACCGAAGCTGCTGTCCCGGCCGCAGATCCGCAGCCCGTCCCGAAAGCTTCGCCCATTGCAACACTTTCCGACGCAGACCGCGCAGCCATTGCTGCGTATTTGTCGCCAAGAATCGAAGAAGCGCTTCGCAGCGCACTTCGAGATGCACTGGATATGGCGATCGCCAATGCAGCAACACGCGTCAAAAGCGATGTTGAACGCGCCCTCGGCGGCATTGTGGCGCAAACCGTTCTTCAGGAACTCGAGAAAGTCGATTTCTCAAAGCTTTTGAAGCACTGATTTCTCGATTCAAATGACCTTCCTACAGCGAGTGCCTGATCTCGACTGAGAAGGAACGTGAGAAAATAGATTCACTTTTTTTTGCGTAGGAACCGTGCGAGCGGCGACCTCGATGAGGTCTCTGTTGCTGCGGACTTACGCCGCTCTACTTTTGAGACCTCAAGATGACGGACAACAAGACCGAACTTGCCAAAAGCTTTGAACCGGCTAAGATCGAAGCCCGCTGGTACCCAACCTGGGAAAAGCGCGGCTATTTCCGCGCCGGGCTCGATCCCAAGAAACCGAGCTTTTCCATCCAGCTGCCGCCGCCCAACATCACGGGCATCCTGCACATGGGCCACGCCTTCAATCAGACGGTGATGGATACGCTCACGCGCTACCACCGCATGGCGGGCTACAACACGATGTGGCTCCCCGGCACGGACCATGCAGGCATCGCGACGCAGATCGTGGTTGAACGCAAGCTCGAATCCCAGGGCATTGACCGCCGAGACATCGGCCGCGAAGCCTTTAACGAAAAGATCTGGGAGTGGCAGAAGTACTCTGGCGGCACAATTCTCCAGCAGATGCGCCGCATGGGCGACAGCGTCGACTGGGATCGTCTTTACTTTACGATGAACGACCAGCTCTCCAAGGTCGTTATCGAATGCTTCGTCACGCTTTATGAGCAGGGGCTCATCTACCGCGGCAATCGGCTTGTCAATTGGGATCCGAAGCTGCAGAGCGCCGTTTCGGATCTGGAAGTTGAAAGCGAGGAAGCCGACGGCTACCTTTGGGAAATCCGATATCCCGGCGCTGACGGCTCCGAAGGTGTTGTCGTGGCGACGACGCGCCCTGAAACGCTTTTCGGCGACCAGGCCGTGGCTGTGCATCCGGAAGACGAGCGCTTCCAGTCGCTCGTTGGGAAAATGCTCAAGCTCCCGCTCACCGATCGCGAAATTCCCGTCATTGCCGACGAATACGTCGACCGAGAATTTGGTTCCGGCTGCGTGAAGATCACGCCTGCGCACGACTTCAACGACTTTGAAGTCGGCCGCCGCCACAATCTGCCGTTGCTCAACGTTCTGACGAAGACGGCGCATATGAACGAGAACGTGCCCGAAAAGTATCGCGGCATGGATCGCTACGAATGCCGAAAGGCAGCGGTTGAAGATCTGAAGGCTGCCGGCCTTCTCGTCGGCATCAAGCCCATCAAGCATATGGTGCCGCGAGTGGCTCGCACGGGAGAAATCGTCGAGCCGATGCTCTCCGAGCAGTGGTACCTCGCAATGAGCAAGCCTGCCCCTGAAACCGCTGTTCACCCCGGCAAGTCGCTGGCTCAGGAAGGACTTGAAGCCGTTGAGTCGGGCGACGTAAACATTTTCCCTGCCGAATGGCGTGGCGTGTATCGCCAGTGGCTTGAAAACATTCAGGACTGGTGCCTCTCCCGTCAGCTCTGGTGGGGCCATCAGATCCCCGCTTGGTATGACGAGAAGGGCAACGTTTATGTCGCCCGCACGGAAGAAGAAGCACAGAAGCAAGCCGGCGAAGGCGTTGCGCTTCGCCGAGACGAGGACGTGCTGGATACGTGGTTCTCCTCCGCCCTTGTTCCATTCTCGACCATTGGCTGGCCGAAGCCCGAAGGCGAAGAGAAGATCGCCTACGACCTCTATTTGCCGAGCACAGTGCTCGTCACGGGTTACGACATCCTCTTCTTCTGGGTGGCCCGCATGGTGATGATGACTCGTCACTTCACCGGCCGCGTGCCCTTCAAGAATGTCTACATTCATGGCCTCGTGCGCGACGCTGAAGGCAAGAAAATGTCGAAGAGTGAAGGCAATACGCTCGATCCGCTCGACATCATCCAAGGCATTGATCTCGAATCCCTCATCGTGAAGAACACGAAGGGCCTTCGTCAGCCGGAAAAAGCGCCAGCTGTCGAAAAGAAGCTCCGCAAGAACTATCCGAACGGCATCGCCGCACATGGCGCCGATGCGCTTCGCTTCACGATGGCCGCTTACGCAACGCTCGGCAGAAACGTCAATTTCGACCTCAAGCGCACCGAAGGCTACCGCAATTTCTGCACGAAGCTCTGGAACGCCTCTCGTTTCGTGCTCATGAATGTGGAAGGCAAGGACTGCGGCGTCGGCGCCACGGCATGCGAACCGATGCAGTTCTCGTTCGCTGACCGCTGGATCGTGAGCGAACTCGAAAAAACCATCAGCGCCGTCATTCAGGCTTATGCGGACTACCGTCTTGACAACGCCGCCAACGCCATTTATTCGTTTGTCTGGAATGAATACTGCGACTGGTATCTGGAGCTCGCCAAAGTACAGCTGAAAGGCGACGAAGCGCAGAGTCGTGCGACGCGTCATACGCTCGTGACCGTTCTTGAAACAGTGCTCCGTCTTGCGCATCCGATCATCCCGTTCATCACCGAAGAGCTTTGGCAGAAAGTCTCCGTTGTTGCCGGCGTTCGTGCGGAAGACGAAGAAACGTCCGTGATGATTCAGGCCTACCCGGTTTATGAAGCCGATCGTGTCGACGAAAAAGCCTGTGAACAGATGAAGGCAGTCAAAGCCATCATTGATTCTGTGCGCAACCTTCGCAGCGAAATGAAACTTTCGCCCTCTCAGAAGGTACCGCTCCTGATGGCTGGTCCGGCTGAAGCTTGTGCGGAAATCGCGCCGTACCTTCAGACGCTTGCACGTCTGCAGTCGGTTGAGCACGTTGATGATCTGGATGCTTCCGATCAGAGCACTGTGGCACCCGTTGCCATCGTCGGAAACTACAAGCTGATGCTCAAAGTAGAAATCGACGTTGCAGCTGAGCGTGAACGTCTTTCAAAGGAAGTCGCTCGCCTCGAAGGTGAAGTCAAGAAATGCGAAGGGAAACTCGCCAATGAGCGCTTCGTCTCTAAGGCGCCTGAAGCTGTGGTCGCGGCTGAACGCAAGCGGCTTGAAAACTTCAAAGTGCTTCTCGTGAAGGTGAGCGAACAGTTGGACAAACTACCCAAAGCCTGATTTCGCCTACACCCCCATTCTGGTGAAGACATACCCCTCGGCGCTTAGCGTCTGAGGGGTATTTTTTACATCTTTCCTTTCGATTTCGAACGCATCCTGGCATTTTTTTTAATTTTCATCTAAATTTCACAGAAATTTGACGCCACTTTAAAGAAGTGTTCTTCAGAACAATTAAAGAATTCTAGGGAGCTGACTTTGTTTTTCATCAACACTAAGGAAGCTAGAGTACCTATTCCCGTTTATCTTAAGAATGGAAGCACTATTCAAGAATGGATAATAAATTCAAAAGACATCGATTATTTAAAATTTAAAAATAATTTTTTCTATATTTTAGACAAAGAAAATAAACAAGACATATCTTACATATTAACAAATATAGATAAATTCATAGAATCAGGATCTTTTACGAAGCAATCGAATACACGTGCATCTATATTTTTATATAAAAATAAAAAATATTTTGGAAAAGCGGCTTGGCTATCCAAATCTATTTGGTATAAGCAAATAAAATATTATTTTTTGCCGCCAAGAAGTTATTGGGCTGCTGCAGTTGCTCAAAAATTAACCAATGCCAGCATATTGACACCACAGGTTTTTGCAGCCGGAGAATATCGTCAATTTGGCAGGCTTATGGCCAGTTACTTATTAACAGAAGCTGAATCCAATTTGAATGGCTTAAACAATGTTTTAGCCTCAATCACTCAAGAAAAATTATTATTTGAATTATTTTTGCAAATTTCAGAATCAATAGAACAATTACACAGCGCTGGGATAGGGCATGAGGATTTGGTTCCCTCTAATTTATATGTTTCAAACGGCAATATAGGATTTTGGGATTTGGATTCTTGTCTGTTATTTAAACAAGAGACTCCTATCAAATATCGAATTAAAGAATATTCAATGTTTTTAAGGACAGCAAAGACTATTATCTCAAACAATAAAAATATTTGTCAGAACTCTGAATTACTCAAAGAACTCACAAAAATACTCACAAAACCATTAGAAAAAATAAGCAGTAGCGCTTATGCCCGACTCCAAATTTAAGCAGCATCAAGCTTGGATTTCGGGATACAAAATAATGGATTTCAAGAATCAAATGTGCAAAAATTGAAAGTACGAAGCTTGAGAGCCTCGCTAGGCTGAACGATGAGAACATCCTCGGCTGACCAAACACCACCGATAAAAAGCTGCATCAAGGAGAAGAAAAATGACTACCGTTGACCTGATTGTGAAAGCAATCGAAGAACACAAATCCATCGATTTCAGCTATCACGGCTACGAACGCATCGTTTCGCCTTACGCCTGCGGTCTCAACAACAATAATGAAATCAAGCTGCTCGCCATGCAGACGGGCGGCAGCAGCACTTCCGGCGTTGTCCATAAACTTCGCTTCTTTACGGTTCCCGACATGCTGGCTCCCGCAGAAAGTGCTGAACCGTATGAAGAAACGACAGCAGAAGCGATTGAACCCGCCCTCAAGGAATTCATGAAGTTTTACGCGAAGTGCTGATCTGAGGAAGAACAGCCTCAGTGCATAAAGAAAAAGAACGCACCGATTGAAGAAAAGCCCGCATCGAAAAAATTCCGATGCGGGCTTTTGTGTGTGGGGTGGGAAATGGGACTCGAACCCACGACAACCGGAATCACAATCCGGGACTCTACCAACTGAGCTATTCCCACCATGAAAACATGGCCTGCCCGGCAGGAATCGAACCCGCGACCACCTGCTTAGAAGGCAGATGCTCTATCCAACTGAGCTACGGGCAGTTCGAAAACTGATTCTGCAGGGCGCCTGGTCGGGGTGAAGAGATTCGAACTCCCGACATCCTGCTCCCAAAGCAGGCGCGCTACCAGACTGCGCCACACCCCGAGGAAAGCGGATTATATGTGAGAACTTTGGTATTTGCAAGACCTCATGCGCGGAAAGCCCCATTTTCTTCAAACGAAACGCGCTGATCTCAGTAAAATAGCAGTCCTTTCAATCCATCTCATCGAGGCGCGCAAATGAGCCAAGCCCAAGACAACTCCAACGATCCTCTGCATGCCAAGAAGAAAGCTTGGTCAGGTCGCTTCTCTGAACCGGTTGATGCTTTCGTTCTTCGCTACACGGCAAGCGTCGACTTCGATAAGCGCATGGCGCTGGTTGATATCGAAGGCTCTTTGGCGCACGCCGCCATGCTGACCAAGATCGGTGTCATTACTGAAAAAGACCTCGAAGACATCCGTCGAGGCATGGCACAGATTCGCGAGGAAATTCTTGCCGGGACGTTTGAGTGGCAGCTGGAACTTGAAGACGTACACCTCAATATTGAAGCCCGCCTGACAGCGCTGATCGGCGACGCAGGCAAGCGCCTTCACACCGGCCGCTCTCGAAACGACCAGGTTGCTACCGACATTCGCCTTTATCTGCGCGGTGAAATCGATGAAATCGTGAAGCGCATCGAACATCTTCAGGAAGTGCTGGTTGCACAGGCCGACAAGCACTGGAACACCATCATGCCGGGCTTCACGCACATGCAGGTTGCGCAGCCCGTTACGTTCGGTCATCACATGCTGGCTTATACGGAAATGCTTGAACGCGATCGTCAGCGTTTTCTCGATCTGCGCCACCGTGTGAATACGAGCCCCTTGGGCGCAGCTGCGCTTGCCGGCACCACCTATCCGATCGATCGCGAATATTCCGCTCAGCTCCTTGGCTTTGAAGCTGTTGCCCAGAATTCTCTCGATGCCGTTTCCGATCGTGATTTCGCGATTGAATTCTGCTCTGCTGCATCCATCATCATGATGCACATTTCTCGGCTCTCCGAAGAACTCGTGATTTGGATGAGCCAGCGCTTTGGCTTTATTAAGCTCCCGGATCGCTTCACGACGGGCTCGTCGATCATGCCGCAGAAGAAGAACCCCGATGTGCCTGAAACGGCTCGCGGCAAATCCGGACGTGTCTACGGCGACCTCATCGCCATGCTGACCCTTATGAAGGGTACGCCGCTCGCCTACAACAAGGACTTCCAGGAAGACAAGGAACCTGTTTTTGACGCTGTCGACACCGTGAAGGACACGCTTCGCGCGTTCTGCGACATGATGGCTGGCGTCGAACCGCAGGCTGAAACCATGCACCGTGCTGCGCAAATGGGCTTCCCAACCGCCACGGATTTGGCCGACTACCTCGTTCGTCACGGCGTTCCTTTCCGCACGGCGCATGACATCGTCGGCCAGACGGTTCGCGAAGCAGCTGAGCGCAACTGCGGTCTTGAAGAGCTTCCGCTCGAAACGCTTAAGAAGTTCTCACCCGTCATCGAAAATGACGTCTACGACGTTCTTCGTCTTGAAGGCTCCGTGAAAGCCCGCAATCATCTCGGCGGAACAGCGCCCGAACAAGTGCGTAAACAGGTTGAACGCTGGGAAAAGATTTTTGCAGAGCGTTCCGCCAACAAATAAAAGCCTCAGGTGAGGTAAGCTGATCAGGTCGCCGATCGCGCTTGATCAACAAGGATATGCCGTCCGGTGTAGCTGCCGGGCGGCATTTCTTTTTTTCGAGCCATCATCAATTACAACAAAAACGCACATAGGAAAGTCATGGAAACTCTCGTTCATACTCTCAACGACATTATTTGGGCGCCACCGCTCGTGGGTCTTTGCTTAATCGCGGGTCTTTTCTTTTCCATTCGGTCCCGCTTCGTGCAGCTGCGCATGGTGCCGGAAATGTGGCGCCTGATCTTTCAGCGCAGAGAAGGTGAAATCGGTCTCTCGAGCTTTCAGGCCTTGACCATGACGCTTGCCGGCCGTGTCGGCACAGGCGCCATCGCCGGTGTGGCAACGGCCATCTGCTACGGCGGCCCCGGTGCATTGTTTTGGATGTGGGTTATGACGTTTCTAGGTGCGTCCTCCGCATTCGTCGAATCGACGCTCGGCCAGATCTATAAAGAAAAAATCGAAGATCAGTATCGCGGCGGTCCGGCTTTCTATATTGAAAAAGGTTTGCAATGCAAACCCTATGCCTGGGCTTTCGCCATCGTAACCATTTTGGCTTCCTGCATTTTCTGTCCCGGCGTCCAGAGCAATACGATCGCCGCAGCTTGGCATGAAGCTTTCGGCATCGACACAGCCATCAGTGCAGCGATTATCACATCTGTCCTTAGCTTCATCATCTTCGGCGGTCTCAAGCGAATCGCTCAGTTCACCAGCATTGTTGTGCCTTTCATGGCTCAGGCCTATATCGTCGTCGCCGTCATCGTCGTCGGCGTTAACTGGCAGCAGATTCCTGAGATTTTCTCTCTGATCATCAACAGTGCTTTAGGCACCGATTCCGTCATGGGCGGCCTGTTCGGCGCTGCCATTTCCTGGGGCGTCAAGCGCGGTATCTACTCCAACGAAGCCGGCCAAGGTACGGGGCCCCACGCATCTTCCGCTGCTGCAGTCTCTCATCCTGCCAAGCAGGGCCTCGTTCAGGCGTTCTCCGTCTACATTGATACGCTCTTCGTTTGTTCTGCAACAGGCTTCATGGTCTTGATGACTGGCTGCTACAACATTGCCGATCCCAACGGCGGCTTTATTTACGAAGGCCTCAAGGGTGTGGAAGCCGGTCCGGTTTATACCCAGGCAGCCATCGACCAAGTGATGCCCGGCTGGGGCGGTCCATTCATCGCTATTACGATTTTCTTCTTCGCATTCACCACCATTCTCGGCTACTACTACATGGCTGAAACGAATGCTGCGTACATCAACCGTGCCATTCGCAAGCCGTTCATCATGACCGTTCTGAAGGTCATCTTCCTCTGTACAGTTGCTTTCGGCACGCTGAAAGCTTCAACGCTTATCTGGACGATGGCGGACGTCGGGGTCGGCACGATGCCCTGGCTTAACCTCGTCGCGATCCTGCTCCTGCAGAAACCAGCTTTTTTAGCATTAAAAGATTATGAGCGGCAGAAAAATCTCGGCATGAATCCTGTCTTCTTGCCTGATGCTCTTGGCATTAAAAATGCTGGCTATTGGCGTACTGGACGTTCAGAGGAAAATCTTGTTGTTGAGTCAGAAAAAGGTGTTGATAATTTAGCAGGACTAGAACCTAAAAAACACAAATAAATAAATAAATAAATAAATAAAAAGAGAAAGACTTAAATAATCTTTCTCTTTTTTTATTTTTAATTTTGATAATAATCTAAAAACAAACCTTTCAAACCTACTGGATTGACTGATACGATCTCAACATCAGGGTAATATGCCTTCTGAAACTTCTTGGCCATTTTCCAAGAGTTTATTAAATCTGAAAAATTAGATTTAGAACGCATTTTATCAAAATAAACGTCTGAGCAATCACAACCAATTAAATATATTCGTTTAGGATGCGTCCATAAGGCAAACATAAAAGCAGAAAACACTACCGAACCAAAATCAGGCAATCCCACATTATCTATATTGTAGACAAATCTCCGATCTGGATAGCCTGTATAATACATTAATGCGTTTGCTCTTTCTATTTCTAAATCTGGAATTATACTATCTAAACCTTTTCTATTTTCCACAACTCTTCCATAAAATTTTATGCAATCTTGCTTACTAGGTCTTTTATAATCCGATATCTCCGATATATAACCCTTTGAACCAGAATAGTCCTGAATAAAAAAATAACTGTATTCTATTTTTTTATATTGAACCGATCGATTTACGCCTAAATAAAGAACGTCTTCACTTATTGCATCGGGACAAAACGATTCTAACGAAGAGCCTGTAGCTACAATTCCAATTGATTTACCTCGATTAATGTTTTTAAACTTCGGAAATATTTTTTCATGTTGCTTGCTGACAATTAGGGCATCCTCAATCGCCCTTTTAGCGTCACAGAAATTCCGATATTTTCTAGCGTTCCGTAATATTAATCTATGTTTATTTAAATTTTTTAAGAATTGCAACATACTGAAACTCAATAATTTAAATCAACTCTAAAACTTGTTTTGCATTTTTGAACAAGCGATTCAACATCAAAACATAAGAAGTTCGTTCGAATTCTGCCTATACCACTACCCGATTTTATTAATAAAGATACAGTAACTCCTTTATTATTGTCATCTCTTTCTTCATTAAAAATTTTATATAGTTTTTTTAATTTAAAATTCAAATTATCCGTTGTTATTTCAATCAAAATATCTTTCAAGCTATCCAACCGAAATTCATTTAAAGAACAACATTTTTCTAAAGTAACTGAACATCTTTTAGAAAACTCATCGTATCTAATTTTGCCAAAGAGGCAAACAACGTCGTCTATCTTAAGTTTTTTACGGTACCGCTCCCACACTTCGCTAAAGCACAATACCTCGATGGCAGCCGTTCCATCATCGATAGTGACGATGCCCATTCGACCGCGCTTGCCTTGCACTTGACGAATATTGGTAATGATGCCTGCCAATTTGGCAACGTCTCGCGTCGGCTGCAAGTCACTTAATGATGTGGACGAAAAATGCTTCAGCTCTTCGCGGTACTGGTCATACATATGACCAGTCAGCCAATATCCGAGAACATTCTTTTCTTCAATAAGCTTCTGCCGCTCGGACCATGGCGGCGCAGGAATCCAGCTGACAATGCGCTCTTGTTCTTCGCCTGGATCTGCAAATAGACTCGCCTGACCAACACTGGCTCGCAACGATTGCGCTGCGCCAAGCGCCTGACTGATGTTGCCGAAAAGCTTGCCTCGATCAGGATCAAGTGAATCAAAAGCGCCAGCCTTAATGAGACCTTCCAGGAATTTGGCATTGAGGCTCGGCACGCGAGCAGCAAAGTCAAACAAATCGATAAAGGGACCACCCTCTTCTCTGGCTTTGACGAGTTCCGTCACAACAGATTGACTGAGCCCTTTGATCCCGCCGAGACCAAAGCGGATATGGCTTTCGTCCGGCACAGAGAAGAACCATTCGCTCTGATTGACGTCCGGCATCAGAAGCTCCACCCCGTTTTCCTTGGCGTCATCAATGAAAGTCTTCATCTTGTCGCCGTCGTCCATCACCATGCATAAGTTGGCTGCCATAAAAGCTGCAGGGTGATGCACCTTGAGATAAGCCGTCTGATAAGCAACGTAGGAATAAGCGGCAGCATGCGACTTATTGAAGCCGTAGCCGGCAAACTTTTCCATCAAGTCGAAGATTTCTGTAGCTACGGATTCTTTGACGTTTCGCTCTGCAGCCCCCTTAATGAAGACAGCGCGCTGCCGCTTCATTTCTTCGACATTCTTCTTCCCCATGGCGCGGCGCAAGAGGTCGGCGCCGCCAAGCGAATAACCGCCCACAACCTGAGCGACTCGCATCACCTGTTCCTGATAGACCATGATGCCGTAGGTTTCCTTCAGCACCGGCTCCATGCGAGGATCCAGGTATTCAACTTTTTCGCGCCCGAACTTTCGCGCAATAAAGGATGGAATCAGGTCCATCGGCCCCGGACGATACAAAGCGTTCAAAGCAACCAAGTCTTCCAGCCGGTCGGGCTTTGCCTGCTTCAAAAGCGAGCGCATGCCGTCCGATTCAAACTGAAAGATAGCGACGGTTCGGGCCTCCTGGAAGAGCTTATAGGTCGGCTCGTCTTCCACGGGGATTCGGCTTAGTTCAAAGTGCGTGCCGGGATGAAGCTTGTCGATATATTCGACTGCCTTCGCCAGAATGGAGAGCGTTGTGAGGCCCAGAAAGTCGAACTTCACAAGGCCAACGTTTTCCACGTCCTTCTTGTCAAACTGACTCACCGTATTTTCCGGATGGCCGTCCGGGTTGTAGAGCGGACAGAAATCCGTCAATTTTCCTGGTGCAATCAGGACGCCACCGGCATGCATGCCGAGGTTGCGCGTCAAGCCTTCCAGAGGCTTGGCGAGGCGAAGAATTTCCTTATATTCATCATCACGCTCGACAGCCTCTTTAAATTCAGGCACCTCTGCGAACGCTTCGTCAAGCGAAATGTTTTTGCCGGGCTGCTGAGGAATCAGTTTGGAGAGCGCATCCGTCTTCATGTACGGCACGTCAAGCGCACGCCCGACGTCGCGAACCACTGCCTTTGCCCCCAGCGTACCGAACGTCGCAATCTGGCTCACGGCTTCAACGCCGTATGTGCGCTTCACATAGTCAATCGTCCGGTCGCGGTTGTACTGGCAGAAGTCAACGTCGAAGTCAGGCATCGAGACGCGTTCCGGATTGAGGAAGCGTTCAAAAAGAAGGTCAAACTTCAGCGGATCCAAGTCCGTAATGCCTAAGGAGTACGCAACAAGCGAACCTGCGCCGGAACCGCGCCCCGGACCAACCGGAATGCCGTTGTTCTTCGACCAGTTGATGAAGTCCTGAACGATCAAGAAGTAGCCAGGAAACTTCATTCCTTTAATGATGCCGAGCTCGTATTCAAGACGCTTGTCGTAAGCGGGTCGTTTCTCCGACTGCTCCTTCGGGTCGGGATATAGAAAATCCAGGCGCTTCTGCAGCCCTTCCTTAGCCAGATGATCAATGTAATCATCGAGCGTCATCCCTTCGGGCGTGGGAAAAAGCGGCAGTTGCGGCTTGGAGAGAACATGGTCGAGGTTGCAGCGCTTGGCGATTTCAATCGTGTTTTCGAGCGCAGCCGGAATATCGGCGAAAAGTTCGCACATATCCGCCTCGGTCTTCATGTACTGCTCGGGCGTATAGCGCTTGACGCGGCGCGGGTCCTGCAGCGTAAAGCCTTCTGCGATGGCGCAGCGCACTTCATGCGCTTCAAAGTCTTCCTTGTTGAGAAACTGAATCGGATGCGTTGCAACAACAGGAAGCCCATGCCGGACAGCAAAATTCGCCGAGTGCGCAGTGGCAAGTTCATCATTGCGGCGCCCCGCGCGCTGAAGCTCGATGTAGAGTCTGTCGCCAAACTGCGTCTTAAGCCGCTCGACGAGCGCATCGGCTTCCTTGATCTTGCCCTTGATGAGCAGCGAAGCCAGTTCGCCCTCCGCGCCGCCAGTGAGGCCAATCAGTCCTTTGGCGCCTTCTTCATCAAGCCATGCTGGATCCACCTGACCGCGATAGGCATCCGAATCTGTGAGGTACGCCTTCGTCAGAAGCACGCAAAGCGAGTGATAGCCCTCATGGTCCATGCAGATGACGCCCATGCGGTAAGGCAACTTTGCATCCTTGGGATTGCGAATTTTTAAATCGCAGCCGAGAATCGGCTTAATGCCGGCAGCGAGCGCATGCGTATAAAAACGCAGCCCGCCGAAGATGTTCATCAGGTCGGCAATGCCGATCGCTACGCCGCCGCGCTCCATGACGGCATGCAGGATTGGATCAATCCGGACAATGCCGTCGGTGATGGAGTATTCGGAGTGAAAGCGCAGATGAATGAACTTGGGATCCTGCATGACGTCTCCAGTGGACTAGACCGGCAATTATTTCAATGCTTGATGATCTTAACGGTGATGCTCGGGTCAGTGATGCGAACCTTGTCTTGCAATCCGTCGCTCACAAAAGCAGTTTTAAAGTCGGCCGAAAGAAGCACGGCGTGAACATCTGCGTGCTGCTCCAAAAACGCCTGCGCCGCTTTCTCGCCCATGCCGAAAAGCGCCGTGCAAAGTGCGTCGGCCTTGGCGCCGTTTGCATCCACAATCGTCACGGATGAAAGGTCCGTCTGAACAGGACGCCCCGTCTTCGCGCTCAGGATATGACCGTAGCGCTTGCCGTTCTTTTCAAAATTCCGTTCGTAGGCGCCCGAGGTAATGACGCTCTCGTCGATTGCAGTCACCACGGCAAAATAGGCGCCTCTCGTTTGGTCCGGGCACTGCAGCCCCACTCGCCAAGGCTGGCCGCCCGGCTTGTCGCCAACGGCGACGACATTGCCGCCCAAATCAAGCAGCGCATGCTTTGCGCCTTCCGCTTTCAGGCGATCTGCGAGCTTCTGCCCGATGTAGCCTTTTGCAATGGCGCCCATATCGATGTTCTGCCCGTTGCCGATGCGAAGATACCATTGCCCGTTTTCTTCCTTCACGGCAATGGTGGAGTGGTCGACGAGCTTCAGCGCCTCGTTGATTTTCTCGTCACTCGGTACGCTGTGCCCGCCAAAGCCGATTTTCCAAAGATTGACGAGCGGTCCGATGGTGGGCTCAAAAGCGCCGTCCGTCATATCGGCTACGAGAATCGCCTCCTTCGTCATTTCGGCAATCTCGGGCGTCACAGCGACCCACTCGCCCGCGCGGCGGTTCACTTCGTTGAGGACCGTTTCCTTATGCACGCTCATCATGTCGTCGAAGCGAACAATCTCAGACTCCACGAGCTTGGCTAAGCGCTCGGTTTCAGCCGCAGTTTTGCCGAAGACTTTACCCGTAATGAGCGTTCCCATATGAAGGCTCTGCCAGCTCGCTTCATATTCCGTCGGCGCCTCGACCGTCGAAGTCTGTGCGTGTGCTGCTGGTAGCGCATCCTGCGCCAAAATCGGCTCGCCGGCAATGAAAAGCGTTAAAGCCAAAGAAGCGACAATTGCCGCGACAGGAAATCGCATGAACGTTCTCTTGAAAGAAATTTGCTGAATAAAAAAGGGGACCCGGTTTGCAGGATCCCCTATGCATCATCGACGGGCTTCGTCAGAGCGAAACCGCATCAAAGAGGCTGATTACTGAGCCTTCGAGAGCGCATCTTTGACGGCAGCCTTGATGCCTTCGGAGGAGAGCGTGGCGCCGCCAACGCTGTCAACGCCTTCAACGCCGTTCTTCTTGACGATTTCAGGCAGCATCGTTTCGATCGGCGCAGCGATGATCATTTCCGTTTCGCCGTGCTTGACGACCTTCACGTCGGCGATCTTGCCGTCCTTGACCACGACCTGGACCTGAATCTGGGATTCACGGCCCTTGCCTTCGCCCGTGTACGTACCGTCCTTATAGGCAGCCTGAGCGGCACCGGCAGCGAGGAGCGCAGCAGCAGCGGCAACAATGATCTTCTTCATGATGATGATTTTCCTTGTGAACCGACCCAATCAGCCAAAGCATGTGCTTGCGACGAAACAGCTCGCCTCAGCTACTGGGCATATTGACTAACTAGCGACAAAAACCTGCGACCTTTCGAGGACCGATCAACAGACCCTTGCCAAAGGTGACCGATGCGCGGATGCGCACCCAGCCGACGACTGATCATAGCATAGCGGGGACGACGCAACTTGAGGCGTCGTCCCCGTTTTAAAAGCAAATGGCAACCGATTGTTTACCGCGCCTTATTTTCCCCAGGAATCCTTCAGTCCGACCGAAAGATTGAAGACGGGGTGCTCGGGTGAGTGGTCTTCCCGGTCTGCCACGAAGTAGCCCGTCCGTTCAAACTGGAACTTATCGTCGGGCTTTGCGGACGCCGTTGAAGGCTCGACGTAGGAGTGCAGAACAACCTTCGAATTCGGCGTGAGATTGTCAAGGAAGCTGCCTTCGCCCTCTTCAGGGTTGGGTTTGCAGAAAAGACGATCGTAGACGCGGATTTCTGCAGGAACAGCCGTCTTGGCATCGAGCCAGTGGATCGTGGCCTTCGTCTTCACCGACATGGAGCCTTCTGTGCCGGACTTGGTCTCTGGGAGATAACGCGCGTGAACCGCCGTCACCTTGCCGCTCTCATCCTTATCCACTGAGGTCGGCACAATAACGTAGCCGTAGCGCAGACGGACGGGCTTCGCAGGCGTGCCGTCCGCAGGAATCGTAAGGCGGCGGAAGCCCTTCGGCGGCACTTCCGCAAAATCTGTTTCCTCAATCCACAGTTCGCGCGAGAAAGTAATCTTTCGCGTGCCCATTTCGGGCTTCTGCGGATGATTGTCTGCAATAAGCTCCTCAGAGACGCCTTCAGGATAGTTGTCGATGATGAGCTTCAAGGGCTTCATCACCGTCATGCGGCGTTCGGCACGGGATTCCAGATCTTCACGCAGGCAGGCTTCCAGCACCGAATAATCGATCCAGCCGCCCGAAACCTTAGAGACGCCGCAGCGTTCAGCAAAGTGCTGGAGGCTTTCTGGCGTATAGCCGCGACGGCGCAGCCCCACGATTGTCGGCATGCGGGGATCATCCCAGCCGTCAACGAAGCCTTCCTTCACGAGCTGGATGAGCTTTCGCTTGCTCACAACCACATACGTGAGGCTCAGTCGATTGAATTCATACTGATGCGAAAGGAGGAAGAAGTTCTTGCGAACAAAGCCAAGCGCGGCCTGCATGAGCGGCGTGAAATTCTCGGGATGCGCCGCAAGAAGTTCGAAAAAGCGCTTCGCGCCGGCATCTTCGAGCGACTGAGGACGCTCGGCCGCCCAGCCATCAAAAAGCGCCGCCATCTGCATTTCGGGTTCGCTTTGTCCAAGCTTGCCGCGCGCTTCATACGCCTCTTCAAGGAAGCGGAGACCGCGTTCGTCCTTGCCTGCTGCCATAGCCGCGATGAGCGCCTTTGCTTCCTCGTACTGCGGCGTGCGCAGCACAGGAATGATGCGCTCGAGCGCCCAGTCGTAGAAGGCTCGCTGATCTTCGAATTCAAGCGTGCAAATCGAGTGCGTGATGTTTTCGAGCGAGTCCTCGATCGGATGCGCGTAGGTGTACATCGGATAGATGCACCACTTGCTGCCCGTCGCATGATGGTCCGCGAATCGAATTCGATAGATCGCCGGATCGCGCAGATTGATGTTGGGACTCGCCATGTCGATCTTTGCGCGAAGCACCATGGAGCCTTCCGGATGCTTGCCGTCGCGCATTTCGCGGAAGAGCCGCAGATTCTCTTCGGGCGAACGATCGCGATAGGGGGAGTTCTTTCCCGGCTCCTTCAGCGTGCCGCGATTTTCGCGCATCTCATCGACAGACTGTTCGTCCACATAAGCGTAGCCCGTCTTAATAAGATGCTCCGCGAAGAGATACATGTACTCAAAGTAGCTGCTCGCGAAGTAGAGATTGTTTTCCTCCCCGTGAACCCAGTTGAAGCCAAGCCAGCGAACGCTGTCGAGAATGCCATCGACATATTCTTGGTCTTCCTTCACCGGATTCGTGTCGTCAAAGCGCATATGGCAGTACCCGCCGTAGTCGCGCGCAAGACCGAAATTGAGGCAGATGCTCTTGGCATGGCCGATGTGGAGGTATCCGTTCGGCTCCGGCGGGAAACGCGTGCGGATCTTCGCCACGTCCGGGGCCCCTTTTTGAAGCTGCTCGCTGTAGGGGGCCGGGTGCCCGCACCAGTAGCGGGGAAGATTGGCGCCCTGCGCAAGATCTTCCTCAATGATGTTGCGAATGAAATTGGTCGGACGGCCGGAAGCCGCATCCAGATTGTCGCTCATCGCGTTCTTCCAAAAAGAGGGCTGAAAAAAAGCGCCGCTTTCCGCATTGCCCGCACTTTTCGTTGGGTAGGAGTCATCGCGGCGCAGAAGGTTTAATTTTCGAATTTTAGCAAAGCATTATCTGTCTCGAAGCCAAGCAACGGCCGAACAGAAAGCCCTGCCTTACCGTGAGATCGGCTTGAAGCCTTTTCTGGGCAAGCGCGCGATGAGGCTCGACGTATCAAAGCGATTGCCGCCCGCGGACTGAATTTCTGCGTAAAACCGATCAACAATTTCTGCGACAGGCAACTCTGAGCCATTCCGCTTCGCTTCCGCCATCGCGATGCCAAGATCCTTGCGCATCCAGTCCACAGCAAAACCAAAATTGAATTTGCCTTCCGCCATAGTCTCTCCGCGGTTGAGCATCTGCCAAGACGACGCTGCGCCGCCGCCGAGCGCCTTTACAAGGAGCGGCACGTCCAGTCCGGCATTCATGCCGAAGGCAATCCCTTCAGCAAGACCCTGCACACAACCTGCAATGCAAATCTGATTCACCATTTTCGCAAGCTGCCCGCTGCCGACATCCCCAAAGCGCGTCACTTGCTGCGAATAGCATTCGATGACCGGCATGAGAAGAGAACAGGCCAGCGGATCGCCGCCCATCAGCACTGTCAATACGCCGTTCTCTGCTCCCGCCTGGCCGCCCGACACTGGCGCATCCACATACCCAAAGCCGGATTTGCCCGCTTCTTCCGCCAGCTCTTTTTCAACCTGCGCACTGACTGTCGTGTGATCGCAAAAAAGAGCGCCGGGCATCATGCCGGCAAAGGCGCCGCTTTCGCCCAAGACAACACTTCGCAAATCATCATCATTGCCGACACAGGCAAAGACGAACTTCGCATTTTGAACGGCTTCCCGAGGCGTCTTCGCCATGCGGCCGCAGAATTCGGCCGTCCACTTCTCTGCCTTGGCAGTTGTTCGGTTGTAAACCGTAACACGGTGTCCGGCGCGCGCCAGATGTCCCGCCATGGGATAGCCCATGACGCCCAAACCGATGAAGGCGACGTCGGCAGGCACCGTCGGCGCATATTCTTTCTGCTTCATGATTCTGCTGCTCCGAAAACTCTGAAAGCAGCGTCTGCGCGAGGCGCTGCTTTCTTTTTTTTATTTCATCCGCGTCTTCTTTATGCGCTCAGCGAACACCGCGTTCTGCCGTCACCTTCTCTGCAACAGCTACAACGCGGCGCGCAAGTGCCGCTGTCGGGTCAACCACGACAACCGTCTTGCCAGCAACGCTGAATGCATCCGATTCATCCAGAATCAGCGGCAGCTCCGTGCAGCCGAGGATGAGGCAGTTGCAGTCGTAGGTCTTGACCAAATACTCTGCTGCGCTCAATAGATCCGACCGGCAGACACCATCGGTATACCCGGCCTTGGCGCCCTGCGGACCGTAGATCGCCGCCATCACGCGCGCCTGATGCGCTTCGTCGGGCACAAAGAGCGGGATGCCCATGGCTTTCGCCTTGTCGCCGTAGATGCCTGTACGGACTGTTCCCGTCGTCGCCAAGAGGCCGATGCGCGCCGCGTCGCCGAGCTTCGCCTTGATTTCATCGAGCGCCGTCTGCTGCATATTGATGAAAGGCGTGTGCAGATAGCGCTCAAGGTACGGCACGAAAGCGTGCGCGGTGTTGCAAGGAACGATGATGGCATCGCAGCCGTCGCGCTCAAGGCGCTTCGCGCAATTGAAGAGCGCCAGCGTCGGATCTTCGCCGCCCTCAAGCAGTGCGGCTGTTCGGTCAGGGATTTGCGGATTCTGCTCGACAACGAGCTTGATGTGTTCCTGGTCGGTCTTCGCCGGCGTTGCCTTCACGATTTTGTCGTAAAGATCGACGGTCGCTGCCGGCCCAAGGCCGCCGATCATGCCGATCTTGAATCCGATCGGCTGCCGAGCAGGCGCCTGGGTTACCGCGCGTTCCGCCGCATCGCGAAGAATATCGAAAAGCGGGAGCCCTGCGGCTTGCAGTTCAGTCGCAAAGCGCGCCATCTGCGTGCAATTGGGAATCAGACACTGCGCGCCTCTCCCCGTCATGGCACGACCAATCTCAAGAAGCTTGGCCTTGAAGGCATCCGTCAGCCCCGCTTTGCGCAGACCGGTTTTCGGGTTCTGAAGAATTTCAAATTCAGCCAGCTCTTCTTCCGTTGCATCCACCCACTCGAGAGCATCGCCGAAGCTTTTCTTAAAGTATTCTGCAGGAACTGCTGATCCGAGAAGCCCAACACGCTTGATGCCTTTTGCCTTGACGTATGCCTCAACGCCCGCAAAAAGCGGCACGATCGGAATCGAAACCTCCTTCTGCACTTCTTCGAGATAGGGTTGAATTTTGACATCAGGCAGAATGGCTTCATCGCAGCCAGCCGCCTCAAGCGCCTTGACGCTCAGAAGCGAAGCGATTTTTCTATCGGCAAGTCCGATGCGCGGCGTAGGCGCATCAGCGCGCATTTCCTCTCGATCTTCAAACAGGTCGACCGCGGCCTGATGCGCCGCTGCCGCAGAAAAAATCGCAGCTTTGCACTGCACCGCAGGCTAAGGATTGATTCCCGAAGACAAACCAATTTTCAACGTCTTCATTTCCTCACCTTTTTCGAGACTCAGCACCATCCGATGCCGTTCATTTGCATGAAATCACTTTAGCACCCGTTACCCGCCGCAGGCATCGCCGAGTTTTTCGCCCCATTCATAAAGCGCTGCCAAGATATCCTGAACAGCTTCATTCTCTACGTCGGCAACTTCACCCTGACGATCAATCTCTTCGAAATACTGCGTCACTGTCAGGTAAGGCGGCTCGCCTTCAATGAGCCGCCGGCGGCAGAACCTTCGCCACGCCTCTTCTTCCGACGGCGAAAGCGTTTCCGGCCAGTTTCGGGCCCGAAAGCGCAACAGGAGCTTCTCGAACCGCGCATCGCGAAAATGCAGCTTCTCTTGATCGCAAAGCGCTGCAAGCGTCTGAGGCGTCTGACTTCGGATTTCTCGAAAGAGCGCTTTGTCTGCGGGATGCGTAAAGCCGCCGCCGTAAAGATCCAAATCCACGTCGCTCATATGGCCGACATCATCGCGAAGAAGCGCTTTCGTCATGGACGCTTCGATATAAGGCAGAACGGCCAGAAGCTTGCGGTGATTTTCGAGCACTGCATTGAAGTCAATGCCGTACTTCGCCGCACGGTCGGGCGAGAGCACCTTGAGACTCGTGCAAACAAAAGGCGACGCATTCGTTTTGAGGCGTTGAATCGGCAGCGGCTCGACGCCTGCTTCACGATCGGCTCTGGACGGAAAAAGTCTAAGCTTCAGTTCCTCCAGCGGGAGCGTGCGCAGAATCTCCGGATCATGCATCAGGTCCCACATGTAGCGGTCGTTTCCATTTGCATGAATGCAGGCAACAATCCGCGTGCAGCCGCGGCTGATGCCGAACTTGGGCGTCACCCAAACCACCGGCTTCGCGTCGCTCACGGCCGTTTCAACCGCTTCCTTGGTACGGTTTTTAAATGCCCACGTCCAAAGACGCGGCTCTTTTTCACGAATGAGCTTCGCTAGGCCGATGGTGGCCTCTACGTCGCTCAGCGCATCATGTGCGTGTCCATGTTCAATGCCGTTGAACTTCGTGAGGAACTCCAGCTTGAAACAGACGCCTTTGCGCCCCGCCGCCTTTGGATATTCCGCAGGATTGATTTCCTCCCAGTGCGGCCAGCGAATGCCGCTGCCCCGCAGCGCCCAAGTTGCGCAGATGAGCGGGAAAAGGTCCCAGCGGCTGCAGCCGCCGGCATAGCCGTGAGAATAGGGATCCAGAAAGTTGCGCCAGAAGAGAAAACGACTGACCTCATCGTCAAAGCCGAGCGAATTGTAGCCAATGCTGACTGTTCCCGGCTGATTCAGCCGCGACCAGACTGCCTGCGCAAAATCGCTTTCCGGCAGGCCTTTTTCCTCGCAAAGCTGCGACGTGATGCCTGTCAATAGGCAGCTTTCCGGATTCGGCAGATAGTCTTCCGCTGGCTTTGCGTACAAAATTTCGCCCTTGGCAACTGGATTAAGATCCAAATCAGTGCGAATGCCTGCAAACTGCGCCGGGCGATCTGCCCGGCTGTTGATGCCGAAGGTTTCGTAGTCGTACCAATAAAAAGTCTGGTCACTGGCGGACGTCATAGCATTCCTTCAAAAAAGCGCTCGAAAGTGGTTACGCCAACACTACATCCCACTGCTCTTGGTTGTAGCTTGACTCAACCTCAAGCAGAACCGGTTTCTCGACGGCCGCTTGAAGAAGCTCCAACGCTTGCGATTCCTCTTCGAGGAGCAGATCCACAACTGTCTGGCTCGCCTGAATTCGGAATTCCTTCATATCCACGTATTGCTTAGAGAGCCGGACAATTTCCCGCATGATGTCATAGCAGACGGTGCGAGCTGTTTTTATTTGCCCGCGGCCGCCGCAGACCGGACAAGGTTCGCAGAGCACGTGCGCTAATGATTCGCGCGTTCGCTTCCGCGTCATGGCAACAAGCCCCAGATCCGTAAAGTCGCTCACCGTCATCCGGGTTCTGTCTGAGGCAACTGCGCGTCGAAGCTCTGCAAGCACCGCTTCACGGTGTTCCGGCTTCTGCATGTCGATGAAATCAACAATGATGATGCCGCCGAGATTCCTCAAACGCAGTTGTTTTGCAATCGTCTGCGCCGCTTCCAAATTGGTTTTGAAAACAGTGTCGCTGAAGTCACGTTTCCCAACAAAACCGCCTGTGTTGACGTCGATCGTCGTCATGGCTTCAGTCTGATCGAAAACCAAGTAGCCGCCGCTTTTAAGATCCACTCGACGGCTCAGGGCGCGCTCTATTTCTTCATCGACGCCGTAAAGTTCGAAGAGCGGTCTGTCGCCGTCGTAGAAATGCAGCTGATCCTTGACGCCAGGAACAAAACGTTCAGCGAAAGCGCAAAGCGATTCGTAAACCGCTTTGTTGTCGATTTCGATGGAAGCCGTGTCCTGATGCACCATATCGCGCAGAACGCGTTGTGCAAGCGACAGATCTTTGTATAGAAGTGCCGGCACCTTGGCTTTTTGCGCTTTCTGATTGATTTCCGACCAGAGAAGACGCAGGTACGCCATGTCGTTCAGGAATTCCTCTTCCGTCACCCCTTCTTCCGCACAGGTTCGGACAATATAGCCGCCCTTTTCTTCTTTCGGCCTTAACGCCGTCACCCAGGCCCGAAGCGATTCTCGAAGCTCGTCGTCCTCAATGCGCTGCGAAACGCCGATGTGCGCATCCCTTGGCAAGTAAACCAGTTTTCTGCCGGCCAAGGAAATCGTTGTTGTGAGCCTCGCCCCTTTTGTGCCAATAGGATCCTTGGCAACCTGCACCATCAAGTGCTTGCCTTCATGCAGAATTTTTTCGATGGGAATCAAGGTGCCATTGTCTGCATAGGCAGCTTCAACATCAGCGACATGAAGAAAAGCCGTCCGATCAAGTCCTATGTCAACAAAGGCGCTCTGCATGCCGGGAAGAACACGGACCACTTTGCCTAAATAAACATTGCCGACGTAGCCGCAAGCGCATTCTCGCTCCAGCCAAATATCCCTTATTTCACTTTCTTCCAAAGACGCGACCCGAGTTTCTCGGGGCGAACAATTGACCAGAATGCGTTCCACGACGTTTCTTCCTGATTCATCCAAGCTGCATAACGCAGTGAAGCCTTAGCACTCAACAATGTTGACGGCTAAGCCGCCCTGACTGGTTTCCTTGTATTTGCTCTGCATGTCCCTGCCGGTTTCAAGCATCGTTCGGATAACTTTATCTAAGCTGACATAATGCGAGCCGTCGCCATTGAGCGCCATTCTTGCCGCATTGATCGCCTTGACGGCAGCAATGGCATTACGTTCAATACACGGAATTTGCACCTGCCCCGCAACAGGATCACAGGTGAGGCCAAGGTTATGTTCCATGCCGATTTCGGCGGCATTTTCAATTTGATGGATGTCAGCCCCCAAAACGGCAGCCAGTCCCGCCGCCGCCATTGAACACGCCACACCAACTTCACCCTGACAGCCGACTTCTGCACCCGAAATCGAAGCATTTTCCTTGTACAAAATCCCGATGGCGCCCGCCGTCAGCAGAAAATCGCGCACACCTTGCTGAGTCGGGTTCGGCGTGTGCTTCAGGTAATACTGAATAACAGCCGGAATCACCCCTGCTGCGCCGTTCGTCGGCGCCGTAACAACACGACCGCCCGCTGCATTTTCTTCACTGACGGCAATGGCATACGCATTCACCCAATCAAGAACTATGAGCGGATCGCCGGATCCAGCCCGCCGCTTGAGATCCTCTGCCAGCCGCTTTGCTCTTCTGGCAACGGCAAAAGGCCCCGGGAGCGGATCCGACTGTCGAAATCCTCTTTCAATCGCCTGAGACATCACCAGCCAAATTTCGTCAAGTTTGGCCTCGACTTCTGCCCTTGTGTGCGTAACGCACTCATTGCGCATCATCAATTCAGCGATAGAGAGCTTTGCGGCACTCGCCATCGCCAACAAATCACTCCCGCTTTTGAAGGGATAGGGACGATCAGCACCGGCGTGAATGGCCGCAGGCGCCACCGGCCGTTCCGGATCATCCTCACGCGCAGCGACAATGAAGCCCCCGCCGACAGAATAGAAACGACGTTCGTAAAGCGTCCCCCCTTGGCGGTTCTGCGCAGTAAAAGTCAATGCATTTGTGTGAAAAGCAGGAACTCGCTGCGCATGAAATTGGATGTCTGCCGCGGGATCGAACGGAATGGCATGCGTCCCGCCGAGTTTTAATGTCTTGGTTGCTGCTATGTCGTGAATCTTTTCAACGAGCTCATCGGGATTAAACGTTTCAGGCGCTTGTCCCATGAGCCCAAGCTGGCAGGCCGTGTCTGTTCCATGACCGTGCCCCGTCGCAGCCAGGCTCCCCATCAACTCGATGCGAATGCCGCCGACTTGATCGAGGAAGTTTTGTTTTCTCAGCATTGCCAAAAAAGCATTGGCAGCCCGCATGGGGCCGACGGTATGAGATGATGAAGGGCCGATGCCCACTCGGAACATGTCGAAGACGCCTACTGCCATGATGGGATCCCTGCGTCAAAGAGGTTATTTCGAAGATGCAAACTGAATGGAATAAAGATGCTCGTAGAGCCCTTTCTTTTCGATGAGCTCATCGTGCGTGCCGACTTCAACAATCTGGCCGTCCTTCATAACCACGATGCGGTCAGCGTTGACAATCGTAGAAAGCCGGTGGGCGACAACGAAAGCTGTACGTCCTGTGAGCAAGCTGTCGAGCGACTTTTGAATGTGTCGTTCGCTTTCCGTATCCAGTGCGCTTGTGGCTTCGTCGAGCAGAATAATGGGTGCATTCTTTAGGAACGCACGCGCAATCGAAATTCGCTGGCGCTGCCCGCCGGAAAGCTGGCTGCCGTTTGCGCCAACCTGCGTATTAAAGCCCTCCGGCAGACCTTTGATGAAATCGGATAAAGCTGCCGTTTCAGCCGCCCGCTCAATATCGGCCTGCGTCACCTTATCCTGGCAGCCGTAGGCAATATTTGCCGCAATTGTGTCGTCAAAGATGACAACCTCCTGGCTTACAAGCGCGATTTGCCTGCGCAAACTTTCGAGCGTTAACTCGCTTTGAGCAACGCCGTCGAAATATATTTCGCCCTCCGTAGGCGCCCAGAAGCGAGGAATTAAATTGATCAGCGTTGATTTGCCGGATCCAGACGAGCCGACGAGAGCAATCATTTCGCCCGGCTTCACATCCAGTGAAAAATTGCTGACGGCTGGCTTTTCTTTTCCGGGATATGCAAATCCAACATGATCAAAGCGCACGGCGCCCTTATAGCCATTCAGCACTTTTGTGCCTGGATCTTTTTCCGGTTCTTGGTCAATCATGCGGAAAAGACTCTCCGCCGCAGCTGTCATTGCTGCAGTTGATCCGTTCAAGGTAGAAAGGTGCCGAATCGGCGGCATTAGAAGAAGCAGCGCGGAAAGAAAAGTGGTGAATTCGCCGATGGTCAGCACGCCGCGCTGCGCCTGAGAAAGCGCGAAAACCACGACAACAGAAACACCGCTCATGGCGATGAGCTGCGTGAGAGGCGTTGCCGCTGCCGAGACGCGCTGCGCTCTTAGGAGCAAATCCTTGAGATGCTCATTGATTCTGCGAAAACGCTGCGTTTCAAATTCATAGCCGTCGTAAATCTTGACGACGCGTTCGCCTTGGTATGTTTCCTGGATGGAGCCGATCAACTTGCCGAAAGTGTTTTGCGTCTGCCGAGTCAGGCTTTTAATGCGCTTATTCACCCACCGAAGCACCAGCGCCAGCAGCGGCGCCACGACAAAGGTAATCAGCGTCAGCATCCAGTTGTGATAAATCAGAACGGCGATCAGACAAACGATCTGGATGGAGTCCCGAATCATCGTTGTCATCACTTTGGCAGCCTGAACCAGTGCCGTAGAAGCCTCGTTAATGAACTTCGCTTGAATTTCGGCGCAACGATGCTTCATGAAGAGCTCGTCGCTCCAGCGAACCATCCGGCTGAACATCAGCGTTCTCACTTCCAGCAGGATGCCTTGAGAAACGCGCACAAGCAGAAATGAACTCAAATACTGCGAGCCGCCGTGCAGTATCGAAATGCCGATCAGCGCCAGAGGCGCCAAATAAGCAACAATCGAGTCTTTCTGGTAAAAGCCCATATCCGTTAGCTTTCCCAGAATAAGAGCAATCAGGGAAGATGCACCGCCGCCGGCCACCATGGCCGCAGCAGCGCCGATCAAATACCATTTATAAGGCGGCAAATAGCGAAAAAGTCGAAGCAGATATTCGTTGCTGAGAATGGGTATGTATTTACGCATCGGCTATTGAAGGCTTTCCGTATTTCGGGCGCTCATCTTACTAGGGATCTCTCGATAGAATTTACAGATCCCTAATCTTTCCGTAAAGGAATTTCTCATGCCCAACGTCCTTTGTCGTCTGCCCAACCACGTCGGCGACTGCTGCATGGCGCTGCCGGGACTGCGTCTTCTTGAAGCGAGCGGCTTCACGCCCATCTTGACCGGCAAGCGCTGGGCGGAAGATCTCATGGCCGGCATGGGCTGGCGCTTTGATCCTATCGAGGGACACGTCACGGAAGATCTCTCACGAATCCGCAATCTTGCGCACCTTGCCGGCGGCAATCCATTGGGACTGCTTTATCCGAACTCATTCAGCTCTGCGCTTTTATTTAAAGTTGGCGGCATTCGCTCCGCAGGTTTTCCTACGGATGCTAGGTCCCTGCTCCTCGACAAAAAAGTGCCGGAACCAGAAAAAAATATTCACGAAGTTGAGCGTTTTTTCCGGCTGACGCACGGCGCCATTCAAGCCTGGGGCGGAAAGCCCGCCTGGGACACGCCTCCTGAAGCTCTCGGTCTCAAACTTCTTGCTCGCCATGAAGCTGCAGCTCGGAATCTGATTGAAGATTTGAAGCTTCCGGAAAAATTTGCACTGCTTGCGCCTATTGCCCGAGGCATTCATAACGGCCAGGAAAAACATTGGAAACATTTCAATGCGCTCTGCCAGCCGCTGCGCGACAGAGGCATTGAACCCGTCGTCTTCCCATCACCTCATGAAGAAGACGACTGCCGAAAGGCGTGCCCAGACGCAAGGGTTTGTCCGCCGACTTCGCTCGGCAATTACTCGGCACTTGCAAAGCATGCACAGATTGTTATTGCCAACGATTCCGGCATCAGTCATATTGCGGCTGCTGTTGGTGCAAAGCAAATCACGCTTATCGGCGTCACGACCGTCGAACGAACTGGACCTTGGAATAAGAAAGCCTTAGTCCTTGGCAGCATTGAAAGCGGCTGGCCGTCCGTTGAAAACGTTCTAGCAGGCATCGACCGATTGCTCGGCTGATAAATCTGAAGCGCCCTCTGGGCGCTTTTTATTGTCTGCTGTTTAATTCGTACAGCTTGAAGTACTTTGATAACGTATAGTTCGCGTAATTGATTGACAGCGCTAACCCAATTGTGCCGTCCAAAAATCCTAATTTTAAAATATACATTTTTATAAATGCAAACAGAGGCCGAATCGAAATATCAAAAATAAAGTTGCTTTTTCTACCCTCATCAAAATATTTTCTTGCTGATAAAGTCGAATATTTTTGCATCTTTCTTTCAATTTGATCCCAAGTTTTATAGGTATAATGAAGCATAGAATTTTTCAATTTCTTTTCAGGAGCATGAAAAATCATAGTTTGATGCACATATCCTTCAACTTTAGTCCCTTCTCTCGGCAACAAGCGCATCACCCAATCTGGTGAAAGCATGCCATGCTTCACGCGTTTATGATTAAAAAAATTCAAACGTTTAACCCAATAAGCCGCATATTCTTTCGTTTTAATGATCGGAGTTATCTCAGCAGATAATTCTGGCGTGCAGCGTTCGTCTGCATCTATAAAAAACAACCAATCCTTCGTGGCTTGATTAATCGCAAAAGTTTGTTGACCCCCCCAATCTCCATTTAAAGCTCTCTGAATAACTTTTGCTCCGCAATTTCTTGCAATTTCCAATGTTTTATCAGTACTGAAATCATCAATAACAATGATTTCATCAGCAAATTGAGAGCAACTTTCCAAACAGGCCTGAATATTTTTTTCTTCATTACGAGCAAGAACAATAACGGAGCAAGTCATATTTAATCCTTAACTAAATAGAACATGAAATCGCCTAAATAAATCCGCAACAATTCACTTAATCCATTCTTTTTACTATTCTGAGCACTCCTCTTAGGTTGAAAAGTTTTATAAAATTCAGTATTTCTTAAATAATGATAATATTTATCATTAAATCGTTTCCGTTCTGGATACTCCCACGGCTTATACCTACCTGCGAAATGTAGTATTGCAGGCTCTTTTCTTGCTTCTAAAATATCCGGGAACTCTTTCCGGCGCACAAATAGCTTATTGTTAAATCCACAAATGGCTGGCATACAATTCCATTTTGCATGCAACACCTTCCATTTCCTTTTAAAAAGAACATTTAAAATATCTTGATCGTGATTTTTAAATTTTTTATTTTTAATTAGCTCAATAGCCTTTTCATCAAACCTTCCTTTTCGCCACTTCTCTACATCAATAAGCAAGAAACCGGAATTAAAATATAAATCTTTATTATCAAACCCTAACTCTTCTTTTTTTGCATTCCATCGTTTATCTGACACCATCATAGCATGGTCTATTATCGCACCTAAAACATGCCCTTGCAGATCTTCATTCCATATATCTTCAAGATCAGAGCAACATACCATATCACTGTCTAAATATAAACAACGAGAAACTGTTGACGGCAATAAGGAACCTATACACAATCTATAATATATAGCTTGTGTATATTGATATGAAATATAGGCATCCTTAAAGATTTGTTCATCAATTTTTAAATAAGAAATTTTAGCTGAATGCGTATCAACAATATTTGAAATAATATGCTGTTTAATGGAGGATATTCCGCCATTAATCACATAAAAATGAAATCTCTTTGGATGCTTCGCATTGCTCAGCACAGACTCCATCAGCACGCCGGCGTGCTGGGCAAAGTTGTCGTCACAGCTTAAAACGAGGGAAATTTCGTCCTTCATTTCTTCAGATTTCCATGCTGAATTAAGTTCTGGGCTACATGTTTTTCGGCGCTGGTGATATTGACGCCGCTCACCATTCGAGCCAACTCGGCGATGCGCTCTTCTTGGTTCAAGCACCTGACGCTTGATGCAACACTGCCCAATGTAGCGACCTTTTCAACCTTCCAGTGATGGTCAGCAAATCCGGCAATCTGCGGCAGATGCGTGATGCAAAGCACTTGATGGTCTCGAGCAAGCATCTGAAACTTTTCGCCAACTTTTGCTGCAACCGCACCGCCGATGCCTACATCCGCTTCATCGAAAATGACCGTAGCCGGCATTGAAGCCGGATTAACGACCGCCACCGCCAAACTGATTCTGGAGAGTTCACCGCCAGATGCGGATTTGGCGAGCGGTTCGCGCGCGAGCGATGGATGACTGGCGAACCTAAATTCACAGCGATCACAGCCATTTGCCGATGGTTCTGCATTCAGAATGGCGGCTTCAAATTCGGCGTGCTCCAGCGACAGTTCCCTCACGTTTTTCGTCACAGCCTTGGAGAACGCTTGCGCAGATGTTGATCTCGCGTTTCGAAGTTTTTGCGCCGCTTTTCTGAAAACTTCATAGCTGTCGCGTTCATCCTTTTCCAACGCAGCGAGATCTCTGGATGCTTCAATCGACTGAAGTTCTTTTTGAACGCTTTCGTAGTAGTCGAAAAGATCTTCCGGATTCACTTTGTACTTAAGCGACAAGTTGAAGTACTGGGAAACGCGCTCGTCAATTTTTTCAAACGCTTGCGCATCGTAATCCATGCGGCTGAGATACCCGTCCGCGCTTCTCGCGGCCTCTTCCAAAAGGTCAAGCGAAGCGCCGAGCGTCTCGGCATACTCTGCGAAACGCTTGTCATAGCGGGCAAGATTCTCTAACGCGCCTTGCGAACGAGAGATCAAATCCGCAGCATTATCTCGGCCAGACGACAGATCCGATACAACCTGCGTCAAGCCTTCAAGAATGTTCGAGCGATTCGCAAGCCGTACATGTTCGGTATTGAGCGTCCCCCATTCGTCTTTCTTGGGCGCAAGCGCTCCGATTTCGTCAAGAATCCAGGTGAGCCGCTCCTCTCTGGCTCGAAGGGATTCACCATTTTGACGAGCTTCGTGAAGCGCCCGCTCGGCTTTCTTCCAGACAGCAAAGGCTTTGGCAACTTCCTTGCCAAGCGCCGAAAGTCCGCCATATGCGTCTATCAGCGAGAGTTGTCGCGCGCCGTCGAGCAGCTCGTGATAAGCATGCTGGCCGTTGATTTCGACAAGTGTTTCGCCAAGCGACTTCAGTTGGTGAATGGTCGCTGGCATCCCGTTGATCCATCCCCGCGAGCGGCCGGAGCGGTCAATCGTCCGGCGAACCACGAGGTCGCTCTCAGCCTCGTAAAGCCAATCCTGACGATGCAGCCATTCCAATGCGCGGGCATCGGGTGAAAACGTTGCGGAGAATTCCGCTTTGTCGCAGCCGTTTCGAATCGTAGAAATATCAGCGCGCCCGCCCAAAATCAGCTTCAACGCGTCAATCAGGATGGATTTACCGGCACCTGTCTCGCCTGTCAGCACCGTCAGGCCAGACGAAACATCGATATCCAAAGCATCGACAATGACAAAATTGCGAAGGCTCAGCGAAGTCAGCATGTCGTGTCAAGCTTCTTAAAAAACAAATGTTTCAATCGCACTATGCCGTGTCTTCGCGCTTGTCGCCCTTGGGCATGTAGTTCCACTTGAGCTTGCGTCGCAAAAGCTCGAAGTAGTCATACCCCTCGGGATGCAGCATTTCGATCGTAGCGTCGGAGAGCCGTACCTTCAGCACGTCGCCAGGCTCAACATCGCAAAATTCCTGCATGTCGAAATACGCAACTGCATCACGCGCATCAGTCAATTCAATTTCAACGGAAAGATTATCCGGCAGGACAATCGGTCGGTTTGAGAGTGTGTGCGGCGCCACAGGCACAAGCGTAATGCCCGAAAGCGAAGGATGCAGAATCGGTCCGCCTGCGGCAAGCGAATACGCAGTCGACCCCGTGGGCGTCGCGCAGATGATGCCGTCGGCCGACTGGGATGAGATCTGCTTGCCATCGACATAAATAATGAAGTCAACCATGCCGCCGGCACGACCGTGGCTGAGTCCGAGATCGTTCACCGCCAATTCCTGCCGGATAACCTTCCCGCCGCGAACAACCGTACCCTCAAGAAGTCGCCGTTTGTCGCGCGAACACTGCCCGTGCAATACAGCAGGCAGCACCGCTTCCATATCTTCCAGAAGAATGTCCGTAATAAAACCAAGACGACCAGCATTGACGCCGACGATCGGTTTGCCGTATTCGCCGATCGCGCGCGCCACGCCAAGCATCGTGCCGTCGCCGCCCAGCACAACCGCAGCATCGCAAATTTCGCCCAATGTCTTTCTTGGGTAACCCGGTCTCTGAAGAACAGGGGCTGCGCGTTCGTCGAGAAAAACCTCAAAGCCTTCGCGCTCAAGAACACTCACCAGATGCGTCAGCGCATGCGGCAGACTTTGCGTCGGCTTGACGAAAACGGCGATTTTTTTCATTTGCATTGTTTTTCTCGTGTTTTTCGAAACATCATTCCGTTTCGACATCGATCGTTCGGCGGTTTCAGCAGCTGCGAGCGCACCTGCGCCACAGCAGTCGCTTTTGAAGTATAGCCCTTCAAAAAAATGGCTTCGCCATTTTCTTGGCGAAGCCATCTTTATGATATTTAAATATATTTTTACTCAGCCTGACTGCCGACAGCCACAGCGTGGAAGCCTGCGTCGACGTAGACAATATCGCCGGTAATGCCGCTCGCAAGATCGGAAAGCAGGAAAGCAGCGGTATTGCCTACTTCCTGAATCGTCACCGTGCGGCCAAGCGGCGCAGAGTGCTCCATGATGCCGAGAAGCTTCGAAAAGTCCTTGATGCCTGAAGCGGCAAGCGTCTTGATGGGGCCGGCGGAAATAGCGTTGGCACGAATGCCCTTGGCGCCAAGGCTCGAAGCCAGATAACGCGTCGATGCTTCCAGCGCCGCTTTTGCAAGGCCCATCGTGTTGTAGTTGGGCACAACACGTTCGCTGCCAAGATAAGTAAGCGTCAGAACGGATGCCTGGCGGCCTTCCATGAGAGGCAGGCAGGCTTTGGCAAGCGCAGGGAAAGAATACGCGGAGATATCCATCGCAATCTTGAATGCTTCGCGCGAAATGCCATCAAGAAAATCGCCCGCAATCGCTTCACGCGGCGCAAAACCGATGGAATGAACAAAGCCGTCGAGGCAACCCCACTTTTCCTTGAGCGACGCAACAACAGCGGCAATCTGCTCGTCGCTGCTCACATCCATCGGCAAGCAGATGTCGCTGCCGAATTCCTTGGCAAACTCGGCAACACGATCGTGGAAACGATCGCCAACATATGTAAATGCGAGTTCAGCGCCTTCGCGATGGCAAGCCTGAGCAATGCCGTACGCTATGGAACGATTGGAAATAACACCGGTGATGAGAAGCTTCTTGCCGCTCAGGAATCCCATGATTGACCTCGTGGAAGAAAGCGAAAGCCCTGAGAACTCAGGGCTCCGCAAAAAGAATATGGCCTCGAGCGGGACGCCGGTCTCATTCGCGCAGTCTCGCTCTACGTTGATTGGTCTATTGTAAAAAAACCGCGCGCCTCAGAAAAGACGCCGATCGACTGAGAAAGCTAACCTATATGCGCCACCACGCCAAGACGGCTGACGCTGGATCACAAACGCCGTCGCTTTGGAACAAAGTCAAGCTGCGGACAGCATGGCGCGTCATGAAGGCAGCGGCGGGACGCGCCCTGCCCTCGGTGATATCGCCACGCTTGGGCTCCGATCAGGCTACGGCAGTCTTAAGCGGTCGCCGACGCGAAGGTTGTTGCCTTTAAGATTGTTGAGGCTCTTGAGCTTTGCCACCGACGTGCCGTAGCGGCGTGCAATGGCGGAAAGCGTATCGCCCGAGCGAACCACATGCACCTTCGCGCTCGTGCCGGAAGAAGCTGCACTGTCGGCCTTCGATGCTGTGCCCGACAAATTCTTCGCCGTTGCAGGGATCACGAGACGCTGACCAACGCGGATATTGTTTGACCGCAGTCCGTTCGCCGCGCGGACCTTCGAGAGCCCGATGCCGTAGCTTTCAGCGATTTCAGAAAGCGTTTCACCGGACTTCACGACGTGAATTTTCGATTGCGGCGCGCGAACGGCGTTGCTCGTGTTGCGAGGCTGCGTCTGCGCCGGAATCTCAAGCTTGTCCCCGATTCGAAGCATGTTCGATGTCAAACGGTTGCTTCGCTTGATGCGCGTTACCGTCACGCCGTAGCGCTCGGCAATGCTGGAGAGCGTGTCGCCCGACTTCACCGTATGAATGACGGTATCGGCAGCTTCTGCATCTGCGGTGCCGGGAATGCGAAGGCGCTGGCCTGTACGGATCACGTTGCCGCGAATGCGGTTCGTCATGCGCAACGCGGCTGTCGTCACACCGTATTTGGACGCAATCCGTCCGAGCGTGTCGCCCGACTTCACCGTATAGATGACGTGTCCGCCCTTTTGGGAGGAAGAGGACGACGCATAGATCGGCGAACGCGCCACGTTTGGAACCGTGAGGATCAGCCGTTGTCCGACGCGAAGCCGGTCCGAGCGAAGGCGATTGGCCGTAATGATCGAGCGGCTCGTGATGTGCCAGCGCCGTGCAATGCCGGAGATCGTATCGCCGCTTCGGACGCGGTACGTTACGCGCCGCCATGTGGTGAGCGGCGAGAGCCGCAGCTTCGCATCCGCTTCTTCCGCTGAAATGTCCACCTGATCGTCGCCTTCGGCCAGGATCAGCAGGGTTGAATTCGGCAGCACGCGTCTTCCCTTCGGAATGCCGTTCACTTGACGCAGATAATCTTCCGTCATGCCGGCGCGGGCCGCAACGAGCGCAAGGCTTTCGCCCTGCTTGAGCTTATAAGTGGACCAGCGCGAAAGAGGCTGGCCGCTGTCCATCCAGCTCGCAAGGTTGTCGAGGAAGAAATCGACCCGATCCGCCGGCAGCAGCATCACGTTGTTGTGCGAAGCCACAATCACGGGGAGCTTATAGCTCGGATTCAGCTTTCGAAATTCATCGAGCGGCATCCCTGCAAGCTCCGCAGCCGTCTTGACCTCAATGTCGCGCGGCTTCGTCACCTGCACGAAGTAAGGCTCGTTGCCGATGTCGGGAAGCTCAATGCCGTATTTGGCGGGATTCGACACGATGCGCTTGATCGCTTCGAGCTTAGGAACGTAATTGGCCGTTTCGCGCGGCATTCTCAAATGGGCGTAATCGGTCGCCTGCTTGCGCTTCTTCGCGCGCGCAATCGCGCGCTGCACGCTGCCTTCGCCCCAGTTGTAGGCGGCGAGCGTGAGCTGCCAGTCGTTGAAGATGCCGTGCAGATACTCAAAGTAGTCGAGCGCCGCGCGCGTGCTTTCAAGCACGTCGCGCCGATCATCGCGCCAGAGATTCTGTTCGAGCTCGTAGTCTTTGCCGGTTGCCGGCATGAACTGCCAAAGACCTGCGGCTTTGGCGCGCGAGAGCGCCTCCGGCTGAAAAGCGCTTTCGACGAAGGGCAGCAGCGCGAGCTCCGTCGGCATGTTGCGTGCCTCGACTTCCTCAACAATGTTGTAGAGGTACTGGCTCGCACGATTCGCCATGCGCAGCAGATAGGCCGGATCCTTGCTGTAATGGGTTGTCCAGCGGTCGACGGCGGCCGAATTCAGATTCGGCACGGCGAAGCCCGCACGAATGCGGTCCCAAACGCTGTTGGGAATGCGATCCGTCGACTCCGCCGGGATGAAATCTTCTGCAGGCGCAGCTTCGTTCTGAACGGCCTCGAGCTGCACATCGGCACGCTCGGGCGCCTCCTCCGCCTGGGTCCAGGCGCTCGCCGCGCTGACGCACACGGCCGCAGCCGCACAAAGAAGTGGCTTAAATTTGAAACGAACCATAACGAAGTGCAGAAGAGAACGAATGACCCGAAGCGTATAAATGGATAATGTTACTTGTCTCGGCCGTCTCGTTGAGGTTGAGCGCTCTTGATTTTTCACGGAACCCTTCGTTTTACCGAAACGAATTGTTTCCTCGCGCACGCCCTTTTGCGCCCATTCTGCTGATTTGTCTCCCGATGTTTGCACGCCTTTCGCTCGCTGATTTCCTGACGACTGCGCCAGGCAGACGTCTTCTCTCCTGGGAGAGCGCCGCGTTCGACGGCATTGTTGAAGATGCATTCGGCCAGGCGGCGCTTCAGATCGGCTGTCCGGCGCTGAATGCGCTGGCGGAAAACCGCATGCAGTCGAAGTGGCTGATTGCGTGCGAGAGCGACGCGGAAGCGCTGCCCGAGAATGACGACCGGCGGCGCATCATCGCTGAAGCGGATGCGCTTCCGATTGCCGCAGAGAGCATGGATCTTGTCGCGCTTGTCCACGCGCTTGATTTTTCGCAGTCGCCGCAAAATGTTTTGCGGGAAGCTGTTCGAGTTCTCGAGCCGGAAGGCCGCCTAGTGCTCTCGGGCTTCAATCCGCTCGGTCTCTGGTGGCTCAAGCAGCGCTTTGTAGCGCTCGGCGCACGCCCTTATCTGCCGTCGCGCACCATGCCGCTTTCGCTCTTTCGCCTCAAGGACTGGTTTGCGCTTCTGGGGCTCGAAATCGACATCGGCTTATTCGGCATCTACTCTCCGGGCTTTCGCTCTGCCAAACGGCTTGAGCGATGGTCCTGGCTTGACAAAGCGGGCGACCGCTGGGCGCCGCAGTTTTCAAACGTCTATCTTCTTTCAGCCGTGAAGCGCCGTCCCGGCGCGCGGCTCATCACTTTTTCATGCATACGAAAGCAAAAGGAGGTGCCTGCAGGATCCCTGCCTGCGGCATCATCTTCAGCTTCTGAACACTGAAATTAAAGACTCATGGCGACAAAAGAACGCGCACTTGAAATTTGGACCGACGGCGCCTGCAAGCAGAATCCGGGCGTGGGCGGCTGGGGGGCTCTTTTGGTCTGGGGCGAACACAAGCTTGAGCTTTTTGGCGGCGAAAAGCTCACGACCAACAATCAGATGGAACTCACCGCCGTGATTTCCGCACTTTCCGCGCTGAAGCGCCCCTGTCCCGTCATCATTCATACCGACAGCACGTATGTTCGCGACGGAATCACAAAGTGGATTCACAATTGGAAGCGCAACGGCTGGCGGACTGCCGACAAGAAGGAAGTGAAGAACGCCGATCTTTGGCAGCGGCTCGACGACTTGGTCGGCCGCTACGACATTGAGTGGCGCTGGGTGAAAGGGCACAACGGCGACCCCGGCAACGAAAAGGCGGACGAACTCGCCAACCGGGGCGTTGAAGTGGCGCTCGGAAAGCGTCCTGCGCCCGCCTTCGCGTAAAAGCCTGCAGAAGCCGTTCAAACGGATGATTCATACCGCAAAAACGGTATTATCTCGTGCAGGACTTGCATTCTCGGCTCGTTTGAATAAAATAGATTTCTCAGCTTTGCGCGGTTAGCTCAGTGGTAGAGCACTGCCTTCACACGGCAGGGGTCACTGGTTCGAACCCAGTACCGCGCACCAGAATTCCAAAGGGTCTGCAGATGACTGCAGGCCCTTTTCTTTTGAGCAAGCCTCGCGCACCAGGCAAGAAAAAAAGGCACGGCTCAAAAACCATGCCCTCCTCACCGCAGCCTCGATCCAGGCCGGATCCGCGCGTTACGGCTGTTCTCTGCGCTTGGCCTCGGCGCTCCTGCAGGCTTCACAGACGCCGTAGAGAACAAGCGAGTGATCCGTCATTTCATAGCCGAAGCGTTCGGCCACTTCGCGCTGCGCCTTTTCAATCTCAGGATCAACAAATTCCTCAACCTTGCCGCACCGCACGCAGACGATGTGATCGTGATGACGCCCTTCCTGGAGCTCATACGTCGCACGGCCTTCGTCGAAATGATGCCGCACCAGAATGCCGGCTGTTTCAAACTGCGTGAGCACGCGGTAGACGGTGGCTAACCCGATGTCGCTGTTCTCATTGAGCAGAAGCTTGTACACTTCTTCGGCCGAAAGATGGCGCTTGCCGGGTTCATTCGTCTGCGCAAGCTTCTGGAACAAATCCAGAATCTTGAGACGAGGGACCGTCACCTTGAGTCCCATGGTCCTCAGGTCCGCATTCAGATCCGAATTCAGATCGGCGGATTGCTGCTTGTTCAATGTTTCATGCACGGCAGAGCACCCTGTTTGAGTTCGTTAAGCCGCTATCATACGGGGGAAAGCGGGGAAGCGGCCCGAGGGCCAGATCCTCGACCGAGTTTTTCTATTTTATAAGCTTTTATGTTCAGTCGACATCCTTTGCTTGCTGCGTCAGGCATCGCCGCCGTCCTTTTGCTGAGCGGCTGCAACACCGTGGCCGACGTCTGGGACAACGCGACGGATTACGTTCCGTATTTTCTGAAGCCCTATCGCGACGACGTTCACCAAGGGAATCTTGTGACGAGCGAAATGGTGCTCCAGCTCGAAAAGGGCATGACCGATGCGCAGGTGCAGTTCCTTCTCGGCGTGCCTCTGGTGCGGGATCAGTTCCATGCAAACCGCTGGGACTACGTCTACTACCTGCGTCGCGGCAACGGCGAAGAGCAGCTTCGCAAGCTCACCGTCTTCTTCGACGACGAACGCCGCGTCGACCACTGGATTTCGGACCCGCTGCCCGACGAGGAGCAGGCCGACCAGCTGATTCTCGGCAACATCAAGACGTTCGAGCCCCGCTCGCCCAAGATGGAACCGCAAAGCATGCCGATCCCTGAGGAGACTGAAGATGCTCAAGGAAGAACTGAAGCGCCTGAGAACGCTGGTGAATCAACTGATCGCGCGCCTCAATAGCGAGCGAGACCTCAACGCAAAGCTGCAGAACCAGCTTGCGCTTCGCGAGGCTGAGCTCGTGCGCACGCAGACGCAGCTCAAAGACATGAAGCGCAAGGTGGACAATCTTTTTGCGCAGTTTCACAACAGCGGCGATTCGCTCCTTTGAATTCTGAGGGAGTATTGCGATGTCCGAAGTCATCGTCACGATCTTCAACCACAACTACCGCCTCGCCGTCAGCACGGGCGAAGAAGAGCTTCTCAAGAACTGCGCGAAGCTTGTCGACGACCAGATGTCGGCCGTTCGCGCGAGCGGCAAAGTGATTGCGCTCGATCAGATCGCCGTCCTTTCGGCGCTTGAAATCGCATATGACGCTCAAAAGAAAGAGGACGAATCGGCCGCTCGCCTCGCGGAGGCGTCTGAAGAAGCGAAAAAAGCGCAGGAAGCGGCTCGTCAGGCAGCAGAAGATGCCCTGAAGGCGCAGCAGACTGCCGAGGCTGAACCCGTGCCGGCAGCCGCTGAGGCGGCTCCTGCTACTGCGTCTGCACCCGCAGCGCCCGCCGATGCCGCCGCCAACCAGGACGCAGCTGCGCTCGAAGAAATTCGCGCGCTCTGCCGACTTTGCGAAGAGGCGCTTTATAAGGATGCGACGCTTGGCCTGCGTCTCTGAACATCGTCTTTACGTTTCCGAAGCCCTTCTGCACTTGTGCGCGAAACGCTTTGGGATAAAATGACTTCAGTCCTGCAGTGGTTAGCACGTGGGCTCCAAAGTACCTAGAACCAATGCCAAAGCCAAAAGGTTGGCATTCTCGAGAGCCGATAGAGCGCAGGTCACGCGATGTCCAGCCCGTTCCGCTCCGGAGCCGACCGCCCTGAACTCCCGGTTCAGGATACGTAGCCCAGGCCCACTGCAGGTCCCTATTGCCTCAAGGGCAGTCGCAAGACTGCCCTTTCCTTTTTCCCGCACCGCTGCCAGGAGAACTGCATGCGCAAGCCTTCCGCCGCTGACTTTGCCGACGCCAACAGCTTCTGGCTGATGAAAACCGAACCCGGCGAGTGTTCTATCGACGATGCGTTGTCCGCGCCCGATCAGACCGTTTCCTGGTTCGGCATCCGCAACTATCAGGCGCGCAATTTCATTCGCGACGAGATGAAGCCCGGAGACGGCGTCCTTTTTTATCACTCGAGCTGCGCAAAGCCGGGCCTTGTGGGGCTTGCCGTCATCGCCTCCGAAAGCTATCCCGACCGTTGTCAGTTCGATCCCGAAAGCGAGTACTTCGACGCCAAGAGTTCGCCTGACAAGCCTCGGTGGCTCGCCGTCGACGTCAAAGCGGTCTATAAATCATCTCTGATCGGCATCGATCGTCTGCGGACAATTCCCGCGCTTGCCGGACTCAGAATTCTGCAGCGCGGCAACCGTCTTTCGATCACGCCTGTCGACAAAAAAGACTTTCTCTACATCCTTGAGAACCTGATTCAATAACAACAATCTCTCTATCGGACGCACGATCATGGATTTGCAAATCGTCATCTGTCTTGCGCTGCTCGGCAGCTGCACGGGGTTCCTGGCGGGGCTGCTCGGCATCGGCGGCGGCATGGTGCTCACCCCCTTTCTGACTATGCTTCTCGCGCACGCAGGCATTCCGCCGGAGCACATTGTGCACTGCGCCATTGCAACATCCATGGGGACAATTCTCTTCACGTCGCTCTCCTCCGTGCGCGCTCATGCCGCTCGCGGCGCCGTCCTCTGGAAAGTCGTCGCTTCGATGGCCCCAGGCATTCTCTTGGGCGCCGTGATCGGCGCTCAGATTTCCGGCGCGCTTTCAACCTTCTGGGTCGCGCTCTTTTTCAGCATCTTCGTCTACACGTCCGCCACGAAGATGTTCATCAGCTCGAAGACCGTGGCATCGCGCTCGCTGCCCGGCACGGGCGGCATGTTCGGCGCGGGCACCGTGATCGGCGTCATCTCTTCGCTCGTGGGCGCGGGGGGCGGCTTCATTTCCGTCCCCTTCATGACGTACTGCAACGTGCGCATGCATAACGCCATCGGCACCTCCGCCGCGCTCGGCTTCCCGATTGCCTTCGCGGGCACGATCGGCTACATCATCAGCGGCTGGGGCAATCCGGCGCTGCCGGGCTGGCCCTATACGCTCGGCTTCATCCATCTGCCGGCGCTTTTCTCGGTGGCGGTGATGAGCATTCTGACGGCGCCGATCGGCGCCAAAGTAGCGCATTCGATTGACACGAAGCCCTTGAAGCGCATCTTCGGCAGCGTTCTTTTTGTTCTTGCGACCTACATGCTCTGGAAGGCCGTATCAGCATTCTGACATTGATAACGCTTGAGGCATTCAGCCGGCGGAACGTCCTCTCCTGCGGCAACGGCCCCTGAAAGCCCGTTTCGGCGCTTAAGCGCTCAAGTCCATGGCCCGCATGCTTTACGGCGTGCGGGCCTTTGCCTTTCGGCCCGCCCAAACCCAGAGCAGAATGCCCGCTGCGATGAGCGGCAGCGTCAGCCATTGGCCGCGCGAAAACCCAAGCGCCTGAAGCCCCAAAAAAGCATCCGGCTCGCGAAAGAATTCGCAGATGCATCTCGCGATTCCGTAGCCGATCGCAAAGAGCGCGGAAACGCGTCCGCAGGGACGCGGCTTCTTCGAATACGCCCAGAGGAGCAGAAAAAGCGCCAGTCCCTCGAGGCCGGCTTCATAGAGCTGAGACGGATGCCGAGGAATGCCGCCGTCGCCCGCCTGCGGAAAGATCATCGCCCAGGGCAATTCGGCCGAAGCCGGCCGCCCCCAAAGCTCGCCGTTGATGAAGTTGCCGATGCGGCCGGCCAAGAGGCCGAGCGGCACCAGCGGTGCGACAAAGTCCACGGTGCGCCAGAAGCCGAGCCGGCGACGGGCGCTGTAGAGCCACATCACCAGGAGTGCGCCTAGGAGGCCGCCGTGCGCGCTCATACCGCCCTGCCAAATTTCAAGGATGGCAAGGGGATGCGCAAGATAGAAGCCCGGCTGATAAAAAAGGCAGTACCCGAGGCGACCGCCCAAAATGATGCCGAAAACGCCGTAAAAAAGAAGATCCTCGACATTCTCTTTCGTAATGCCGCGCCAGGCTTCGCGCGCCCGGATGCGGCCAAGCACCCAAAAGAGGGCAAAGCCCACGAGATACATCAGGCCGTACCAGCGAACAGCCAAAGGGCCAAGATGAAGGGCGACGGGATCGAATTCCGGATGAATCAGCATAAGCGGCGTGCTTTCTGTAGAAAATCAGGCGAAGCAACATTGTAGCGAGCCCCAGAAGCCTGCTTCCGATGGCATATCAGTCCGTTGCAGGCTGTTCCGTTCACGGAGCGCCTGTGCTATGTTCTCTGCGCTTAAGTCACTCAGAGGAGTTTTCCGACCATGTCGATCGAGCCGCTCTCCAAAACCGTTGCAGCAGACATGCTGCGCACCCTGCGCAGCAAGCGCCCGCTCGTGCACTGCCTCACCAATGAGGTCGTGCAGGAAATCACGGCAAACGTGCTGCTCGCCGCCGGCGCCTCGCCCGCCATGGTTGTAGCGGAGGAAGAAGCGGCCACTTTTGCCGCAGTCGCCGACGCGCTGCTCGTCAACGTGGGCACCCCTTATCCGGCTCGTCTTCGCGCCATGCATGCCTCCGCTCAAAGCGCCGCTCAGCATGCCCATCCATGGGTGCTCGACCCCGTTGCCGCCGGCGGCATACCCTGGCGCGACGGCGAAATTCGAAAGCTCCTCATGAAGAAGCCCGATGTTGTCCGCGGAAATGCCAGCGAGATCATGGCGCTTGCGGGTGCCGGCAGCGGCGGCAAAGGCGTCGACAGCACCAATGCCTCCGACGAAGCGCTTGCCTCGGCGCAGCGCCTCGCCGCAGATTCAGGCGCCATTGTTTGCGTCACCGGCGAAACGGACTACATCACAAACGGCACTAGAACGCTTGCCGTCACGGGCGGTCACGTCATGACGACGCTTGTGGTCGGCACCGGCTGCTCGCTTTCCGCCCTCGTCGCCGCCTTCTGCGGCGCGGTTGAGCATAGTGAAGAGCGTCTTGAAGCGACAGCAGCCGCCTGTCTTCTCGCCAAGCGAGCTTCAGAGCGCGCCTATGCCGTCGCGCCTGCCCCCGGCAGCTTTCATGCCGCTTATCTTGATGCGCTCTATCAATTGACGCCCGAAGACTTTCTTTCATAACCTCAAGCGCTCACTGTCGAGGAAAAATTGCCATGACGCCGAGAGAAGCCTTCTGCCCGAGCCGGCATCTGCCGCTCTATCTGGTGCTTGATCCGACGCTTTGCGGCGGATCGCTCGGGATGATTGAGACGACGAGAGCCGCCATTGCGGGCGGCGCTACGATTGTTCAACTGCGAGCGCCTGATTGGAAAAAGCGTGAAATGGCGGCCTGTGCGCGTGCGCTTCTCGCCGTCACGCGCCCAGCCGGCGTGCCGCTCATCATTGACGACCATGCCGATGTGGCGCTCGCCGTCAATGCCGATGGCCTGCACGTCGGGCAAAAGGATCTTTCGCCAGAAGATGCCCGCACCGTCATCGGCAGCGACCGCATTCTGGGGCTTTCCGTCAACACCCTTGAGGAAGCGCAGCGCATTCCAAAAGCCTTTGTCGACTACATCGGCATCGGTCCCTACCGAGCGACGGCAACCAAAAAGGATGCCGGCCATGCGTTAGGTGTGCAGGGCGTTGCCGAAATCGCACGCGAAGCGGCTCTGCCCAGTGTTGCCATCGGCGGCATCAAGCTCGCTCACGTCGCCGATGTTCTTTCGTCGGGCGTCGACGGCATAGCCGTCGTTTCTGCGATCTGCGGCATGGGCGATGCTGAAGCTGCGGCGCAAGCGCTTCGCATCGCTGTTGATGCCGCTCTCAAAGCCCAACATTCCTAAAAGCTCTCTGCATGTCCGTCGCCTTTCGCTTCAGCAACGAGCGCACGCTCCTTGAACGCCTTTTTTCGCCCCAAAAGCCGATGCTTCTTCGGCTTGGCTTGATGCTCTTCGCTCTTGGCGGATTCCTCGCCTTCACGGCGGCCCCCTGGCGTGCATTTCAGCTCTGGAGCTTCTGCATACCTTTTGCGCTCATCTGGCTCTCGCAGGCGGAGCAGTACTCGAAAGCGGCCGGCTGTCTCAAGCTGATCGCCTTTCTCGGCTTTTCGCTTTGCATCATCGACGGCGGCATACGCGGCTTCATCCGACGCGTCTATTCTGCAGAACCGGCTTCGAGCTTCGTCATCGAGTCGGTAGCCAATACCAACAGCGCCGAATCGCTCGATTTCGTCGCGACCGTTCTGCCCGACATTTTGACTTGGACTTTTCCTGCGCTTGCGCTCCTGGGCATTATCGGCGGCCTGATGTTCGTGCGCCTGCCGCAATCGATGGGCGCTCCTGCAGCCAAATGGCTTGCTTGTCCTTTGATAGGCCTCCTTGTGCTCGTCACCCTACTCAGCTGGAGCATGCGCCCCTGGCGCAAGCAGCTCCCGCCGCTCTACTGGGCGCAGTGGGTGGAAAAAGTCGTCACGATGAAGTCTCAATGGGCCAATCTCGCTCTGCAGTGGCAAAAAGAAGCGGCCCAGGCCGCAGAAAGCTTCATAGCAGCAGACCCGACGCCGAAAACGATTGTGCTGATGATCGGCGAAAGCACAGCACGGGATCATTGGTCGCTCTACGGCTACAGCCGCAAAACGACGCCGAAGCTCGATGAGCGCGCAGCGCGCGATACGCGCTTTCTGACTGTTCGCAATGTCTGGTCCGTCGACGGCAGCACGATCGCTGCCTTTAAATCAATGTTCCTCACCCCTGAAGCCTCAAACGCTCATGCAGGAAACGCCGATGCCGCACCACGTGAAAACGTTTTTGCCCTCTTTCGACAGGCCGGCTGGAAAATTACATGGATCAGCAATCAGGAAGACCTTGCCATTCGAAATCAATTCGCGCACTGGGCAAATGAGCAGATTTTTCTGAATCGCATCGGCGGCCGCTCCAGCCGCTCGCTTGACGAACGCGTTTTGCCGCCGCTCGAAGATGCGCTGGCCGATCCTGCCGAGCGGCATTTGATCGTCGTGCATCTGATCGGCGCGCACCCGCACTACAGCCTGCGCTTCCCCGCCGAGTGGCAATCGGACTGGCCGGAAGACGCCGTGGAAGATAAACTGAAGTCGCTTGACCGCTCGCCTTGGGTCATGAAGGCCGTCGACACCTACGACACCGTGATGCGCTATCAGGATTTGGTTCTTGATGCATCGCTGAATTTGGCCGAGCATGCAGCTTCGCGCAAAAAGCCCGTCATCTGGGCCTACATCTCCGACCATGGTCAGGAGCTTGGCGAATCGGAAAACCGCACAGGACACTCCCAGACAACGCCTGACGGTTATCGTGTGCCGCTTGTTCTCTGGTCCTCTGACAACCGTCTTTCCCGAAAGCTGGTTGAAAAGCCGTTCCGAGCAGATCTTCTTGACAGCCTCATGCTTTCAGCCGCTGGCATTCGCCGCAAGGATGAAATTTCGAAAGAGGTTTTCTTTTCCAAGGATTACGACTTCGACGCGCCGAACCTGCCGATGAAGGACTCGGAGCTTGACGCGGCCGACCGCCTCTAAAATGAACGGATCGACGCCTTTCGCCCACTGAGCACGCATGACTTCGCTTCACAAGCCCGCTTCTGTTCGCCTGCCGCTCCAGACGGCCCATCAGATTCTTCTTGCCAAAACGCTTGAAGAGTCGGCCGACGAAAAGGTCTGGCCGGTTGATGCCGCTCGACGCGCGTCTCTCGCTGCCCTGCGGGAGCTTGGCGAAAATCCTTCGCCCGACCGCTTTCTCGCTGCACGCGCCGAGCGCGTGTGCGCTGCTTTTGCCGAATCGGAAAGCATCGAGACAAATAAACCATTTCGAACCGTTCAAACCGCACAGCGCAACCGCTTTCCCATTCCGAAGCTCCACGGAAGCGGCATCACGCTGCTGCTCGCGCTTCTCGCATACCTCTTCGGCGCTTTTGCTGACCGCTGGTCCGCCGACGGGCGCATCATCAACCTGCTTTCGCCGCCTATTCTCGGCATTCTCGCCTGGAATCTTGTGGTTTACGCTGCGCTGATCCTCAGCTGGATTTGCCGGCTATTTAGAAAGCAGAACGCCGGAGAAGCGCGCAGTGCAAGAACGCTGATCGAAGCCGTCATTCGAAAAAGCGCATCGCTCAAGCTCACACGGACTGGCAGAAAGTTCGCTGGCGAAATGCTTCTATTGCTTGAGCCAGCTGTTCGGGCCATGGCAGCCAGAGCGTTTCACCTTGCTGCAGCTGCATTTGCGGCCGGTCTTTTGGCCAGCATTGCCGTTCGCGGCATCGGCACAGCCTATGTCGTCGGCTGGGAAAGCACCTGGTTCGCCGACAATCCCAACCGCGTCGCCGCCATTTTTGAGATTCTCTACGGCTGGCTTTCTGCTTTTGTCCCATCGGCACCCGACATTTCGGCCGCTGGCGTCGCCGCCATGAATCTCGCTGCGGGCGGCGCCGCACCGGATCCGTCGCCATGGCTCTTGGCGCTGATGGGCTTGTTATGCGCCGTCGTCATTCTGCCGCGGCTTGCGCTCTCGGGACTTCTCACGTGGCAAATTGCCCGGAACAGCCGTTCCGTTCTGCTGCCGCTCAATGCCCCCTACTATGACGCCATTTTTGAAGCCGCTTCACCGGCCCGCCCGAATGCCGTCCTATACATCGATGCGAGCATCGGCGACAGCCGGCTGGAAACGCTTTTGACGAGACTTCGCGGGGAAGCACCTTCTGCAACAGTCCTCAGCGCGCTCACGGATGCCGAATGCATCCCCTGCAGCATTTGGGAAGACGAACCGACAAAACGCTTTGGCAATGTCAGCGGGAAACCCGTTTTTTTATGGCTTGATGCTGCAGCGACTCCCGAAGCTGAAGTGCATGGGGCGGCACTCAAAGCGATCGCCGCAGCCGCAGCGCCGGAGAAAGCATCGCTTATCCTTGACCTCGCCGCACTCTCGCAACGCTTCGGTCCATCGGCGGATAATGTAAAGATGCGCCGAACGCTTTGGACGCGCTTTGCGGAAGACTTCGGCATTGAAACCATTGTTCTCGGCGGCACCAGCCAAATTCATTCATCGGCCGATCCTTCATGACGGACCCGCTTCGCATTCATCTCAGCCTCGTTAGCCACACCAACATCGGCAAAACCACCCTCGCACGTACGCTTTTAATGCGCGACGTGGGCGAAATTGCCGATCGCGCGCACGTGACAGAAACCACAGACGACTACGTGCTTGCGCGCGCGATCGACGGCAGCGAATTGGTTCTTTGGGACACGCCGGGGTTCGGCAACTCCGTGCAGCTTGCCAAGCGTCTTGAAGGCCGCGCCAACCCTGTCGGCTGGTTTCTCTCCGAAGTCTGGGACCGCTTCACCAACAAGGCTTTTTGGCTCGATCAGCGCGCCGTGCGGCACATTCGCGATACCGCCAGCATCGTGCTCTATCTCGTCAATGTTGAGGAAGTGCCGGCGCGCTCACCCTATGTTCCGGCGGAAATGAAAATTCTTTCCTGGATCGGGAAGCCCGTCATCGTGCTCCTCAACCAAATGGGGCCGCCGCGGGAGGCCAAGCTTGAAGCAGCGGAAATCGACGTCTGGCGGCAGTCGCTTGCGCCCTACGATTTCGTCAAGGATGTGCTGCCGATGGATGCCTTTGCACGCTGCTGGGTGCAGGAATCCGCACTTTTCGACGCCATCGGCCGAGCGCTGCCGACGGAGCTGCAGGCCGCTTTTTCCGAACTGAGAACCGTCTGGCTGAGAGGGCGCCGCGCGATTTATTCCAATTCCGTGGAAGCCATCGCCCGTCACATACGGCTCCTTCTCTGCGCTTCAGAACCCGTCCCGGCGCCATCGCTGAAGGAGCGAGCGCTCAACGTCGCCAAGCGTCTCGGCCTGGCGAAGTCCGACCCGGAAACCCGAGATGCGCTTGCAGACGCGCAGGCTGCGCTCGCTTCCGAAGCTGCAGACAGCTTCTGCGCGCTCACCAACAAGCTCATTGACGTTAACGGCCTGAGCGGAAAAGGCGTGTCAAAAGAAATTCTCCGCCGCATGAAGACCGACTGGCACCTTGCCACCTATTCCGTCGACGCAGCAAGCGCCGCCGCCATTGGCACGGGTCTCGGCGCTGCTTCGGGCGCAGCCGCTGCCGGCTTTACGGTCGACGCAGCTTCGGGCGGCCTCTCGCTCGGGCTCGGCACGCTGATCGGCGGACTCATCGGCGCAATCGGCGGCTTAAGCGCAGCTGCAGCCTACAATCTGCGCGCCGACAAGAAAGGGACGGAACTCGCCTGGAGCGACAAAGCCATATCGAACTTCATCCTGGAGGCTGTGCTGCTCTACCTCGCCGTTGCGCATTTCGGCCGCGGCCGCGGCGAGTGGACCGAAAGCGAAAGTCCTGCTTTTTGGAAGGAAACAACGCTTGATGCGCTCAAAGAGCACATCAACGATCTCAAAAAAATCCGGCTCCTTGATCCGGAAGCCATGGAAGGGCGCCTGACGCTGATGATCGATACGCTCATCCGTTCAATATTTGCGCGGCTCTACGGCCTTTCCGTGTGAATCGCGCACGCGCCAGGCGCTTTAGGAAAAAAGGCTGCAGTCCAAAAACTGCAGCCTTTTTGCTTTTGGTGAAGCTTTAACTGCGCTTGCGGCAAAGCCGCAGGCGCATTGGATCAAAGCTCTTACGGCACCATGTCGCCGATTTCTTCCTTCTTCACGGGCTTCACAAGGTCTTCGCGCTTCACGTTCAGATAGATCGCGATGGCCGCCGCCACAAAGACGGATGAATAAACGCCGAGCAGAATGCCGATCGTAAGCGCCAGCGAGAAATAGTGCAGCGCCGGACCGCCGAAAAAGAACATCGAGAGCGTCATGCAGAGCGTCGACGTATGCGTGATCACCGTACGCGAGATCGTGGCGGTAATGGCCGAGTTGATCACGTCAATCGGATCGGCGCGGCGCATTGTGCGGAAATGCTCGCGAACGCGGTCGAAAATAATCACCGACTCGTTCACGGAGTAGCCAAGCACGGCCAGCACGGCGGCGAGCACCGGAAGCGTAAATTCCCACTGCATCACGGAGAAGATGCCGATCACAATCACAACGTCGTGCAGGTTCGCAATGATCGCTGAGACCGAGAACTTCCACTCGAAGCGAAGCGCCAGATAGACCATGATGCCGACGACCACCAGCGCCAGAGCCGTGCCGCCGTCTCGCGCAAGCTCGTCGCCCACCTGCGGGCCGACGAATTCCGTGCTCTTGAGCTTCACGTCGGGCGTCTTCGCCTGAAGAACCTTCATGACCTCAGCGGCCACCTGGCCCGACGTCTGGCCTTCCTTCGTCGGCACGCGAATTACAACGTCGCGCGACGTACCGAAATTCTGTACGAGCACTTCCTTGGAGACTGCCGCCAGATCCTCGCGAATCTGCTCGGTATTCGCTGCGGTCGGATAAGCGACTTCCATCTGGGTGCCGCCCGTGAACTCAATCGAGAGCGCCAGGCCATGCGTAAAGATCCAATAGACGGCAATAAGGAAAGACACAAGCGAGATCCCGTTCAGCACATGACGGTAGTGCATGAACGGAATGGTGCGATGAATTCGGAAAAACTCCATTTTTTCTTACTCCCTTGATCTCACTTGCCGGCAGCCTTTTCAGGATCCGGGCGCCAGATCTGACCGATATGGACGGCCGTAAGCTTCTTCTGGCGACCGTAGATCAGGTTGATCATGCCGCGGGAAACCACGACGGAGGTAAAGATCGACGTGCCGATGCCGATGCAGTGCACAACGGCAAAGCCGCGGACCGGACCGGAACCGAAGATGAGAAGGGCAAGACCCGCAATCAAGCTCGTCACGTTCGAGTCGAGAATCGTTGCAAAAGCGCGTTCATAGCCTTCGCTGATGGCGGTCTGCGGCGGTCTTCCGATTCGAAGCTCTTCACGCACGCGCTCGTTGATGAGCACGTTTGAGTCGACGGCCATGCCGATCGTGAGCGCCATGGCGGCAATGCCCGGCAGCGTCAGCGTCGCCTGAAGGAGCGACAGAACCGCGCAAAGCATCATCACGTTGCAGATGAGCGAAACGGCCGACACAATGCCGAAGACTTGGTAGTAGAGCGCCATGAAGACGGCGATCACGATGAAGCCGTAGAGCGTCGAGCGGAAGCCCGCTTCAATGTTCGCTTCGCCGAGGCTCGGGCCGATCAGGCGTTCCTCGACGATTTCCATCGGCGCGGCGAGCGACCCGGCGCGAAGCACGAGCGCGGTGTCGGTCGCTTCGACCGTCGTCATGTTGCCCGAGATCTGAACGCGGCCGCCGCCGATTTCCTGGCGGATCACAGGCGCGGTCACAACCTCGCCCTTGCCCTTTTCAAACAGCAGGATCGCCATGCGCTTGCCGACGTTTTCACGCGTCACTTCCTGGAAGATGCGTGCGCCGCGGTTGTCGAGCTCCAGATTGACGGTCGGCTCCTGCGTCTGCCCGTCGAAGCCCGGCTGCGCGTCGTTGAGGTTGTCGCCCGTGAGGATCACGCGGCGCTTGACGAGAATCGGACGGCCGTCGCGATCGGTGAACTTTTCGTCGCCGAAGGGAACGTTCCCCTGCGCGAGCTGCGCAAGCGCTTCGGGGCTGTCGTCAACGAGTCGCACTTCAAGCGTGGCCGTGCGGCCGAGAATGTCCTTGGCCTTCGCCGTGTCCTGAACGCCCGGGAGCTGAACGACGATTCGGTCGGCGCCCTGCTGCGCGATCACGGGTTCGGCAACGCCGAGTTCGTTGATTCGGTTGTGCAGCGTTGAGATGTTCTGCTTGAGCGCGTTGTTCTGAACGTTCTGAATCGCCTTCTGCGAGAGCGTTGCATGAATGATGTAGGGCGCGGCTGATGCTTCGGGCAGCTCGATCACCAGGTCGGGCTGCGTGTTGCGCATCAGGTCGTTGGCGCGCGCACGCTCTTCTTCATTGGCGAAGCTGATTTCGATGTCGTTGCCGATGCGGTTGATGCCGGTGTGGCGGATGCGCTTGTCGCGGAACTGCGAGCGCAGATCCGAAGCCGTGGCTTCTACGCGCTTCGTAATGGCTGCGCGCATGTCAACCTGAAGCAGGAAATGCACGCCGCCGCGAAGGTCGAGGCCGAGATACATCGGGCGGCCGTTGAGCGCGAGGAGCCAGTCGGGCGTATTCGGGGTGAGGTTGAGCGCGGCAATGTAGCTCGGATCCTTCGGATCGGCATTAAGCGCGCGGTCGATGACTTCACGCGCTTCAAGCTGCTCTTCAGTCTGCGTCGGATCAAAGCGAACGCGAATCGTGTTCTGCTGCGCGCCCTGCTCAAAATAGACGCCGTTGGGGGTGAGCTTCGCGTCGGCAAGCGCCTTCTCGACCTGACCGAGCGTCTCCTGCGTCACCTTGGCCGTCGCCTTGGCGGCTGTGATCTGTACCGCAGGCGATTCGCCGTAAAAATTCGGCAGCGTGTAGATCAGGCCGATCAGTAGCACGATGCCGATCAGAATGTACTTCCAAAGAGGATAGCGATTCATCGCTCTCTCCGTTTTCAAACGAGCGAAAAAAGGGCGAAACGCCCTTTTTTCCCGGTTGTTTCGGTCAGACAAGGGCTTCGAAAAGCGTTTCAAAAGCCTTTCGAAGCCCTGTCGGACGCAAAGCGAAGGAAGGGATGCGCAGCTTCAAGAAGCCCTTCGCATCCCTTGTTCGAGTTCGTATCAGAACTTGATGGAGCCCTTCGGGAGAACCATCTGAACGGCATTGCGCTGCATGCGCACGACGACGGGCTTGCCGTCGACGGATGCAACCTGCAGGCCGATCGTCTGATCTTCAACGAAGTCGATCCGACCGTTCAGGCCGCCGAGCGTCATCACTTCGTCGCCCTTGGCGAGCGCGTCGCACATCTTCATGTGTTCCTTCTGGCGCTTCTGCTGCGGGCGGATCAGGAAGAACCAAAAGACCGCAAAGATGACGATCAGCGGAACCACCTGAATGAGGAAGCCTTCCATTCCGCCGGGAGCGGCTTCGCCTGCCGCCCAGGCGTCATTGATAAAAAACATGTGAACTCCGTAGAGGAAAAAGTGTTCGGTCGCCCTGAGCGGCCTGCACCTCAATTAGTAGCAGCCGTGCAGGGCAATCGAGCCATTATAAAAGGGAAGCCCACTGGGGATTTCACCTCTCTGAACAATTATTCAATGCCGCGGGCCCGATTTTCCTTAAAGGTCTGCTTCCATGCCTCAAAAGTGCCCGCCTCGAGCGCATCGCGAATTTCCTGCATGAGCGTCAAGTAGTAGTGCAGGTTGTGGATCGTGTTGAGGCGCGCGCCGAGAATCTCGCCCACCTTATGCAGATGGTGCAGATATGCGCGGCTGAAGTTGCGGCAGGCGTAGCAAGTGCAGCTCGGATCGAGCGGGCGCAGGTCATTGCGGTAGCGGCTGTTCTTGAGCTTGATGTCGCCAAAGCGGGTGAAGAGCCACCCGTTTCGCGCATTGCGGGTCGGCATGACGCAGTCGAACATGTCGATGCCGCTCGAGACGCCGTCGACCAAATCTTCGGGCGTGCCAACGCCCATCAGATAACGAGGCCGATCGTCCGGGAGCTTGTGCGCGATCTCGTCGAGAATGCGAAGCATCTCTTCCTTGGGCTCGCCGACGGAGAGGCCGCCGAGCGCGTAGCCGTGAAAGCCGATCGACTTGAGTCCGTCGAGCGACTCTTCGCGAAGATGCTCGAACATGCCGCCCTGAACGATGCCGAAGAGCGTATTCGGATTTTCAAGCCGCACAAATTCATCCTTCGAACGCTTCGCCCAGCGCAGGCTCATGCGCATCGACTTTGCCGCTTCTGCCTCCGTGGCAGGACGCCCGTTGATTTTGTAAGGGGTGCACTCATCGAGCACCATCGTGACGTCGGAATTGAGCGTCTTTTGAATCTGCATCGAAATTTCCGGCGTCAAAAAAAGCTTGTCGCCGTTGATCGGATTGCTGAATCGCACGCCTTCTTCGGTGATTTTGCGCAGCTCGCCAAGGCTGAAAACCTGGAAGCCGCCCGAGTCGGTCAGAATCGGCCGATGCCACTGGCCGAAGCCGTGAAGCCCGCCGTGAGCGCCGATCACCTCCAGCCCCGGACGAAGCCAAAGGTGAAAGGTGTTGCCGAGGATGATCTGCGCGCCGACGTCCTCGAGTTCGTAGGGCGCCATCGACTTCACGGCGCCGTAAGTGCCGACCGGCATGAAGATCGGCGTCTGAACGACCCCGTGATTGAGCGTAAGTTCGCCGCGGCGCGCTTTGCCGCAGGTTGCCTTGACTTTGAAGGAAAACGCCATGGTGTGTCCCGGTGTTTCGTATTCGGTTCAATAGTTCTTCGGCCTTTGCGGCAGCGCTGGAAGCGCTGCCTGCCGGCCGAAGCAAAAAATGAGAGCGGAAGAGTAACGCTCGGATGCAGCCTCAGGGCGCAACGCCCGGCTTGCGTTCAATGAAGCAGGCGTCCCCGTAGCTGAAAAAGCGGTAGCGCTCGGCCACGGCATGCGCATACGCTTCGAGAATGCGCTCGCGGCCGACGAGCGCCGATACCAGCATCACGAGCGTTGACTTCGGCAAATGGAAGTTCGTAATGAGCGCATCGATGATTTTGAATTCGTAGCCCGGCATGATGAAGAGCGACGTGTTGCGCGCGCCTGCCTCGACATGGCCGACGCGGTCTGCTGCGGACTCGATCGTGCGCAGCGACGTCGTGCCGACCGCAATCACGCGGCGGCCCTCAGCCTTGGCTGCATTGATGCGGGCAGCAACGTCCGCCGGCATCGAATACCACTCCGAATGCATGTGGTGCTCTGAAAGCTTTTCAACACGCACTGGCTGGAATGTCCCGGCGCCGACATGCAGCGTCACATACTCGATATCGACGCCCTTGTCGGCCAGGCGCTGAAGGAGCGCTTCGGTGAAGTGAAGGCCCGCCGTCGGCGCCGCGACAGCACCCGGATACTTCGCGTAGACCGTCTGGTAGCGGCCTTCGTCGTTCTTGTCCGCCGCATGCTCGATATAGGGCGGCAGCGGCACTTTGCCGAAAGACTCGAGCACGTCGAGAACGGGCGCTCCGAAGCGAAGCGCAAAAAACTCGCCTTCGCGCCCTTCAACAGTTGCTGCAGTCGTTCGCCCGTCGGCTTCAAAGTAAAGCTTCGACCCGGCTTTGGGCGACTTGCTGGCGCGAACCATCGCTATCGCGGCATCTTCGCCCGTAATGCGCTCGATGAGCGCCTCAACGGCGCCGCCCGTTTCCTTTTTGCCGAGAAGACGCGCCTTGATGACGCGCGTGTTGTTTGCAACGAGAAGGTCGCCGGGGCGAAGAAATTTCTCGATGTCGGTGAAGTGACCGTCCTCGAGGACGGAGTCCGTTATGTGAAGAAGGCGCGAAGCGCTTCGGTCCGCAAGGGGATACTGCGCAATGAGTTCCTGCGGCAGTTCAAAATCAAAATCGGAAAGATACTGTTCCTGCATGGCTTGACCGGCCAGTCTGAAATGAAAAAGAACGGCATTTTACCGTCTTGGCGAAGACTCTGCAGAAGAACTGTTTCTCAAAAATGCCTTCCCGGCCTCATGCATCGTCATCCGCCCGGCTCCCCGAAATGCCGAGGTCGGCAAAAAGGAGGCTTGCGCAGGTGCGCTCACCGGCAACGAGCGCATCTGCGCCCGCCGCTTCGAGCCGCTGCATCATGTCAAGGATGTTTCCGGCAATGGTAAAGTCTTCAATTGCATGATCAATGCGGCCGTTTTCCACCCAAAAGCCGCAGGCGCCGCGCGAATAATCCCCCGTGACGGGATTGAACCCCTGCCCGATCAGCTCCGTGACGAGAATGCCGCGGTCGAGTTTTGCAAGCATCGCGCCAAAGTCGTCCTCGGCGCTCGTCTGCGTGCTCGTGAGCCGCAGGTTGTAGGCGCCGCCCGCGTTGCCGGTCGTGCGCAGCCCGAGCTTTCTCGCGCTGTAGCTCGAAAGAAACCGGCCCTCCAGCCTGCCCGCATCAATGATGAGGCGGCGGCTGCCGGCGCAGCCTTCGTCGTCGAAGGCGCCCGAACCGATGGCGCCGGGCACAAAGGGATTTTCTTCCACCGAAATATGCTCAGGCAAAATGCGCCGGCCGAAAGCATCCAAAAGACAAGACGCCTTTCGATAGAGCGCCGATCCAGAAAGCAGCGCCTCCAGGATATCGAGCAGCCCAGCTGCCACCTGCGGCTCAAACAGCACGTTGTAGCGGCCTGGGTCAAGCTCTTCGGCATTGAGCCGCCGGACCGCCCGCTCTGCGGCCTTCCGTCCCAGCGCCTCCGGGGCCATCAGCCCCGCCACCGTGCGGGGCTCGCACCACCAGCCGTCGCGCTCGGCGTCGCCAGCCGGTCCCGACGCAATCGGCCAGCAGTCGATGCTGTGCCGTCCATAGGGGTAGCCCGCGCAAAATCCCAGTGAATTAGCCAGCGTAAAAACGCCTTCCGACGTGTCAAAGCGCGCGCCTTCGGAATTCTGTATGGCGGGATCAAAGGCAAAAGCTGCCGCTTCCGCACGAGCGAGCATGGCAAAAGCGTCTTCAGCTGTGCCGGCATACGGATGATGAAGTGAAAGATCCGGGAACGCCGTTGCGAGATCCGCCTCGTTCGGCAAGCCGCTCGCCGGGTCCGACTTCGCATGCGACGCAATTTGAAGCGCAGCGCGAACGGCCTGCTCGAGCGCCGCTTCAGAAAAGTCGGACGTGCTCGCCGCGCCGCGGCGGTCGCCTTTCCAAACGTTGACAACGAGCACGCTTTCTTCCGTGTGCTCAATGCTCTCGGGGTCGCCCATCCGGGTGCCGACGGAAAGCCCCCGGTCAAAGCTCGCTTCGGCGCAGGCAGCGCTTGCGCCAAGGGCCTTCGCGCGCTCGACGCACCATCGCGCGGTCTCTGCGGTGCGCGGCCCCAGCGCCTCGATGGGCGTCAAATCAACTTCCGCATGCGGCATCGGAGACTTCCTCCATTTCCTTTTCGAACTTCCCGTGCGCTCGGGGCCAATTGAAGCAACGAAGCGAAGCACGCGCAACAAACCGTCCATCTTCCGCACGTCCAATGCGGTCCGTCCGCCTCATTTCGCATAAGAAACCGTATGATACGGTCTTCATCAGAATCCTTTCTTTTGGAGACAACGCCACCATGCGTCAAGACGCCTTTCCGCCCGAAGACGACGAAGAAGACGAATTTCGAGGCCCATCGAAATCACAGCTGAAGCGTGAGCAGCTTGAGCTTCAGGCGCTCGGCAAGGAAATGACGAAGCTCGGCGACGAGCAGCTTCGCAAAGTCGGCCTGCCTGAAGACGTCTTCGTCGAAATCGTGGAGTTCCGCCGCATGAAGAGCTTCGGCGCACAGCGCCGTCAGCTGCAGCTGATCGGCAAGAAAATGCGCGATCTCGATCCCAAAGCGGTGCGCGAAGCGATTGACCGCGCAACGGGAGAATCGAAGGCAGCCGTGGCGCTGCACCACAAGTGCGAGCGGCTTCGCGACGCCATGATCGAGGATGATGAGGCGCTCAAGCGCTTCATTGACGAACATCCTGACGTCGACATTCGAAAGCTGCGCGAACTTGTTCGCGGCGCGCGGCGAGAGCGCGATGCGCAGAAGCCGCCGAAAAATGCCCGTGCGCTTTACCGGATGCTCCACGAGCGCCTCGACGAGGCCGTCGTTCTTGCGCCTCGTGAAGAGGACGAGGACGAAAGAGAATCCGATCAATAACAGCCAAACCGCCTGAGCCGGCCGATCGGCGGCACGCTTTCCTTTCACCTTTCTCACTATTGCAACGAGTCACATCATGAAGCCGCCCCGCAGCGCAGATAACGAACTCATTCTCGGACTTGTATCCGTATCCGACCGCGCAAGCCGCGGCATTTACGACGACAAGGGCATTCCGACGCTTGAAGCCTGGTGCAGAAAGGCGATAACGACGCCGATCAAGGTGCATAAGCGCCTCATTCCCGATGAACGCTTCGACATTGAGCGAACGCTTCGCGAACTCGTAGACATCATTGGCTGCGACCTCATCCTGACGACGGGCGGCACGGGCCCGTCGCGCCGCGATGTAACCCCTGAAGCGACGCTTGCTGTCGCATCGCGTGAAATGCCGGGCTTCGGCGAGCAGATGCGCGCCATCTCCGGCCACTTCGTGCCGACAGCCATTTTGTCGCGGCAGGTGGGCGTGCTTCGTGAAACGCCGGATCACGCCGCTCTGATCATTAATTTGCCGGGCCAGCCCAAGGCCATTGCAGAAACCCTTGAGGGCCTGCGAGACGAAGCCGGCGCAGTGGTTGTGAACGGCATCTTCGCCGCTGTCCCGTACTGCATCGACTTGATCGGCGGACCTTATATCGAAACGGACGACGCTGTCGTGAAGGCCTTCCGCCCCAAGAGCGCAAGAAAGCCGGAGAAAGCCGCTGCCGCCGAAAAAGCAGAAGCGCAGGCGCACGCCGGCGCAGAAACGCCTTCTGCCGAAGCGAATTCCACAACGCAGACGGAAAAGATCGACGGCCGCATCACCATCGAATCGCCAGAATCATCAGCCGCTCCAGAAAAAGCCGCTGCGCCCGCGCCCGAAAAAAACGCAGAACCCGCCAAGCAAACGGAGCCTCCCTTCCGGCCCGAGGAGCTTCTCACCGTCAGGCCGCGCCGGGGCGGCACGCCGGACCTCACCGTTGTGTGGCTTCACGGCATGGGCGTCGACAACACGGATTTCGCACCCTTCCCCGACGAAATTCTTGATTTCGGCGGTCCCATCTGCCGCTTCATTCTGCCGAACGCCCCCATGCGCGAACTGAGCGCGCATCCCGGTTATCCGCTTCGCGCTTGGTACGACTTCCCGGGCGAGCGCCTTGACGACAGGGAAGACGCCTACGGCATTCGAGCCAGCGCTGCGCGAATCGCTGCGCTCATTGCAGAAATTGAGGCTGCCGGCACGCCGAGAAGCCGCATTGTGCTTGGCGGCTTTTCACAAGGCGCCGCCCTATCGCTTTATGCAGGCCTGCGCGAAACCGCACCCCTCGGCGGCATTGTTGCGCTCTCGGGCTACCTGCCGCTCGCCGGGCGGCTCTTTTCCGAAGTGACGGCCGCCGGACACCGCACGCCCGTCTTCATGGCGCACGGCGACTTCGATAATGTCGTTCCGCCCATGACGGCCGCCCGCTCTGCCGGCGTCGTCCGAGAAGCGGCGCCGAACCTGATTTGGCAGACCTATCCGATGGAGCACGAGCTTTGTGCGGATGAAATGAACGACCTAGCGGCGTTCCTCAATACGATCGCAGCCCGCTGATTACCCTAAAGCGCCGCTTTTGAGCCAGTCGCCGAGCAAAGGCGCCTGCGCATCCTTTTCAGACAGGATGGGGGTCTGCGCAAAGCGCTCGGATCCCCATTCAATCTGAAGCGTCGGATCATTCCAGCGAATGCTCCCCTCTTGTCCGGGCGCGTAAGGCGCATCCGCCTTGTAGTAGACAAAAGTGTCATCCTCAAGGGTGAGGAAAGCGTGTCCGAACCCTCTCGGAATAAAAATCGCCTGTGCCTTCTCAGCAGATAAGTCAACTGCAACCCATTGAAAGCGCGTCGGGCTCTGAGGCCGCAGGTCCACAGCGACATCCCGGATGGCGCCGCGCAGCGGCCGAACAAGCTTCCCCTGCGCAGCATCGCCCTTCTGAAAATGGATGCCGCGCAGCGTGCCGCGCGAGCGGCTCACGCTCAGATTGTCCTGCACAAAGTGGGTCGGCAGTCCCGAAACTCGGTACGCCTCTTCGCGCCACAGCTCCGTAAAGACGCCCCGATGATCTTCGTAGTTGCGCGCTTCGATGAAAATCAAGCCTGAGAGTGCTAGCGGCTGAATGTTAAGAAGAGGGTTGGTCATGACGGAAATCGGCAGGGCTGAAGCTTGGAGCGAATGGAAAAGCGTTTTTGGCAGCTCCAGAAGCACCACCCTTTGAAAGCAAAAAGCCTCAGCTGCTGTGCCGAGGCTTCGTGCGTCAAGTTCCTGGGTCTTCTCTGACTGGTCCCCGGAGAGAGACTCGAACTCTCACGGTTTTACCCGGCGGATTTTGAATCCGCTGCGTCTACCATTCCGCCATCCGGGGAAGGGACCTGAATGAATAATACCCGTCCGTTTGGAACGAGAATTTGGAGTATGCCACAGCAAGAAAAAAGAGGCAAACGAAATACGCACAAACGTTTTTGACGTCTTCCGTCAAACGCTTGGGTCGACCTTCCGAAGCCTATTGCGGGAGACGCCGAATTTGCTGCGAAGGATCCGTCCGGCGAACGGCTTCGATCATCGCAGCTATTGGCACGCCATCGGGAGCGCGCCAATTCGGAAGGATTTCCGCCAATGGCACGAGCACGAAGAGACGCGACGTCATCCTCGGATGCGGCAGCGTCAGAAAAGCGGTCTTAAGAACCGCGCCTTCATACTCGAGCAAATCGAGATCAAGCGTTCTGGGCGCATTGTGGACGCCCGCAGGCCGAACGCGGCCATGCACATTCTCAATGCGCTGAAGCGCTTTCAAAAGAGGCTCGGGTTCAAGCTTCGTTTCGAGAAACGCAACCGCATTGACGTAGTCCGGACCGGATGAATCCACGGGGGAAGTTGAATAAAAACTGCTCTGCGCGAGCAGCTTCGTCTGCGGAAGCGCCGCCACTGCCTGAAGCGCGGAATTGAGCGCCGCACGCGGATCGCCGAGATTGGCGCCTAAGCCGATCAGTGCACGCATTGCTACGCCTCGCTCTTCGAGGATTTTCCGTCGCTCTCGCCGCTATGGCGGTGCCTCGGACGCCGGCGCCGGGAACGACGAGAATCGTCGGACGCGCCGCTCTTGGCCTCAGCGCCTGCAGATCGGCTTCGCCTCGCCTTCTCGGCTGTTCGACGGGCTTCCTGCTGCGCGCTTTCAATCATGCTGCGGCGGGTTTCATCGTCTGCCTGCGAGAAGGCATCCCACCATTCGGGAAGCGACGGCGGCACGTGCCCAGTCATGGCGCGAAGCACCAGGAAGTCATAGCCGGCACGGTAGCGCGGATGCTGAATAATGCTCCAGGGCGTCTTTCCGGTGCGCCGCTCAAGCCTGGCCTGCATGAGCCAAATATCGTGCATGTCCGCCTGATACCGCCGTTGAATCGAAAACTGCTGACACTGCGTTTCCAGCACATCAACAGCGGCTTCATGCAGCGCGGCGATCCGCCCCAGTTTCCGCTTCTCTTCGTTGTAAGCCCAGCGCTTGGCAACCTGCGGCCACAGCAAGGTTCCAAAAAGAAACGCCGGCGAGATCTTTTTTCCGACAGCAAGCCGTTCGTCGGTGCGGCGAAGCGCAAGCATGAGAAACTTTTCGCCGTCGGGCTCTGACAGAATCAGATCCAGAATCGGCATCAGCGCCTGATTGAGCTTCGCTTCGCGCAGCTTCTTCATGCTTTCGACAGCCTGGCCGCACGTCAGAATTTTCAGCAATTCATCCGAAAGGCGGGCTGAGGGCACATTTTTGAGAAGCGCGCCCATTTTGGCAATCGGACGCTCCGTCGCCGGATCCATTTTGAAGCCCAGCTTGGCTGAAATGCGTATGGCGCGCAGCATTCGCACGGGATCCTCGCGATAGCGTGCAGCCGGATCGCCGATCATGCGGACGCGCTTCGCAGCAATATCTTCAAATCCGTGGTGGTAATCGTAGAGCTCTTCCGTCGCCGGATCGTAATACATCGCGTTGATCGTGAAGTCGCGGCGCGCCGCATCCTCCCACATCTCACCGAAAACATTGTCGGACACAACGCGGCCCGCGGCGTCCTTCCTCACGCCCGCGCCCTCGAGCGCCCGAAATGTCGAACATTCGATGATTTCCCGGCCGAAAATGACGTGCACAAGCCGAAACCGCTTGCCGATGATGAGTGCGCGGCGCTGGCAGCGCTTGACCTCATTGGGTGTTGCATCCGTGGCTACATCAAAGTCCTTGGGCGTCACGCCAAGGAGCAGATCGCGCACGGCGCCGCCCACAATGTAAGCGCGATAGCCGCGCTTCTGGAGCGCCTCGCACGTGCGCTTGGCCTGCCAGGACACCAGATCCGGCGAAATTTTGTGAACTTCCTTCGGAATAATGCGCGGCTCTTTGACGACGACGTCTGCGGAATCGGATTTCATCCAGCTTTTGAACCGTTCGACGATTCGCTCAAACATCAGCGCGCTCCTTGTGGAAAAGGTCAAGAACGCTCCAATGCCGGCAAATAGCCACATCAAGCAAAGCTGAGTCGGGGTTGACGGCAACGGCGCGCCCGCTTCGGCCGGGCGCATTGCCGAAATTGGCTGCCCAATCGAGAAGCGGGAGGTCATTGATCGAGTCGCTCCACGCTTCCACTGCCTGGAGGAGCTCGCCGCGCTCCGCTTCAAGCTTTTCAAGAAGCGCCTTGACCAGCACGAGCTTGCCTTCGCCATAGGAGTGCGAGCCGACAACGCGTCCCGTGAATTCGCCCTCGACATTCTCTTCAGGGGTTGCAGCTGCGAGATAACGGATGCCGAAAAGCTTTGCGACTTCGGCAGTCACGAAGCTGTGCGTGCCTGTGGCAAGCACAATTTCAAACCCTTCGGCGCGGCGGCTCTCGAGAAGCGCGAACGCTTCGGGGCGAAGAGCGGGCTTCACCACCGCTTCAATAAACTGATCGCGCCACTTCACCATCGTCGCCTTCGGCGCACTTTTCAAGAGCGAGCACTGAAATGCGACGAATTCATTCGGATCAAACCTGCCTTCGTGATACGCGTCGGCATAGGCTTGAATTTTTTTGTCAAAGGCCGCTTGGTCCAGGCCTGCATGCCGGACAACCCAGCGGGACCATGCGTCGCCAGAATCTATCGGCAGAAGCGTATGGTCGAGGTCAAAAACAGCTGCTTTCATGCTTTATTCAAAGTTTTTCTTTTCCCTGATGAGAGACGCCAGCCTGATCCTGCTTGCCGAGAACGCTCCCGGACCAAGGAGACCAGCCTCGCGCGCAATGCGCGCAGCTTCCTTGAGCGTAGCCAGCGCTACGCGGCTCTTCGCGTGAAGCGACAGCTGATTGGCGATATCGAGCACACGCGTCAGCGTTCGCATGTCGCGAGGCAAATGCGCCGACATCCAGCTCTCCATCTCGTCGGTCATCACAATGCCGCGTATGGCTGCAAGACGCCGCAGCTCCCGGAAACGATCCGACTCCGAGAGCGGCACCACGCGTGAACAGAGCCCGGCGCTCAGCCGGCTTGTCACGCCAAGCGGCAGCGGCAGCTTGTTGAGCGGCAAATGGCCAGCGCAAACAAGGCGAGCCTTTTCGGAAGCCATGACTGCATCGATCAGCCGACGCAGCGCGTCAGCCTCTTCGGCGCTCAAGCGCTCGAGATCGTCCACGGCGTACCGCACTCGATCCTCTTGGAAACAGGGCACGCGTTCGCTCTGCTCAGGCGCAAAGGCATTCAGAAGATGCGTGAGCCCAACGCCCACCGCGCCGTAAAGATAAAGCAGCCGAGGTCCCCCGCCGGCCGCCATTTCGCAAATGGCAGCAAGCACCGGCGCATTTCTGCCCGGAATAAAGTTCTCGAAAGTCGGCCGGTCGCGCTCTTGAAGCTCCGGCAGGTCAAGAAGATACTGGTCGGGCGCCTGCATGCCAACAAAATCTCGAATCTCATCGTGTCGGCTGCGAACTGCGTCGCTGTCGACATTTCAAAACGCTAAGTGTATCGCGAGATGCGAGGCACTTCCGAAAAGGGACTTATCTTTCCCTACAGCAATTGATTCCGCTGTTTTTCCTTTCTCTGTTGCCGCTCCCTTATACTCTCGGCGAATTCATTTCGTCATTCGGAGCATGCCGAGCGCAGCGCAGCAATCAAGCTGTCGACTCTGCTCGGCCACCCGCCTCCGCATCTTCCTGCGAGATTTTCATGACCCAGCTTTCCTATGCGGCCGCCGGCGTTTCCATTGATGCCGGCGACGAACTCGTCGAACGCATCAAACCCGCTGCCAAGCGCACGATGATCCCTGGCGTTCTCGGATCGATCGGCGGCTTCGGCGCGCTCTTCGAAGTCAGCAAGGACTACAAGAACCCCGTTCTCGTGACGGGCACGGACGGCGTCGGCACGAAGCTCATGCTGGCCTTCAAGCTTGGTCGTCACGACACGGTTGGACAGGATCTTGTTGCCATGAGCGTCAACGACATCCTCGTTCAGGGCGCCAAGAGCCTTTTCTTCCTTGACTATTACGCCTGCGGAAAACTTGACGTCGACGTCGCCTCGCGCGTTGTTGCAGGCGTCGCGAAAGGCTGCGAGCTTGCCGGCTGCGCTCTGATCGGCGGCGAAACCGCCGAAATGCCCGGCATGTACCCGGAAGGTGAATACGACCTCGCGGGCTTTGCCGTCGGCGTGGTTGAAAAGGACAGCATCATCGACGGCACCCGCATCCAGCCGGGCGACGTCATTCTTGGCCTTGCCTCGAGCGGCCCGCACTCAAACGGCTTCTCACTCATCCGCAAGGTCGTTGAAGTTTCAGGCGCCGACTGGTCGATGCCCTTTGACGGCGCAACCCTCGCCGACCGCGCCATGGAACCGACGCGAATCTATGTCAAGCAGGTGCTCGAAGTCATGAAGACGATCGACATCAAGGGCATGGCGCACATCACGGGCGGCGGCCTGCTCGAAAATGTGCCGCGCGTTCTCCCGGAAACGGTTCAGGCCAAGATTGACGGCAAGGCCTGGACGCGCCCGGCCATCTTCGATTGGCTCCAGGAAAAGGGCAACATTGAAGACCATGAGATGTTCCGCGTCTTCAATAACGGCATCGGCCTGGTCGTCATTGTTTCGCCCGAGGAAGCCGATGCTGCCATGGCTGCGTTCCAGAAACAAGGCGAAAAGGTCTTCCGCATCGGTGAAATCATCGAACGACCGGCTGGCGAAGCGCAGTGCGTCGTCCTTTAAAGCACTACCTGTTACCACAACAGCGAAATTTACGGCTCTTCGGGCGTACATGTGAATACGCTCGAAGGCTTCATACCTGAATTTATCTCTGCCGCGGTTTATTCAGCAGAGATATCTTGATCGGTGAGCATACCAGCATCACCATGGCGATCAAGCTATCGATATTTCGGAAGCTGAATGCACGCCGAATGACCTGCTTGATCTTGTTATTGGTTGCCTCGACGCGGTCATTGTTGAATCGATAGCAAACGGCGTTGATGGTGCCCTCTTCGTGGCGGCGATCTTGAAAGTTTCTTTACCGGCCCGAGACGGGAGTATGTCGCTCGGAAGTATCTCCGCTTGAACTCGACACTGACCTGCTCGTAGCTTGGCAGGCGCAGGATCGCCCGAAGCTCTTCCTTGAGTTGATACGCGTTTAACAGCGCTTGGGCTCGCGGGTCTGAATAAGTTTTAGCGTTTCCGAGTGTCTTTCTGTTAGGTTTACCGGCGCATAGCCCAGAGCGTAAAGCGCGCCTTTGACAACTTTTGCGAGTTCGGCGCTATTGAGACTTTGCTTCGCGAGCTTGGCTGATTCTGCGTCGTCCTCAGCGCTCTTAGCTTCCTTGGCGGACTTTCGGGATTCAGCGCGATGCCAGTTCCAGACCATACGACGCATCTCATCGATCATTGCGCCAGCCCAACTCACGACATGGGAAGGTCGGTGCATCGGTTAGCGTTGGGCGTGTATTCTCCTTCATGTACTCGTCGATCCATAGCGCTCCGTCACAGCTGATGATCTTGATGATGAGGCGATCCTCTGGAGAGAATTTCTCGAAGAACTTGCTGAAAATCTCCTTGCCGTGCCCCTCATGGACCCAAAGTTGATGTCGTGATTGACGACGACCGTAATGTACTTATGTCCTTTGCGGAAGCTGGTTTCGTCAACACCTATGTTTACAATCTTTTTAAGATGGCCGTTTTGATCCAGTTCGATCTGATTGAGCGTGCGGCGAATGCAGTAGCCAACAGTCTTCCAGTCATGCCCATGTAAAAAACAATGTCAGTCTTTGACAGCCTCGAAACCAGCCAGGTGATAGTGAAATCGAAGTCCTTCGTGAAGCGGGAATCAGCGGATGCCAAAGGCACCGAAGCGATCATGACGTCCAGTTCAGGGCAGGCAACGCGATGGGTTTTGCACCGAAGGTAGACCTTGACTGCCCCCAATCAAGACGAGCCAGCAACGAGCTTCTTCGTAGTTGCCTTGGTCGAAACGGGGACAGACACGACCGCAAAGATGGCAAATACTTTCACTCTTTTTATATGGTCGGACGTCAAAAAGGAAGCTCGTCTCTTCGTAAATATCGTCGAATCGGGTGCGCTCGACACTCTGGGTATCGGCATTGAGGAAGACGACTTCTTTGACATTGAGAATCGCCTTGAGTAAGCTTGCTGGAGAAGCCATTTGTTTCCTTTTTTATTTGTGGTGCAAAAGTAAATAATAAAGGATTCAGATGGCTATTTTCTTTTTTGCATAAATCATAATGCATTTAAACGCTATTTAATTATTTGCATAATGGACAATCCGACACTCGTAAATTCAAACAAAAAACAACACGTTCTGCTTCTAAATGTAGATCGAGTCATAAATGAGAAAGGAGGGAGAGAGAAAGTTTTTTGCGATATGGCAAATGCTCTTGCCGAAAGGGGATATATTGTTACTGCTATATGTTGCGACCCTATAAAAGGGAAACCTAGTTTCCCAATTAGCAATAAAGTTCGCTTCATCAATGCATATAAAGAACCAAAAAATATTTTTTTAAGAAAAAAAATATTTAGAACATTACGTTGTCTCTCATTCAGCAAACTAAAACGAAAGCTTAATCGAATTTCACTTGACACTCAAATAAAGGCAGATTCACTTAAAAGTTCTATTATCAAATCTGACATATACATTGCATTTCAACCTCAAGCAACTTATATCCTTAAAGAGTGTTTAAATATCGGGGCTCCGATTATAACGATGTTTCATAACGTTCCATCTTTATACTTAGATGCCCCTGATTTTCAAAAATACAAAACTTCAATCGAGACTTGTGCAGCAGTACAAGTTCTTATGCCTGAATACATAAATATTACTCGTCAAACACTATCCACTGTTCCTATTGTTTATATACCTAATATTGCCCCGCAATTCACTGTGAAGCCCGATTACACAAAGAAAAAGATTATTATATTAGCTAGATTATCAAAACAAAAAAGACCTTTACTTCTAATTGAGGCAATGAAGCTATTAAGCCAAAAATTTCCTGATTGGACCTGCGAATGGTGGGGAGAAACATTTGAAGAGACAAAATTTACAAAACTCATTAGATCTAGAATCAGTAATTTGAACCTACAAAATCAATTTTTACTCAAAGGGAAAACTGATAACATTACTAACAAGTTAGCAAACGCTTCAATATTTGCCATACCTTCTGCTTTTGAGGGATTCAGTTTAGCCTTAGCCGAAGCTTTATCTATGGGACTCCCTGCTGTAGGATGCTCTGATTGCCCTTCTGTTAATTCTTTAATTCAGAATAATCATAATGGAATCTTAACTGATCCCACGCCTGAATCGTATGCTAAAGGCTTTGAAAAACTTATGGAAGATGAAAATCTTCGCAGAATTTATGGTGAAAATGGAAGAAAAGATATGCAGGCTTTTTCACCTGAAATCGTTTGGAGTCAATGGGATAAACTTATCCAATCTTTTACTAAATAAAAATACATTCTCTGATCACACCATATTCAAAGATTAATTTTGCACCTCAATCGTGAAAAAAAAGGATGTGTCACCAAACTCAAATTTTTCTTGTAAATTATCGTCTATTTATTTAGCTCAAGCGATTTAAATACCACACACAAATAGCTGGAACAAATTATAGAGTCAATTATCAATTTCTGAGCTAGTTTCTATAAAGGAAAGAAACATACTTATCGTATATTTTCACATCTAATCTATTCTTGAAGAAAAAAAGAATCTGTAAAATTAGATGACTTTATTTCTTCGATGTTTTTATTCCTAGATGGACTTTCATTATATTTATAAGATTTTCTAAAACTTCATTAGTATCAGAATCAATCAGCAAAGCGTCGCGCATGCCGCGCAGCCAAGTCATCTGGCGCTTCGCGAGTTGCCTCGTGGCAGCAATGCCTGCTTCACGGAAGGCCGATGCATCCATGCGGCCCGACAAAAAGTCGATTGCCTGCCGATAGCCGACCGCACGCATCGCTGGGCTTTCAGGATCAAAGTCAGGCCTTGCCATGAGACGCTTGACTTCATCCAGAAAACCAGAACGGAGCATGGCATCAAATCGTTCGGCAATGCGCGCATGCAGCTTGGCGCGATCTCGCGGCATCAAGCCGACGGTCAGAACTGGGATGAGCGGCTTGATCGCCTTTCTGTCATGAAAGCTCGACAACGGCCTCCCCGTCATCCGATAAACCTCAAGCGCACGTCCAATGCGCTGCTTGTCGTTGGGTGCGAGCCGTTCTGCGGTTTCCGGATCCACACGAGCCAGTTCCGCATGCATGGCTGGCCACCCCAAGCGCTCGCCATCGCTTAGGACCTGCGCTCTCACCTCTGCTGAAGTGGTGGGCATGTCGTTCAGTCCCTCGCGAAGCGCTTTCGCGTAGAGCATGGTTCCGCCCACAATAAGCGGAAATCGACCGCGCGCACGAATTTCCGAAACAAGTCGAACAGCATCAGCCGCAAAATCGGCCGCACTGTACGGTTCGCTTATCTCGCGGATGTCGATCAAATGATGCGGCACGGCTGCGAGCTCTTCGGGCGTCGGCTTTGCGCTCCCAATATCCATGCCTCGGTAGACAAGCGCCGAATCGATCGAAATGATCTCAACGTCGAACTGCTTGGCAAGCTGGAGCGAAAGCGCAGACTTGCCGCTCGCCGTCGGCCCCAAAAGGAGTAGCGCCTGCGGTTGATCCGCCGCAGATTCGTGAAGCGTTCCCATCATCCGGTCATTCTCCGCGCATGAATAGCTTGTCGAGCTCCGCCACTGTGAGCTTGGTCCAGGTCGGGCGTCCGTGGTTGCATTGATCTGCGCGCGCCGTCTTTTCCATATCCCGAAGGAGCACATCCATTTCCGGAATGGAAAGCTTGCGGTTGGCGCGGAAAGCGCTGTGACAGGCCATGGTTGCCAGAATCTTGTTTTTCTCCACCTCAATCCACTGCGACGAACCGAAATCCTTCACATCCTCAAGCACTTCACGCAGCATCGACTCAAGCGCCGGCACCGGCACATCAGAGAGAATCGCAGGAATAGCGCGCAGAACAATGGTTGAATTGCCGCCGCCCGTCACTTCGAGCCCCATTTCTTCGAGCTGCGCATGGTGTTCTTCAAACGCTGCGAACTGCAGCGGCGTCACGCGAACAACGATGGGGATAAGAAGCGGCTGCATGGCGAGCTTTCGCAGCGCAACCTGCGTCTTGAGACGCTCGTAAAGAATGCGCTCGGCTGCCGCATGCATGTCGACAATGACAAGCCCTTCTTCGTTTTCGGCCAGGATGTAGATGCCGGCAATTTGTGCGAGCGGACGGCCGAGATAGCCGCGCTCGGACTGCGTCGGTCCGCTTTTGGCAAATGCACTGAATGACGCATCGGGCTGCGTTGGCGACCAGGTTGTTTTCTCAGCCGCTTTTGCATCAGCCGACGAATTGCTTGTCGCGTGATCTTCAATGATTGGCGCAGCGGAATCAGAGACGCTGTTCGCCGCCTGCGGCTCCAGCGCCGAAGCTGCAACGGGCGCGCTCGCATTGACTGCATCTGCCGATTGCTTTTGCAACGCTTCATCGTGAGCCGCTGGCTGAGCAAAATTTTGAGGCGCGGCCGAAAGTTCGTTCTCCGCTTCTTGCGCAGCCTGCAAATGCTGCTTCGCTGCATCACGAAGGGTAAAGTCGCGCGGCGCACCGAAAAGCGCCATTGCATTTTCAACTGCCGTCGTGCTGGGACGAGATTCCGAAGCGCCGCCCTCAGCCCCTGATCGAGGACGGGACGATTGGAAAGGCTTGGGATAAGGATCCTGCGGCTTCGTGCCGAACTGCCGCTCCCAAGCGGCTGCTGGCGGCACAGCAACACGCGAAAAAGCATTCGTGCCGATAGATACGTCGCCCTTCGAAAAAAGACTGGGCGCTTCCTGCGGAACGCTCGATCCCGCACGCTCGCCGCCCGCATCCGCTCGAGCTGCATCGCCGAGCTTTGCTTCGCCCCCCGCATGCGCGTCGAATTCGCCCGAAAGTATGCCGGCAGAGGAAGGCGCCAGCGCACGCTCCACAGCTGTTTCAATAAGCTGATGCACACGCCCTGACTCTCTGAATCGCACCTCGGATTTTGTCGGGTGCACATTCGCATCCACTTCCGATGGCGGGATCGTCAGGAACAGGCAGTACATCGGCTGCGCTTTCCCGTGCAGCACGTCTTCGTACGCGGCACGGGCCGCGTGCGACATAACGCGATCGCGGATGAAACGTCCGTTCACGAAGAGATACTGCGCATCGCCTCTCATGCGTGAAACTGTGGGGAGCCCCGCCAATCCGCTGATGCGCATGCCGCCCGCCTGCGCCTCCACAACGCGGCAATTCCCTGCAAAGTCCTTCGGCATCAAAGAAAGAATGCGCTCCTTCTGCGAAGCTTTCGGCAGATGAAGCGTCTCCCGGCCGTTAGAAAAGAATCGGAATTCAACCCCCGGATTCGCAAAGGCGATGCGCTCGAGCTGCGTCACGATGTGCGCCGTTTCCGTGGTTTCCGCACGCATGAACTTGCGGCGAACCGGCGTCTTGTAAAACAAATCCAAAACTTCAACGCGAGTGCCGCAAGGCATTCCTGGTGCAGGCAGAACTTCGCCGCCGCGAATCATCCAGCTCGCGTCCGCATCAGCAGTCCGGCTTTTAATGGAGAGATCCGCAACGGCATCAATTGATGCCAGAGCCTCCCCGCGGAAGCCGAGGCTTTTGACGTTTTCAAGCTCGAGAAGCGTGCGGATCTTGCTTGTCGCATGCCGCTTCAGCGCGAGGGACAGTTCGGCCTTCGGAATGCCGCAGCCGTTGTCGGCCACCACAATGCGCTTCAGGCCGCCCGCATCGGCACGCACCTCAATTGCCGTCGCGCCCGCATCAATGGCATTTTCCACGAGTTCCTTCACAACTGAAGCAGGCCGCTCGATCACTTCGCCCGCGGCTATCTGGCTGATAAGCAGGGACGGCAACTCGCGAATTTCCCGCCGAGCTGCCGGCTGCGTCCCAATCGATTCATCAGCCGCGGGTGCTTCATTGCGGTCGTTTTCGACCGTCTTTATTCCTTCCTGACTCAAGAAAACCCTCGCTTCAAATTCACTCTCTTCAACGGGTGTTTTCACCAGCCGCCGGCTAATTAGAAAGCACTTGCAAAAAAGCGCCGCAGCAGCACCGCGTTGATCGGCATTCAGTATGATAGTTGGCTGACTCAGGATATGCTTCAACGTCGGCCGGTCCAAAAAGAACATCCACCGGCTGCCTCCGGCAGCTTGACCGGTCAAACGATTTTCTGCTTCAACCAACCATGGACATCTTTGGTCTCATCGTCGAACTTTTTACGAACGCCGACCACTTTCTGGTCACATTGGCAACTCATCACGGCACGCTGATTTATCTAGCGATGTTCGTGATTTTCTTTCTTGAGACCGGCTTCGTCGTCATGTCCTTTCTGCCTGGCGACTCGCTGCTCTTCGTCGCCGGCACCGTTGCCGCAGCAGGCACCGCAAGTCCATGGGTCATCATGCTTGCCGTCGCGCTCGGCGCCATTCTCGGCAACACCGTGGGCTACGCAACAGGCAAATGGTTCGGCAACAAAATCTACGACGGCAGCATCAGCTGGATTAATGCGTCCAAGCTCCAAAATGCGCACGCTTTCTACGTGAGCCATGGCGGCAAAACAATTCTGCTTGCGCGTTTCGTGCCGATTGTTCGCGCCTTTGCGCCGCTCGTGGCAGGGGCCGCGCGAATGGATTATCTGCGCTTCGAGCTTTTCTCCGGCACGGGCGCCATTCTCTGGGCCGTGAGCATTGTGGGCGCAGGCTATCTCTTTGGAAACATTCCCTTTATTAAGAACAATCTCTCCCTTATTCTCGTCCTCGGCATTATTTCCGCTGCCATGGGTCCGGTGCTTGTCGGCTTCGCCTGGCGCTGGTTCCAATCGCGAAAAAGCGCTCAGAAAAGCTGCTGAGCCTGCTGAGCGAATTAGAGAGGCCCTCTTCATCGCAACGGCGCACGCGAACGGGAAGTTCGGTGCGCCGTTTTTATGTGTCGATTCAGACTACTTTGACGTGCCGGCGGCCAGATCAACAAGCCTTAGCGTTACTGAAAGGCTCTTCTCCCAGGCGCCCAACGGCATGAACTCCGCGAAGCTGTGGAAGTTGAGCGCACCAGTGAAGTAGTTCGGTGTCGGGGTGCCCAGCGTCGAAATGAAGGACCCGTCCGTGCCGCCGCGCATTGCAATCGTCTTCGCTTGGATGCCTTCGAGCTCGAGCGCGCGGTAAAGCATATCGATGCAGGCGCGATTTTCCGGCTTGATGGCGTCAGCGATGTTGCCGTAGGTATCGGAAATTTTGAGGGCAATCTTCGCGCGCGGATGACGCTCACGCAAATATTGGACCGCCGCTTCCAGAAGGGCCTTCTTTTCGTTGTAGCGCTTCAGATTGTGGTCGCGAATTTTGATCGCTACGGTCGCTTTAGACGCATTGGAATTGATCGCGTGCACCCATATGAAGCCTTCGGTTCCTTCCGTGCATTCTGGCGTCGCACCTCGATCAAGCATGTTGACGAAATCAACGGCAACCAGCGTCGGATTAACCAAAACGCCTTTGGACGACATCGGGTGTGCGGTCACACCTTCTATGGAAAGCAGGGCGCTTCCCGCATTGAACGTTTCGTACACCACCTCGCCGAGCGCGCAGCAGTCAATCGTATAGGCGAAGTCCACCGGGAACTTCGAGACATCGAGCTTCTTTGCGCCGCGCAGACCAATTTCTTCATCCGGCACGAAAGCAACATAGATGTCGCCATGCGGACGCTGCTCTGCCTGAATAATCGAGAGCGCGGTCATGACATTGGCAATGGCGGATTTGTTGTCGGCCCCGAGAACAGACGTACCGTCGGTGAGCACGAGATCGTCGCCGATGTACGCTTGGAGTTCCGGATGGTCGGACGCTCTGAGCCAAATGTCCTTTTCTTGATTGAGGCAAATGTCGCCGCCCGCGTAGCCGCGCAGCACCCAGGGCTTCACATCGGGCGAGAGATTGACGTCCACCGTGTCGAGATGCGCGCACCAGCCAAACGCAGGCGCTTTCGCACCGTCAGACAGATTGCTAGGCAAATGCGCTGTCAGTACGGAAAATTCGGATATTTCAATTGACTTGAAACCCAGCGCTTGAAGCTCTTCAGCGAGAAGCTCCGCGAGCTTCCGCTGTCCTTCCGAACTCGGCACGTTGGTTGCTTTGGCGTCGCTTTGCGACGTAACGGCTGCATAACGAAGAAATCTTTCGAGAAGCGCTTCCTTTCGATTCATGTCTGACTCCAGTTTTCGGCAGTCGGAAAAGAGAAACGCGCCCAAAGCCCGTTGCTCTGAGCGCGAATGTGTGCGAGATGTTTTTTGCGTCAAGGCCAGCTGCCCGAAAGCGGCAGACCTTCACCAAATGAACGAAAAGGCATTATTCCGCACGTTCTTCCAATACAGCAAGCGCCGGGAGCTTCTTCCCTTCAAGGAACTCAAGGAAAGCGCCGCCGCCCGTTGAAATATAGGAAACGCGGTCCTGAACACCGAAGGTGCTCACTGCGGAAACGGTATCGCCGCCGCCTGCAATCGAGAATGCCCCCTTGTCGGTTGCTTCGGCGATGGCTTCGGCAAGCGCCTTTGTCCCGCCGGCATAGGGCGCCATTTCAAAGACGCCAACCGGACCATTCCAAACAATCGTGCCTGCTTTGCGAACAATATTGCCAAGCATTTCTGCCGTCTTCGGACCGACGTCCAGGATCATTTCGTCAGACTGCACGTCGTCAACATCTGCCACGCGGTGCTCTGCATCGGCGGCAAAAGCTTTGGCGACGACAACGTCAACCGGCATCGGCAGGGTTGCGCCCTTCTTTTCAAGAATGGCGAGAACCTTGCGGCACTCTTCCACAAGTTCCGGTTCAGCGAGCGACTTGCCGATCGGCTTGCCTGCTGCGAGAAGGAACGTGTTCAGGATGCCACCCCCGACAATGAGCCCGTCCACCTTTTCTGCGAGATTCGAAAGAATCGTGAGCTTCGTGGAGACTTTGGAACCCGCCACAATCGCCACAAGCGGACGCTGAGGCTTTTCGAGCGATTTCGTGAGCGCTTCGATTTCGCCCGCCATCAAAGGACCTGCGCAAACGGTCTTCGCATAGCGTGCAACACCCACGGTGCTCGCCTGCGCTCGATGGGCCGTGCCGAAAGCATCGTTGACATACACGTCGCAAAGCGCGGCGTACTTCTTTGAAAGCGCTTCATCGCACTTCTTTTCGCCGACGTTGCAGCGGCAGTTTTCAAGCATCACTACATGGCCGGGCTCCACGGAAACACCGTCAACCCAATCAACAACGAGCGGCATATCGCAGCCGAGCAGCTCGCCCATGCGCTTGGCGACTTGAGCGAGAGAGTCCTCGGGACGGATCGTGCCTTCCGTCGGGCGTCCGAGATGGCTCATCACCATGACCGCGGCGCCTGCATCGAGCGCCATGCGAATGGCCGGAACGCTCGCCACAAGACGGGTTTCGTTCGTAATGCGGCCTTCCGCATCATGCGGGGCATTAAGGTCGCAGCGAATGAGAACGCGCTTGCCCTTGAGGGCACCTGTCGCCGCCAGCTTTTCAAGCGTCAAAACCTGCATCTTTTAGTTGCTCCTTTAGCTTTGATATTCAAATAAGGGCCGCACGGCCTGTCGGTCCAGTGCAGCCCCCATCGGATCAATTTGGTTCAATCCGCCGAACGAATTACTTCGCGGCCATCATTGCGCAAGCCGTATCCAGCATGCGGTTCGAGAAGCCCCATTCGTTGTCGTACCAGGACGTCACCTTCACGAGACGGCCGCCGGAAACCTTGGTGAGCGTCGCGTCGTAGGTGGAGCTGTGCGAATCGTGATTGAAGTCAATCGAGACAAGCGGCAGATCGTTGTAGCCGAGAATGCCCTTCAGCGCTTCGGATTCGGAGGCAGCCTTCATGATTTCGTTGATTTCCTCAACGGACGTATCGCGCTTGGCGATGAAGGTGAGGTCGACGAAGCTCACGTTGATCGTCGGAACGCGGACGGCGAAGCCGTCAAGGAGGCCGTTGAGTTCAGGCAGGACAAGACCCACGGCAGCCGCTGCGCCTGTCTTCGTCGGAATCATCGAGTGCGTGGCAGAGCGAGCACGGCGAAGATCCTTGTGGTAGACGTCGGTCAGCACCTGGTCGTTGGTATAGGCGTGAACCGTCGTCATCAGGCCGCGCTCAAGGCCGATCGCTTCCTGCAGGGGCTTGACGAGCGGCGCGAGGCAGTTCGTCGTGCAGGACGCATTCGAAACCACCGTATCGGTGGCCTTCAGCGTGTGCTGATTGACGCCGTAGACAATGGTGGCATCGGCAGGCTTGCCGGGCGCCGAAAGAAGCACCTTCTTCGCGCCCTGATCGATGTGAACCTGGCTCTTGGGCTTGGAATTGAAAGCGCCCGTGCATTCCATCACGAGATCGACGCCGAGATCAGCCCAGGGAAGCTCATGCGGATCGCGCGTCCCGAAGACGCGCATGCGGTCGCCGTTGACGATCATGTAGTCGCCGTCGGTTTCGACCGTCGCGTTGAAGCGACCGTGCACGGTGTCGTAGCGAAGGAGATGCGCATTGATGTTCACGTCACCCGGCGAATTCACGGCGACGATTTCAATGTCGTGCTTCTTGCCGGATTCGTAATGAGCGCGCAGAACATTGCGACCGATGCGGCCGAAGCCGTTGATAGCGACGCGAATGGTCATTTTCTTCTTTCCTAAGCTGATGTTTACTTGATGAGGTTTTCGACTTTGGCAATGACGTTTTCGACCGTGAAGCCGAAGCGTTCCCAAAGAATTTTGGCCGGAGCGCTTTCGCCGAAGCGGTCGACGCCGAGCACGTCGCCCTTGCCGGAGAAATACTTCCACCAAAGATCGCTCTTCGAGGCTTCGATCGCCAGCACGGGCGTCCCGGGCGTCAGCACGGATTCGCGGTATTCGCGAGACTGACGGTCAAACCGGTTCGTGCAGGGCATCGAGACGACGCGCACCTGCACGTTGCGGGCAGTGAGTTCCGCGCGAGCAGCCATGGCAAGACCCACTTCGGAACCGGTTGCGAGCAGAATCACTTCCGCCTCGCCGGCGCCCGCAGGCGCTTCGGCAGCAACGTAGCCGCCCATGGCGATTGCATCCGCATCGACCTCGTCCCGATCGACGAAGGGCACGTTCTGGCGAGTGAAGATGAGGCAGGAAGGCCCGTCTCTGCGTTCGATGGCGCTCGCCCAGGCAACCACCGTCTCGACAGTGTCGGCCGGACGCCAGACGTCCATGTCGGGAATGAGGCGAAGCGATGGAATGTGTTCAACCGACTGATGCGTCGGGCCGTCTTCACCGAGCCCGATCGAGTCGTGCGTAAAGACGTTGATGACGCGCTGCTTCATGAGCGCAGACATGCGAAGGGCGTTGCGCGAATAGTCGCTGAAAGTGAGGAAGGTGGCGCCGTAGGGAATGAAGCCGCCATAAAGCGCAATGCCGTTCAAAATGGCCGACATGCCGAATTCGCGCACGCCGTAGCTGATGTGGCGGGCGAGGAAGTCGCCCGTGTTGAGGCTCACGGAGCCCGCCCAGTTGGTGAGGTTGGAGCCTGTCAGGTCGGCAGAGCCCCCGAGGAGTTCCGGGAGCGCAGGCGCGAGAGCATTGAGCGCCTTCTGGCTGGCCTTTCGGGTTGCAATCGTCTCGGCTGCTTCTGCCGCGGCTGTGATCGCATCCATGACGACATCGTCCCAATTGGCGGGCAGGTCGCCACGGAGGCGGCGCTTCAGTTCAGCCGCCAGTTCGGGATAAGCCGCCTCATAGGCGTCGAACATCTTCTGCCATTGCGCTTCAATGCGGGCGCCCTCTTCCCGATGATCCCAGGCGTCGTAGATTTCCTGCGGGATTTCAAAGGGCGGGTAGTGCCAGCCGATCGCATCGCGCGTCGCGGCAATTTCTTCGTCGCCGAGCGCTTCACCGTGCACCTTGGCTGTGCCCGCGCGGTGCGGCGATCCCTTGCCGATCGTGGTCTTCGCAATAATGAGCGTGGGCTTGTCGGTCGACGCCTTGGCTTCGGCAATGGCGCGGTCCATGGCGTCAATATCATGGCCGTCGACGGGGCCGATCACATGCCAGCCATACGCTTCAAAACGGCCGCGGGTATCGTCGCGGAACCAGCCGCGCACATCGCCGTCGATCGAAATGCCGTTGTCGTCGTAGATCGCGATGAGCTTATTGAGGCCCCAAACGCCGGCGAGCGAGCAAACTTCGTGACTGATGCCTTCCATGAGGCAGCCGTCACCCAAGAAAACATACGTCCGGTTGTCGATAACGGGAAAGCCTTCCCGATTGAATTCCTTGGCGAGGAGCTTCTCTGCAAGCGCCATGCCGACGCCGTTGGCAATGCCCTGGCCGAGCGGGCCGGTCGTTGTTTCGACGCCGGGCGTTACATCGACCTCAGGATGCCCTGGCGTCTTGCTGTGAAGCTGCCGGAAGTTCTTGAGGTCATCCATCGAGAGGTCGTACCCCGTCAGATGCAGCAGCGAGTACTGCAGCATGGAGCCGTGCCCGTTCGAAAGAATGAAACGGTCGCGGCCGATCCACTTGGGATTCGTTGGGTTGAAGCGAAGATGACGCGACCAAAGCGCCGTCGCGATATCAGCCATACCCATCGGCATGCCGGGATGACCGGACTTGGCCTTCTGGACGGCATCCATGGAAAGCGCGCGAATCGCATTCGCCATCGTCTGAGCGGAGACGTTAGACATCGAGTGTTCCGAATAGAGGAATGAAGGGAAATACAGGGCCGAAGAACGCCTTTAAGGCATTCTCAGTATGGCGGGCATTTTAATTCAGAGGGCCCTTAGCCCGCGAGCACCTGCCCTTTCTTTCCCATTCCCAGCCGATCAAAACACTCGATCAGAGCCCCAAACGATACTTCAGCTCTTCCCAAACCAGGTCTACCGGCATGCTCTGGAGACAGGCCGCGTAGGCATGATCCGGCCAAAGCGGGCATGTGCCTTCCTTCCTTGGGCGGCAAGCCTGGCAATGCAGGTATTTGGGATGCTGAATGATCGTGACATTTCCGGCACGCTGCAGCGCCTGATCCGCCTTGTAGCGCCGAGCGCCGCTTTGAGGCGCGGGGCCCCAGGCACTGACGGAGGTCATGCCGAAGAGCACAATAGCGGGCGTCCCAACAGCACCGGCTACGTGACTTGTCGCAGTATCCACACCCACATACGCAGCTGCTCGGCGAATAACTTCGGCGGATTGGCCGAAAGAAAGCTTCCCTAAGAAATCCAGCCAGCTTTTCGGCGCCCAATGGCGTGCAATGGCTTCGACCGTCTTTCGCTCATCCTGAGAGCCGCCGCCCGTAAAGGCAACGCGGTACCCTGCCGCAATGCACCGGCTGCCGAGCTCCGACCAAAAGTCAATGGAAAGATTCTTGTCGGCAAAGCGCGAAGAGGCTTGAAACACGACATAGGGCCCTGCATGCAGCGCCTCTTCAGTCTGCGATTCGAGAGGGGCCGAGGGCGCCACGGGAAGAACGTCAGGCACGCTGCCGCAAATCGGCTCCAAAAGCGTCGCCAGCACATCGAGCTGCTGCGGATTGCTCTCGGCAGTCACTTCCTGAGACACAAGCGCGTGCATCCAAGCATTTTTAGGCTGTCCGGTAAAGGCCCGCATGACGACTTTTTTGCCTGCAGCGTAGCCATAAAGAAGCGATCTCGTGCTCTTTTGAGTAACAATGGCCCAATCAAAGCTTTTCCAGATTCCGACAAAGTCCCGCAGTTCCTGCAGATACGACGGACGCCGCTCAAAGCCGATCGTGCCGTCGATGAAGTCCATGCCGGACAAGATCGACAAATTATCCCGAAAAGTCAGCATCCAGACTTCGTCTTGTGGATTGTGTGTCTTTATTGCTTTGCACAACGCAGCCGAAAGGACGCAGTCCCCCAGGTAGCGCATGCTCAAAACCGCAATACGCATAAGAAGTAAAAATCTGTTGTAGAGTTCGATGGATCCTAATTCGATGCGCCCGTATCGTCAAACAATCGATAGGAACAACTGTTTTCTCCTACTACCGCACGCACTTTGATCTCGACCCATTGAGGCCGTTATATGTCATATCCGCGCTTTTTCATCAACGAACCTGACGAATTCTTTTCCGGACGCATCGAACTGCCGCCCAAAACAGCAAAGCACGCCGGCAGATCGCTTCGGCTGGCGGCGGGCGATTTGGTTGAGGTATTCAACGGCAAGGGGCGGCTTTGGCGCGGACCTATCGGTTTTTCGCCCGAATCCGCCTGGGTTGATGTCGAAGAAGTCGCCGGCGCTGATGTGGAATCGCCGCTTCGCATTACGCTCCTGCAGAGCTTCGTGTCGCCCGAAAAAACGGAATGGGTCGTGGAAAAGGCGGTGGAAGCCGGCGTGCATGCCGTCGCCATCGCGCCGGCTTCGCGATCTGTTACGCGTCTTTCAGGAGACAGACTGGAAAAGCGCCTGCTGCGTCTTCGCGAGATCGCTCGCTCGGCAGCAGAACAATGCGGCAGAAACATTGTCCCTGAAATCCGCGCTTTTGCTTCTATCAAAGACGCTTTCGCGCAAATTGACGCCGACCTCAGGCTGATTCTCGCACCAGGCGCCGAATCCGCTGAACGACCTGAAAAGCTGAAACCCGGCCTAGGCACGGCCGCCGTTGCGATCGGTCCGGAAGGCGGCTTTTCGCCGGAAGAAATTGCTGCCGCCGAAGACCTCGGCTGGGAAGCCCAACTGCTCGGCCCCAGGGTTCTGCGCACCGAAACCGCAGGGCTTGCCGCTGCTGTTTGGCTCCAAACAGCTGCCGGGGACTATCCTCGTTAAACGCTTCAATTGGTGCGGACGGCTTCCGCAGCCTCTACGGCCGAAGCCGATGCTTTCGCTTCGACGACATTCGGCTTCGCTGCTGCCTCTCTCGTTGAAGCGACATCCGAAAGAGGCTCGGCCAATGCCTCTTCGTCTTCCTTGACGAGCACGCGATCTGCATCATCCAGATCCTGCCGGGCCTTTGCGCTCTTCTGCGCTTCTTTTGCCACTTTGGACCAATGCGAATAATCGAGACTCGCCACAACGATGTTCTTGCGGTAGGCCGGCCCGTTCTGCTTGGCGCGAAGAAGCTTGACGGCCGCATCTGAATCGCCCTTGGCAGCGACAAGAAGACGGCTGCGCTCCTTAAGCACCTTGGCGCCGTAGCCGTAGTCCGTTTTGTGATTGGCCGCGCCGCTGTACCACTTGAGCGCTTTTGTCACGCTCCCCGTCCGCTTGATGAGAGACTTCAGAATCGTTGTTCCGACCACCATGTTCGGATACGGTTCAAACGCTGCGGCTTTGCCCCCGAAAGCTTTGAACTTCTCCTGATGGACCTTGGTCATCACCTGCATCAATCCTTCAGCGCCCGCTTTGCTCCTGACTTTCGGATTGAAGCTCGATTCGGTGCCGACAACCGCCAAAATCAGGAGCGGATCCACATCAAGGCCGGCGCCGACCTCGACAGCCCATTCCACCATTTGAAGCGCTTCCGTCATCGGAATGCGGTAGCTGCGGCTTACATAAGCCGCTACCTCTTCACCCGCTTTGTCGAGCTTGCCGGAACTGCTCGACGCTTCCTCTGCCTGCTGCCAGCGAGAAATCACTGCGGGCGTTTGCGCAGCCAATTCGTCCGGAACTGGCTCATCCGCACTCGCAATCACCATTTCGATGGAGTCAGCATCCGGCACTTCATCCTCAGCGTGATGCATGCCGCCGGCAAAAAAGACCAGCACGACCGAAGCCGTCAACAATACGGGTGCCAGAAAACCGCCCAATAGCGGCTTCTTCGGCGCGCCGGCAACAGCAAGCGGACGCCACGACTCGCGAGGCTCTGCGCATTTATCGGTCAGTATCTTGTCTTTTTTCTTCATCAAATGAAAAGCGGCTCGATGGCCCTCTTGTCCTGCAGGGATTCAGCCTAACAAAAATAGCGGAAGCGTCGGATTGTACTAAACCCTTGAATTTCTTGCTTTATGTGATTTTTTCTTATTTTAAAACAGCAACAATCCTTTGATTTTTATGGAAACCGCAACACTGTGATTTGCCCTGCAACCGCAACAGTGAGCAGCATTTTTGATGCGTTCGCGCTTCAAAAGGCGCCTCAGCGCACGCCGGCGTCCGCATAATATGAAGCAAGCATTGCCGAGCAAGCGGCTTTCGAACCGCATGCCGGCATAAACCCAGCAATGCTTTCAGGAGCACTTACCCATGAAGCGCAGACCCATTCACCGCGGCGGCATTCTCTCCGCAGGATACGATCCCATGCGCCGCTGGCTCGACGTGGAGTTCGACACGCATCGCATTCTTCGCTGTGAAAACGTCGGACTGGAAACCGCCGAGCGCTTTCTTGCCTCCGCCTCTCCCATGAGCTATTGGCGAGATGAGCTCGAAGACAACTACACCATCCGGGAGATTTCTGAAAAGGAAAGCGCCCAGGAAAATCCGCAGCGCAAAAAAAGCATTGACGATCTGAAGCGTCTTTTCGGCGACGCATGATCCGAAAGAGAACGGCGAGAAAAAGCCCCTGCACGAAACGAAGCTGCAGGGGCTTTCTTCTTGGGACAACTGATCGGGCCTCTACGACGAAATGCCGAAGAACAGGGTTGCAAGGCCCAGGAAAATGAGAAAGCCGCCCGAATCGGTCATGAAAGTGAGCAGCACTGAGCCGCCCATGGCCGGATCGCGTCCGAGCCGCTTGAGAATGAACGGCACGGCCAGCCCGACAACAGCCCCCTGAAGGATGTTGAGGAACATGGCAAGCGCCATGACGATGCCGAGCTTCTGCCCTTCCGGCGTATCCCAATAGAGCGCCCATGCCAGAAGGCCCGCAATGACGCCCCAGATCAGGCCGTTGATGAGGGCTACGCCTACTTCTTTCCGCCAAATATCGGCCGTATTGGAGAGCGTCACCTGCCCCATCGCGAGCGAACGCACCAAAAGCGTCAGCGTTTGATTGCCGGAATTGCCAGCCATGCCGCCCACAATCGGCATCAGCGCAGCGAGCGCCACGACGCGCTCAATCGTGCCGTCAAAAGCGGAAATGACGCGCGAAGCAAAAAATGCCGTGCATAGATTGACGCCCAGCCAAAGCCAGCGGCTCTTGGCCGAAGACCAAACGCTTCCGAAGAGGTCCTGCTCGTCATCAAGGCCCACGGCGCCGTAGGCATCTTCTTCGCTTTCTTCTCGAATGACGTCAACGATTTCGTTGACGGTGAGGCGACCGACGAGACGTCCTGTTTCGTCAATGACGGCAGCCGACACCAAGTCGTAGCGCTCGAACGCCTGCGCAGCTTCACCGGCATCATCCAGCGGATTGAGCGTAAAGCTTTCCGTCTGCATGATTTTGCGAACCTGCTTGGTGGGATCGCTCGTCAGAATCTGCGCAACCGAAAGCGTGCCCTTCAGAATGCCCTTGCGGTCGACCACAAAGACCTGGTCCATATGGTCGGGCAGCGTTTTGTAGCGCCGCAGGTACCGGAGCACCATGTCGATCGTGACTTCCTCACGAATCGACACCATTTCAAAGTCCATGCGCGCGCCGACGCTCTCCTCCGGATAGGACATGGCGGCGCGCAGCTGTGCGCGCTCTTCATGCGAGAGGCCTTCCTGAACCTCCGCCATGACGTCGGGCGGCAGATCGTCGACAAGGTCGGCGATCTCGTCGGTGTCCAGCGTTTCGACCGCATCGACAAGCTCGCTGCGGTCCATCGCGTCGATCAGAGTCTGACGGACGCCTTCATTGACTTCGAGAAGAATGTCGCCGTCCGAATCACTGCGGACCTGATTCCAAACGGCAAGACGTTCGTCGAGCGGGAGCGCTTCGAGCACCCAGGCAATATCCGCCGGGTGCAGCGGCTCGAGAACTTCTTTCAGCAGATAAGCGGCTGCCGGCGTAATCGGCAGCGCTTCGTCATTCTTGTCGACGTTTTGGATGGGAAAGTCTTTTGTTCTTTCCTCATCCTCCTCAAGGATCTGCTGAACGCGCGCCAGCGCGCGGCTTGCTTCGTCGGAGTCGAGCGTCAAAGCCGACGCATCCGTCTCTTCGACAGTCGATTCCGCCGATTGACGCTGTTTTTTTTCGTCGTCCTGGGGCTGGGCGGTCATCGTCGACTCCATCAAAAGCAAAGAACCGGCTTCTTCAACACTTTTCTTATTTGCGGAATCGGAAAACCGGCAGATCCGATCTCACAGAATGCAGGCGAGAGGCTATCACAGCTTTAGCCGCCACTCATCACCCTGCAGTCGGCGCCTGATCCTGGCCTGCAGCATCAGGGGCGGCAGGTGAGGATGCGCCGTCTTCCTCGGACGATGCCTCACGATCAGTTTCCGGCATTGCATCCGCAAGCTCCGCCTCAAAAGCCGCCTCATCCTCAGGCGAAAGCGACTCGTCGAGCACCTTGAGAAGCTTGGCATCCATCACGAGGTCGACCAAGTCGCAGCTCAGAATCTGGAGTTCGACTTTTCTGCCGCGCGGCAGATCTTCGGGCAGCCCCGGCACGCGCTGCATGAATGGAAGCCCCTCAATGCGAACGAGATCGCCCTTGACCACAATCGCCTCAATGCGGCGAAGGCCTTCCTGAATGATCCAGCGCAGCGACCAGTAGCGCTCCATGCGCGTCTGGAAGTCGCGGTAGAGCGTATAGAGCGCATCGAACTGACTCACAATCGTGAAGAGATCAACGTCGTTGCCTGCATAAACGGGGGGCTCCCCGCGCAGCGCAGAAATCATCTGGCGCTGATTGATAAGGTCGACGTAGCGACGCAAGGGCGACGTGCTCCAGGCGTAGCGCACGACGCCGAGTCCGTCATGGGGCCCCGGCGTTGTGCTCATGCGCACGCGCCCCATGCGCTGCGAGCGGTAGATGCCGGGCGTGCCGTGCTCTTCGAGCCAAAGTCCCCAGGTCTCATTGGCAAAAATCATGAGCTCGGCGACGAGAAGGTCGAGCGGGGCACCGCGCCGGCGGCCGCGCACATGGATTTTGGCGTCTTCCCCTTCGCCCTCAAGAACGAAGAACCAGTCAACGCGCCCCACGGGCTCCGGCCGGCCTCGAACTTCCTCGCGAATGCCCTGTAGGCGCTTGGCAAAATGCCAGAGCCAGCCGATCTCATGGGCGTACGGGATATTGAGCGTATTGCTTTCAATCGCCTCTTCGGTGACGAGCGAATCGATCTTGTCGTAGCGAAGGTTCTTCCGAATCGCAATGCGCTCGAGGCGCGTCTCGGTCGTTTCGACCGAATACGTATCGTCCTTCACCGTGATGTAGAGCGAGAGGCACGGCACCTCCACGCCTTCATCAAGCGAGAAGCGCTTCACCCAGCGCTCGGGAAGCATCGTCGTCTTGAGCCCCGGCGCATAGACGGTGCTCATGCGAGAGCGCGCCACCACGTCAAGCGGACTGTCGCGCGTGATGCCGAGCGCAGGCGCTGCAATGTGAACGCCCACGCGCGTGCGGCCGTCGCCCAAGTGCGTGACGCTTGCCGCATCGTCGATTTCCGTCGTTTCGGAGTCGTCGATCGAAAAGGCGTCCACGTCCGCCAAGGGCAGATTGTCCCAGCGCTCCTCGGGCGGCTCGGGCAAATCGGCCGGGAAGCCGCGGCCTTTCGGAAAATTGATCGCGTAGAAGCTGTCGACGTGCCAGCGCCAGGGCGAAGCAATGGCGCCGAGCGAAAGAAGAAGGCGAAGCGGCGTCTGGCGCGTCGCGGCTGAAGCGTCCGAGAGCGCCTTCCACTCAATGCCGTTTTTGTCCGGCGCAATGAGAAGCATCATGGCATGCTGGCGAATGGCGTCCGGGAGCTTCCCTTCGGTCATTTCCTTCACCCACTGCGCCTTCTGCGCCTCTTGACGGCGCTTGCGCTCGAGCGCCTCGAGAGCCTTTTCGAGAATATCGGCGGGCGCACGACGGTAGCGTCCGCGCCCCTTGCGGTAGAAATACACGGGATTGCCGTGCAGCGTGATGAGAAGCGCCGCCTTCTGAACCGGCGTCGCTTCGCCGCCCCAATATTCTGCGGCCAGATCCTCAAAGCCGAATTCGTCCTCGGGCGAAACTTCCCAGAGAAAAGCGGGATCGAGCGCCGCAGCTTCTTCGGCAGCGCCCGTCAAAAGCGCGGCCGCGCTCGGCGACTCGAAGGAAAAGAAGACATGCGAGGCCTTGATTTTTGTGCGGCGTCCGGTCGTGAGCTCCACCTGATAAGCATTGCCGGTCTGCGTCAGTACCGTGCCTGCCTTGAAGGCGCCGTCTTCTTCAAAGTAAAGATTCATTCGTAAATCGCCCAAGCTTGTTGAATAGCGTTGTCCGCCAGATTCCGCTTCGGAAGCGCCATGCGCCTGGCGGCGCCTCGGACGCGGCGCCGCCAGGGGCGCCGCCCGTCCGCATGCCCCCAGAAAGAGCGCGCTTCGGCGGAAAAAGGAAAACCATTTATTTTGCCCGAAGCCCGTAGAGCGGGCTTGAAATTCTTCCCTCAAATTTTCCGAAGCGCGCACGCTCAGTGCGCTGCCGCAAACTTTAAAAGCGCCGGCACGTAGCGAGGGAAACGTGAGACCCGATGATCGTCGCCCGCAGAAAAAATGATCCCCGCGCCTTGGAGCGCCCCCCAGGCAAGCCGCCAGTCGAGCACTTCGTCGGCTGTCGAGAGGACCGCAAGCGTGTTCTTCAGATTCTTCGGCACGGGCGGCACGGCTGCCGCGAGCGCCTCAAAATCAGCCGAGAACCGCGGCTCGACCTTGATGCGGCGTTCCGTGGCATATATCTGCCGGTCGCCCGTTTCTGTTTGGACAAACGCCCAGGGATTGAGGCAGGGATTGAGCAGAACGACGCGTGCGCCCGTCATGTTCGCCAGACGCCCGGCATAAAAGCCGCCGAGGCTTGAGCCGACAATCGTGAGGCTCGCCGGATCGTAAGTCGCGCCGAGCGCCCGCAGATAGGCGTCCGCAAGGGGCGGCGGCACGTTGAGGTCAGGCGCGGCGAGCTCAAACCGAATGTTGGCTCGATCTGGCCCGGCCTTGTCTGCGCCGGCATTCCAGGCGGCAATGCCGTCGGCAAGCGCAGAAACCTTGGACGAAGCGGGCGAAGAGAGAAAGCCGTGCAGATAGAGTATGGTGCGCGTCTGCGGCGCTGCCATGCCGGGCTCGACATTGATGCTCATGGCTTTGTTCCTGTTGCTGCAGCCTGCGATTGCGCTTCCTTTTCGCGAAGTCCCGCGAGCAGCTTCCCGTGGATGCCGCCGAAGGCGCCATTGCTCATGCAAAGTATCGCGTCGCCCGGCTTTGCGGCAGACAGCACGCGCGCAACGAGCGCCTCAAAGTCGTGCGTCGTGTAGGCGCGAGGCCCGAGCGGCGCAAGCGCCTCGCCCGGCTCCCACCGCACGCCTGAACCCGCGTAGCAGAAGACTTCGTCGGCTTCGGCAAGCGCATCGGCGAGCGCCGACTTCATGGTGCCGAGCTTCATGGTATTGCTGCGCGGCTCGAGCACAGCGAAAAGGCGACCGCTCAGACCAAGCCGGCCCATGTTTTCCTTCACGGCGTGAATCGTTTCCCGAATCGCCGTCGGATGATGCGCAAAGTCGTCAATGACGACGCAGCCGTCGGCGCGGCCCTTCACTTCCTGACGCCGCTTCACGCCCGGAAAGCGCGAGAGCGCTTCGAGCGCCGCTTCGACGGGAACGCCGACATCCGCTGCAGCGGCGACGGCCGCCATGGCATTGAGCGCGTTGTAGCGGCCGGGCATCCCGAGGCGAAGCTCGCCCGCAATCTGTCCGCCCTTTGCAATGCGGCGCAGCCCCGCAGCGCCTTCGGGCTCGAGGAGCGTCCAGTCGTTTTCTCCGGTCGCGTCAAGCGGGACATCAAAGCGCGCGAGCCTTGACCATGCGCCGCGCTCGAGCACGCGGTCGAGCGCAGCCGAGCGGCCGTTCGCAACGATGAGCCCCTCGGCCGGCATCGTCCGCACAAGATGATGGAACTGCGTTTCAATCGCGGCCAGATCGGGAAAGATGTCGGCGTGATCGTATTCGAGGTTGTTGAGAATCGCCGTACGGGGCCGGTAATGAACGAACTTGCTTCGCTTGTCGCAGAAGGCCGTGTCGTATTCATCCGCCTCAATGACGAAGGGAGAAAACCGGCGGTCCGTTCGGCCGAGCTTCGCGCTTTTTTCGCCCCAGGCCGGCACGCCGCCGATCAGATAACCGGGCTCAAGCCCCGCTGCCTCGAGGATCCAGGCAAGCATCGAAGTCGTCGTCGTCTTCCCGTGCGTGCCGGCAACGGCGAGCACATGACGCCCCTGCAGAATGTGCTCGCACATCCACTGCGGTCCGGACGTATAGGGAAGGCCCTCGTTCAGAATGGCTTCGAGGAGCGGATTGCCGCGTGAGACAGCGTTGCCCACAATCCAAAGATCGGGCTTGAGCGACAGCTGATCGGCATCGTAGCCCTCCGTCAAGCGGATGCCGGCCGCCTCGAGCGCGTCGCTCATCGGCGGATAGACGTTCTTGTCGCAGCCTGTGACGACGTGGCCGGCCTCTCGGGCAAGCTGCGCAACGCCGCCCATGAAGGTGCCGCAGATGCCGAGGATGTGAATGTGCATGATGTATTCCGACGTGCGCGACCTGCTTCCGGAGCGCAAGCGCCTGAAGCAGAGAGCAGCGCAAAGTTTCTGCAAAGTTCTTATTTTCGCGCGTTTCTAGGAAGTCTTCGAAAGAAGCCCCAGGGGAAATGCGAAACAAAAGACAAACAGGAACGCCCTGATCGACGCGCTGGCCGGCGGCGCGGCGGATCCGTTTATAGTCATGCTGAATGGCGGAAAATGCGCCCGCCATTGCTTTGGCATGCGGGCTGCCGCCCCGGCAGACCGATCCCGGCGAAGCCGACGAAGGCTCAGATTTCGGCAATGCCCGGCGCGCGCCCGTTTGTGATGAATCGGAGAGAATCGCTCGAATGTCTCAAGAAAAAAAGCTTCAGCCACGCACGAGCAGCAAAGCGGCCGAAACCGCGGTCGATTGTCCGCGAGAGCGGCAGCCGAGCCGCAGCAGCGAAAGGGTGCCGCCGCTCGCCGGTGCGCAGGCCGCCGCCGACGCCGCCGAGAGCGTCTGGGACTCGCCCGACCGCGTCGAAATCGAAGCGGCCGACTTCGCTGCCAGGCGAATTGCCGAAGAAGGCGCCGCCTGGTCGAGCGCAATCGCCGAAGCGCAGGCGCTTTTCGGGCGGGCGCCGGCCGCGGAGAGCCTCTCGCACGCGCTTCGGCGTCGCTTTGCGCTTTTTTCACCCGATTCGCACAAGCGCATCCTGCGGCAGAAGCGGGAAGCCGCTGCGCTCGTCATGGCGAGATGCGCGGATTTCGGCGTGACGCTTCGGCTCATCGGCCACGTGCTCGAAGGGAGCGCCACAGCGCATTCCGCCGTGGAGCTCGTCGTCGTCTCGCTCGCTTCAGGCGAAGCGCTTGACGACAAGAGCGTGTCGCTCGCGCTTCTCAACGCGGGCTTTGATCCCGAACTCTTTGAGACGCCCTATCCGACCGCCTACGCGCGCCGGCTTTCGGGCGGCAGCCGGCGCGCCGGGCGCAGGCGTCTTGCAACGCTCCTCATTCATGCTGCAGATGAGCCGGTTCTCATCCGCATCCCGCTTGTTCCTGCGCCGCTGCCCAAAGCGGTCTGCCCGGACGACTATCAAAGCGAAGCAGAAGCAGCGGGCGCAGCGGATCTCGAAGCGCTTCAAAGACTTTTGACGCAAACGCCTTCCGACGCAGACCGTTTAGAAACCGGCGGAGAATGCGTGCCGAAAGGCTGGCCGCTTTCCCATTCGAGAGAAGCACGCTGAGCGCGCTCGGCCGCCTTCGCAGCATCTCGCCCGCTCGAACGGCTTATGCATTCGAATGCGCGCTCTTTTTCGCCTGAGCGGAAGGATTACCCCCTTCAAGGCATACCACGGAAAATCTCGATCGATAAACTCCAAACGAATCCTGCGCCGGCTTTGTTTTTCCTCAGCATCAAATCGAAAAAGTTATCGTCCGTTCGGCTGAAGAAGACAACTTTTGAAGCGTGTTTCTACACCCTCGGCATCGAAACACCTTTGACAACGCCTTTCGAAGTGCGCAGAATGGCGAAAATTGAACGGTTTTGCCGCGCGTAGCGCCCGAAATGCGGACAATTCCCGCACCCAATGCGCCCAACACGGAAAACACTGCCTCATACCCAGACTTTGCGCGTCGGGGCGGCGCTGTTTTTTGCCGTTCGTGCCGCTTCCCTCGCTTGCCGAGGCCGGCCGCTCCAATTGAAGCGAGGCCGCCTGCGGCCCGGAAGCGGATCATTGACATCAACCTTTATTAGAACCAGCCATGGATCTGCGTAAACTCAAGACCCTTATCGACCTCGTCAGCGAAAGCGGCGTGGCCGAACTCGAAATCACCGAAGGCGAAGACCGCGTGCGCATCGTCAATCGCACGAGCGCCGCCGCGCAGCCCGTCCAGAATCTGGTGACGGTGGCTACGCCCGCCCCCGTACCCGTCACGCCGGCGCAGTCTGCGCCCGCCCCCGTCGCGCAGCCCGCGCAGGCGCCCGCCGCCGAAACGACCGGCCCCGCGATTACGAGCCCGATGGTGGGCACGTTCTACCGCGCGCCGAGCCCCGGCGCCGCGCCCTTCGTTGAAGTGGGCGACACGGTGAAGAAGGGCCAGGTGATCGGCATCATTGAAGCCATGAAGCTTCTGAACGAAGTTGAAGCGGATCAGGACGGCGTCGTGAAGGCGTTTGCCGCTGAAAACGGGCAGCCCGTCGAATTCGGTCAGCCGCTCGTCTACCTCGAGTAACCAATTCGCCGCCAATCAAACATGTTCGGAAAGATTCTTATCGCCAACCGCGGAGAAATCGCGCTTCGAATTCAGCGCGCCTGCCGCGAAATGGGCATCAAGACGGTCGCTGTGCACTCCACGGCCGACGCCGACGCCAAGTACGTGCGTCTTGCCGACGAAAGCGTCTGCATCGGCCCCGCGCAATCGAACCTCTCGTACCTCAACATTCCCGCGATCATCTCGGCGGCTGAAGTAACGGATGCCGAAGCCATTCATCCGGGCTACGGCTTCCTCTCAGAAAACGCCGACTTCGCCGAGCGCGTCGAAAAATCGGGCTTCGCCTTCATCGGCCCGCGCGCAGAAAGCATTCGCCTCATGGGCGACAAGGTGAGCGCCAAGCAGGCCATGAAGGCTGCGGGCGTGCCCTGCGTTCCCGGCTCCGACGGCGCACTGCCGGAAGACCCTGAAGAAATCATCCGCATCGCGCGCCAGATCGGCTACCCGATCATCATCAAGGCAGCGGGCGGCGGCGGCGGACGCGGCATGCGCGTCGTGCGCACGGAAGCCGCGCTCCTCACTTCGGTCAGCATGACCCGTGAAGAAGCGCGCGTCGCTTTCGGCAATCCGACGGTCTACATGGAAAAGTTCCTTGAGAACCCGCGCCACATCGAAATCCAGGTTCTTTCCGACAATTTCCAGAACGCGATCTATTTGGGCGAGCGCGACTGCTCCATGCAGCGCCGCAACCAGAAGGTGCTCGAAGAGGCGCCTGCCTACGGCATTCCGCGCAAGCTGATCGACAAGCTCGGCAGCCGCTGCGTCGAAGCCTGCAAGCGCATCGGCTACCGCGGCGCCGGCACGTTCGAGTTCCTTTACGAAAACGGCGAGTTCTACTTCATCGAAATGAACACGCGCGTTCAGGTTGAACACCCCGTCACGGAGCTCATCACAGGGGTCGACATCGTCTGCGAACAGATCCGCATCGCTGCGGGCGAGCGGCTTCGCTACAAGCAGCGCGACATTCAGATCCGCGGCCACGCAATCGAGTGCCGCATCAATGCCGAAGATCCGTTCACATTCGTGCCGTGCCCGGGCAAGGTCACAGCCTGGCACCTGCCGGGCGGCCCCGGCATCCGCATCGATACGCACGTCTTTGCGGGCTACACAGTGCCGCCCTACTACGACAGCATGATCGGCAAGATCATCGCGCACGGCGACACGCGCGACCAGGCGATCGCCCGCATGCGCGTTGCTCTTTCGGAATTTGCTGCCGAAGGCATCAAGACGAACGTGAAGCTCCACAGAATGCTTCTCTCTGACGAACGCTTTGCGCGCGGCGGCACGAGCATTCACTATCTGGAGGAAAAACTGAGGGCCCGAACGGCCTCAGGCGTCGCCTGAAGCGGCTAAACTCCTCAAGCGGAGGCTCTCTCGAAGCCTCCGCTTTTTTCTTTGACGAAGGGCTTTTCTCTGCTTTTGAGAGCCCGCTTGCAAAACGGCCGGGCATCCGAGAATGCGCCCGCCTTCGAATTCACTATCGACTTCAACATGCGCGAATTCAAACTTCTTGCCGACGAACGCAGCGCCGAGGCGCTCTCCGACATGCTGCTCGATGCGGGCGCTTTTTCAGCCGCCATCGAAGACGCCGATGCGGACCGTCCCGACGAACAGCCGCTTTACGGCGAACCCGGCATGGAACCGGAAAACCGTGCGTGGCCGCGTTCGGTGATTTCCGTGCTCGCCGACGATGACTTCGACATCGAAACGATTCTTTCGGTGGCAGCCGCCTCGCTCTCGACCGATGCGCCGAAAATTCTTTCGAGCGAAACCGTGCTCGATCAGGACTGGGTTCGCGTCACGCAGGCCATGTTTGAGCCAACCAAGGTTTCCGACCGTCTCTGGATCGTGCCGACCTGGTGCGAGCTGCCCGATCCGAACGCCGTCAACGTTCGCCTCGACCCGGGCGTCGCTTTCGGGACGGGCTCGCACCCGACGACGCACCTCTGCCTGCAGTGGCTTGACGAGAACGTAACGGCCGACGACGAAGTGCTCGACTACGGCTGCGGCACCGGCATTCTCGCCATCGCCGCCAAAAAAGTGGGCGCCAAGGCGGTCTGGGGCACCGATATTGACCCGCAGGCGGTTGAGGCGGCAAGGCTCAATGCCGAACAGAACGACACCGAAGCCGAATTCGTGCTGCCGGAAGACCTTCAGTCGCGGCAGTTCGACATCGTCGTCGCAAACATCCTTGCCAACCCGCTCACTTTGCTCGCGCCCGCGCTCTGCGGCCGCGTCAAGGCGGGCGGCGCCCTCGTTCTTTCGGGGATTCTCGCCAAGCAGGCCGATGAAATCATCGCCCACTACCGCGCGACGGACCCCTCGATCGCGCTTTCGCTCTGGCGCACCGAAGGCGACTGGGTCTGCATAGCAGGCCGCAAGAACGCCGCCTAATCTGTCCGGGAGCGACAATCGAATCGAGCGAAAGGAGAACTTCCGTCATGGCCAAAATTCTTCGTTGTCCAGCCTGCGGCGCCCTCTGGCGTCTCTCGGGCGAACTGCCGCATCGGTGCCGCTGCGGCGAATGCGGCACCGTCTTCACCACCGACAAGGCCGAAATGGTTGAGGTGGACGACGAAAAGCTTCAGGCGAAAATGGCCGAGCGCGCAGCGCTCGCCGCGGCCGAAGAAAAGAAGCGCGAGCGTGAGGCGCAGGAAGCGCGCGAGGGAGAAGCGCTCATGACGAAGCTCGCCGCGGACATGTCGGCCTTTGAAGGCGGCGCGCAGGACGCGAAGCATGCTGCGCCTGCCGAACAAAATGCCCGCGAACCCGCCTTCGCTGCATCCGCTTCAGAGGCTGGTTCCGACGACCGCGCGGGCAGAACCGAAAATAAAGGCGGCGCATTCAGTCGTTTTCTCTTAGGCCTCGTGAGCATTGCAGCTGTCGTCGTTATTGCGGCATGCGCAGCCCTTTACTGCCACGAACCCGTGCTCAAAGCGGTGCCCTACCTTCGTCCGGTTTATGAAAACGTTTGCACCAAGCTGCCTTGCCCGGGCTTCGTTTGGGCGCAGCCGCTTGCTTTTGAAGCTGCTGCAGAGCTCGTGCCCGGCGAAACGGTGGACCTCAAGCGCCCTGATGTGCGCGTGACGCTCCGGAACAGTTCTGCGCATCCGCAGCGCCTGCCGATCATCGAAATGAAGCTTCTCGACCCGGCAGGCGACACGATCGTGCAGCGCATTCTGGAACCCGCCGAATACGGCGTTGCTGCGCAGAACGCCGTGCTCCCCCCGGGAGAATCCATGCCGGTGCTCGTGCATGTGGAAACGCCGCTTCCCTACGAGGCGGCGAGCGCCGTCGTCTCGCCCGTCGAAATGCAGTAAGCCAGGGCATCCTTTGCGGATTTCGGCGCGTTGCTTCCCTGAAGCGAAAGCGCCGAAGTCCTTCGTCGGAACAACCTACAGATTGCCACGCATGAGCGTTCTGATTTCGGGCTCCATCGCCTACGACACAATTCTCGCCTACGAAGGGCGCTTCGCCGACAAGCTTCGTCCGGAAGCCATTTCGCATCTCAATCTCACGTTTCCCGCGGCTACGATGCGCCGCGCCTTCGGGGGCTGCGCCGCCAACATCGCTTATGCGCTCAAGCGCCTCGGCGGAAAGCCGCTTCTCTGGAGCGCCATGGGAAAAGATGCGGCGCCTTACATGGCGCGCTTTCGCGAGCTCGGGATTTCAACGGCAGGCCTCCTTGTTCTAGAAGATGCCTGGATGCCGCAGGCCTTCATTACGACGGACGCCGCAGGCAATCAGCTCACCACCTTCCACGGCGGCGCCATGGACCGCACGCAGGAGGTCCCATTTCCGGATCCGGCCGCAGATCCCGACGTTCCGCTCGATGCCGTAACGCTCGCCATGCTCTCCCCGGGCGGCCGGATTGCCATGAAGCGCCATGCGGAGATCTGCGTTGAACGCGGCATCCCCTACATTTTCGACGTCGGCCAGGCTGCGCCGCTTTTTACGGGCGACGAACTTGCTCATTTCATCGCGCAGGCCGCCATGGTGGCCTTTTCCGACTACGAAGCCGAACTCATTGCAGGTGCTTCCGGCATTCGGCCCGCCGACATGGCGCGCATGGGAAAGACCGTCTTTCACACGCATGGCGCCCGAGGCTCATCCGTGTGGCTGCCCGGCGCAGTCGACCCCGTTCCCATCGAAGCCGCACCGATTCCCGGCGGCGCAGCGCGCGACCCTGTCGGCGCTGGCGACGCCTATCGCGGCGGCCTTCTCTACGGCCTCACAGCCGGACTCGATCCCGTGCAGTCCGCGCGCATTGCTTCCGTCATGGGCGCGCTCAAGGTAAGCACGCTCGGCGTTCAGAACTACACGACGACGCTTGACGATGTGCGCATGCGCTTCGAAGCCCTTTGGGGGAAGGCGCCTTTTTGAGCGTGCGCTGAACCCAGCACTGCGGCATCAAAAAAGGCGGCCGGAAGATTTTCCGAAGCCGCCCTTTTTCTTTACGCGTCAGGCAACAGCCCGCTTCAATCTCAAAGGAGCACGAACCCGCGGGAAAACGGCACAACGACGATCAGCAGCGCATTCGCGAGGATCACCAGCACAAGCGGGCTCAGATCGATGCGCCCGAAAGTTGGCAGCACCTTGCGGATGGGATTGAGAAAGGGCCCGAGCAGGAGCTCGAGCGTATAGGTCATGGGATTCTGCGGACTCACCCACGAAATGACGGCCCAGATGATCGCGCCCCAGGAAATCATTTCGAGCACCCAGCGCAGCACCATGGCAAAAGGCGCTATCAGAAGTCCGAGCGGCGTCGCGGGAAGTCCGCCGATCACGCGATGGAGAAGCACCGACACGAAGGCGACAATGAGCGCGCCGACAAGCGAAGGCCAGTCCCAGCCGCGCTTGGGGCGCAATAGCTTGCCGATCGGCACAACGAGCCAGTCGGTTGTGCGGCGCGCAAGCTCAACGAGCGGGTGACGGGGCGAGAGCGCCCAGTAGTAAAGCCAGGCGCGCAGAATGAGGAGCGCCCCGATGATGGACGTGACGACGCCGAAAACGAATTGAAGGAGCGCTGTCAGCATGTACCCCTGAGTCCTCAAAGAAAAATAGATGCCGGAATGCTTGATTCCGCACGAGTGCGCCCGTGCGGCAGGTGCCTGCAATATAACCGAAGCGCTGCGCTCCGTAGGGCGGCAGGAATGCGCTAATTCGCAACAAACCTCAAGCCGAAGCCTGGGGGCTTCCTCAAGAAGCCCGCCCCTCAAGCTGCGCGCGGCGGCGCGCAATCATTTCGCGGTCGCAGTCTTCGGGCCGGATGGCTGTCTCCACGCCCTCGGGCAGCATTGCTGCGACGCGCGCCCAGTCGAAATAAGGGCCGGGATCGATCTTCCGGCCCGGCGCTATGAATTCGTGCCCCGTCACCCAGCGAATCGGCAGCAAGGCCGACAGCCTTTTTAAGAGCGCGCCGAGCGCTTCGTACTGATGCGCTTCAAAGGGCTGCGCCTCGGTCCCTTCGAGCTCAATGCCGACGGAAAAATCGTTGCAGGCATCCCGTCCGCGAAAGTTGGAGAGCCCGGCATGCCAGGCGCGCTCGAATACATCGACATACTGGCGCACCTCCCCGGTGCGCCGAATGAAGAAATGCGACGAGACGCGCAGCCCCTGCAGGGATGCGTACTCGGGCCGATCCGTCTGGAGCGTTCCCATGAAGAGCTGCTCGACGTCTTCGCCCGAAAAGCAGCCGTGAGGGAGCGAAATGAAATGAAGAACCACGAGCGAAATCGCCTCGTTCTGAGGCCGGGCGTCAAAGTGCGGCGAGTGACGCTGCAGAATGCCGGAAAGTCGTCCGGGCGAAAGGTTGTCGGTCATGCTTTATCCGCCTTTGCTTCCCGTTGCGCATGTCCGCTTTCGCCGGCGGCGCGCAGATCGGTTGCGATGAAGGTTTTTTCAAAGAAAAAGCCGACGCGCTTCTTCCGGAAGCCGTCGGCTTTTTCGCGTTGATGGCGCGGCTTACGCTGCGCTCCTGAAGTGAGCGGCGCCAATTTTGCGCTAATCCCGTGCGCAGCCGCAATGGCCCTTACTCACGCTCGGCCGCATCGCGGCATCGCTCGGAGCAATAAACATGGCCGCCAGCGCGAACAGCTTCTCTGCGCGGAAAGAAGACGCCGCAGTGCTCGCACTTTTCCATCGGCTCGCCGAGCGCCTTGGCGCTGCGCTTGCCGCGCGCCTTCTCCGCCTTTCGGAACGCTTCAAGCTCAACGCGCTCCTCGTTGGAGAGGCTGTTGCGGCGGCGCGAGATCGCCCAGGCGACGGCCATGACGATGATGAGAACGAGAAAGAAGATGATGCGGCCCATACGATTGCGGCAGGAGCGGAAAGCGTTGCGGCGTTAAAAGACTTCGAGAATGAAGCTGTAGCCGAGGTAGGCGATGACGAAGACGAGGAAGCCGGCCCAGAACCAGCGCAGCGCCGTTTTCGCGCGCCAGCCGGCAAAGCGGCGTCCCGCCAGCAGAATGCCGAAGAGCACCCAGGCGATCCACGTGAGGATCATCTTGTGGTCAAACCGGAAGAAGACCCCGTAGGCCTCTTCGGTGGCGAAGCCCCCGAGCACGAGGACGGCCGTCATGAAGAGGAAGCCGACAGCGACGATGCGAAAGAAGATGCGCTCCATCACAACGAGGCCCGGCATTGAATCGAGGAACTTCGGCTGCTCGACGCTTGCCTTGAGATAGCGGTTCTGCAGCGCCATCAGCACGGCGTGCACGAGCGCAATCATCATGAAGCTGTAGGCGGCGATGGCAGCGAGGAGGTGCCAGCGGAACAGCGTCGTCCACTCGCTCGCCGCAATCGGCGCGCCGGGAAAGAACGCCGGAAAGAGCGTCCCGACGGCCGCCGCGATCAGAATGACGCCGAACTGGCCGTGGATGCGGTGCACCCACGACTCAACGAAGAGAATCGCGACAGCGAAGAAGAACATCACCGAAACGCAGTAGCCGAAGCCGAAATGAACCGCTTCGGTCTGAAACATTTCGCCCTGAATGGCATAGGCCTGCAGCAGGAGCCCGAGGAGCACGGGCCAGCGCAGAAGACTCGACGCCTTGGCGTCCTTGCCGCGCTTCATGGCCGCTACGATGCCGATGCCCGAGGCCATGTAGAGGAGCGCCGCGAGCGCGGTGCAGGTGGTGAGCGAAGTCATCATGGTGCTTGTCCGATTTGTTTTTCTTTGACGGGCGACATCGGGGCGCTCCCCCTGGCGCAGCCGACGGGCCGATGCCCTTGAGGACGGTTCTGCAGATTCGCCCGGTTCCTTTTAAAATGCGTGTTTCTGCCGCTCCGGACGACCGCGGCGAACGCGCGTTGCGCGCTTCCGCAGGCCGCGCCAAAGACGGTCGGCAAAACCCATTTTATAGTCTCAAGGGCTTAGCGGACGCTGAAACGCACCGCACAGCCCAAGACTTTCCCTTCTTCTGCAATTCCATTCCTCCCGGATATCTTTCATGCTCGATTCACTCAGCCAGCGCCTTTCGAAAATCGTGAAGACGATGCGCGGTCAGGCGCGCCTTACCGAAGCCAATACGAAGGACATGCTCCGAGAAGTGCGTCTGGCGCTTCTTGAAGCCGACGTGGCGCTCCCGGTCGTTCGCGAAGTGCTCGCGCGCATCAAGGAAAAAGCCATGGGCGTTGAGGTTGTCGGCAGCCTCAATCCGGGTCAGGCGCTCGTGGGCGTCGTGCAGGACGAGCTCACCGCGATCATCGGCGGGGATCTCTCGCCCGAGGAGCGCGGCCTCAACCTGCGCGTGCAGCCCCCGGCCGTGATCCTGCTCGCGGGCCTGCAGGGCGCCGGCAAGACCACGACCGCAGGGAAGCTTGCCAAGTACCTGATCGAGACGATGAAGAAGAAGGTCCTCACCGTCTCCTGCGACGTCTATCGCCCCGCCGCCATCGAGCAGCTGCGCACCGTCACAGAACAGGCGGGCGCCGTCTGGTTCCCGAGCACGACGGCCGAAAAGCCGATCGACATTGCGGCAGCGGCCGTTTCCGAAGCGCGCCGGCGCTTCTTCGACGTGCTCATCGTCGACACGGCCGGCCGCCTCGCGATTGACGAAGCCATGATGAACGAGGTCGCTGAGCTCAACAGCTTTTTGAAGCCCGCCGAAACGCTCTTCGTGATCGACGCGATGCTCGGCCAGGACGCTGTCAACACGGCGCGCGCCTTCAACGAGAAGCTGCCGCTCACGGGCGTCGTCCTCACGAAGGCCGACGGCGACAGCCGCGGCGGCGCAGCGCTTTCCGTGCGCTACGTCACCGGCAAGCCCATCAAATTCATGGGCACGGCTGAGAAGCTCACGGGCTTTGAGCCCTTCGATCCGGAAGCGATGGCTTCGCGCATCCTCGGCATGGGCGACATCGTGGGGCTCGTGAAGGACGTCACCAAGTCGATCAACATTGCCGAAGCGCAGAAGCTCGCCCAAAAGATCAAGTCGGGCAACCGCTTCGACCTCACGGACTTCCGCGCGCAGCTCGCGCAGATGAACGGCATGGGCGACTTCTCCTCGATCCTCGACAAGCTCCCCGCGCAGTTCCAGCAGGCCGCAAGCAAAGTGAGCGACGACGACGTGAAGAAGAACCTGCGCCGCACGCTCGGCATCATCGACTCGATGACGCCGCTCGAGCGCCGCAAGCCCGAGCTCATCAAGGCGAGCCGCAAGAAGCGCATCGCCGCCGGCGCGGGCGTGCCCGTGCAGGAAGTGAACCGCCTTCTCAAGCAGTTCGAGCAGATGCAGGACATGATGAAGATGATGAAGAAGGGGGGCCTCTCGCGCATGATGCGCATGTTCGGCGGCCTCACGGGCGGGGGCTTCCCCGGCCTCGGCGGGGGCTTTCCGGGCATGAAGCGCTGACGCAAGCCGCCTGCCGCGAGAGCGCCATGACCGGATCCGAAAACGCGCCCCGCCGCATCCTGGGGCTCGACCCCGGCCTCAACCACACGGGCTGGGGCATTGTGGAGATTCGCGGCTCGGCGCTCGTTCGCATCGATTCGGGCGTGATCGACCCGCCCAAGGGCGAGCTCGGCGACCGCCTCGCCTGCATCGCTCGGGAAGTGGCGCGCGTCGTTCGCACCCAGTGCCCCGATCTCTGCGCGATCGAGCGGGTCTTCGTCAACGTCAACCCCCAGAGCACCCTCCGCCTCGGCCAGGCGCGAGGCGCAGCCATCGCTGCGGCTGCGCTTGAAGGCCTTCGCGTCGAGGAATTCACGCCGAGCGAAATCAAGCAGGCCGTCACCGGTACCGGCACGGCCGACAAGCTCATGGTGCAGACGATGGTGAAGCGCCTCTTGTCGCTCGAGGCGCTCCCGCGCACCGACGAAGCCGACTCGCTCGCCTGCGCGATCGCATGCGCGAACATGCTTCGGCTTCGCGCGATTGAAAAGTCGGGCGAAACATCCCGCGCCTACGCCATCGCGCGGCGCGGCGCCGCCGGGCGCGGCGCGCGGGCCGCCTGGACGCATCTCATCGAAAGAAAAGGAAAACCGCAATGATCGGCCGCCTCAAGGGCACGCTCGTCGAGAAGACGCCGCCCACGATTCTCATTGACGTCTCGGGCGTCGGCTACGAAGTCGACGTGCCGATGTCGACCTTCTGCAATCTGCCGGAAGCGGGTGCGGCGGTGACGCTCTTGACGCACTTCGTCGTTCGCGAGGACGCGATGCTTCTCTACGGCTTCGGCACCGCCGCTGAACGCGAAGCCTTCCGCGCGCTCATCCGCATTTCCGGGGTCGGCCCCCGGATCGCGCTCGCCGTGCTCTCGGGCCTCACGGTCGATCAGCTCGCCGCCGCCGTCGAAAAAGGCGAAGCGGGCCTACTCACCCGCATTCCGGGCATCGGCAAGAAAACGGCCGAGCGCCTCATTCTTGAACTGAAGGGCAAGCTTACCGGCGCCGCCTTTGCCGCGCTCGGCGGCGCGCCCGAGAGAGCAGCGCGCGCCGACATCGTGAGCGCGCTCGCCGCACTCGGCTATTCCGAGCGGGAGGCGCTTGCCGCCGTGAAGAAGCTCCCCGCCGATGTCGGCGTCTCGGAAGGCATTCGACTCGCGCTCAAGTCGCTTGCGCGCTGAGCGCCATTTGATGGCGGCGCACCGCCGCCCGAATCGATGCCCGAACACCGGAATCGGCGCATGACGCGCGCCGATTCGCTATGCTTTTCGGCGTCCTTCTGCAGTCCTTGCGCCCGCGGCAGGCGGCTGCGCTGCCGCTTGGCGAAGGCCGCGCGCCAGAGGAACCCCGAGCAATAAGCGGCCGGCCCCGCGCGGGCGGCCCTTTCCCCCAAAAAACATGACGACAGAGAACGAAAGCAGGCTCGTCGGCGGCGCCGCCGAAAGCCCCAATGAAGAAAACATCGATCGTGCGCTCCGGCCGACGCGGCTCGCCGATTACGTCGGCCAGCGCGCCGTGCGCGAGCAGCTTCACATCTTCATTGAAGCGGCCAAGCGCCGCGGCGAACCGCTCGACCATCTGCTCCTTTTCGGTCCGCCCGGGCTCGGAAAGACCACGCTCGCACACATCGTTGCCACGGAAATGGGGGTCAACCTCCGGCAGACTTCAGGCCCCGTGCTCGAACGCCCGGGCGACCTCGCGGCGATTCTCACCAATCTCGAAAAAAACGACGTGCTCTTCATCGACGAAATTCATCGCCTCTCGCCCGTCGTTGAAGAAATCCTCTACCCCGCGCTCGAGGACTACCAGATCGACATCATGATCGGCGAAGGCCCCGCGGCCCGCTCGATCAAGCTCGATCTGCCGCCCTTCACGCTGATCGGCGCAACGACGCGCGCGGGCTCGCTCACGAATCCGCTTCGCGCGCGCTTCGGCATTGTCAATCAGCTTCAGTTCTATACGCCCGACGAGCTCGTGACGATCGTTCGCCGCTCGGCGCGGCTCTTGGGCGTTGCCATTGATCCGGAGGGCGCAGCGGAAATCGCGCACCGCAGCCGCGGCACGCCGCGCGTCGCCAACCGGCTGCTGCGGCGCGTTCGCGACTACGCGGAGGTGAAGCACGACGGGCGCATTACGCGCGAAGTTGCGGCCAACGCCCTTCGCATGCTCGACGTCGACCCCGTAGGGCTCGATCAGATCGACCGGCGGTTCCTCCTGACCATTCTCGAGAAATTCGGCGGGGGACCCGTCGGGATCGACAACCTCGCTGCCGCGATCGGCGAAGACCGCGACACGCTCGAAGACGTGGTGGAGCCCTATCTCATCCAGCAGGGCTTTCTGCAGCGCACGCCCCGGGGGCGCGTCGCCGCGCCGCTCGCGTGGCAGCACTTCGAGCTCACGCCGCCCGCTGCGCCCGCAGGATGCGCCGGCAATCTTTTTTCCGGACTCTGAAGCGCTTCGCTAGAGCCGCGGCACGCTTGCGAGAAGCATCTTCGCGTAAGCCGTCTGCGGATGCTCGAGCACGTCGCGCGCCGGCCCTGTTTCGACGATCCGCCCGTCCTTCATGACGGCGATGCGGTCGGCCGCGAACTCAACGACGCCGAAATTGTGCGTGATGAGTAGATAGCTCAGCCCCCGCTCGACCTTGAGCCGCATGAGGAGGTTGAGAATCTGCGCCTGCACGGAAACGTCGAGGGCCGACGTGGGCTCGTCGCAGACGATGACGCGCGGCTCTGCGGCGAGCGCGCGCGCAATGGCAATGCGCTGGCGCTGGCCGCCCGAAAATTCATGCGGGTAGCGCTCAAGCGCGGACGCTTCGAGCCCCGTCTCCGCCAGCAGCGCCTTCATGCGCTCGAGCCGCTCGCAGCTCATCATTTCAGGCATCAGCGCCGAAAAGGGTTCGTCGAGGAGCGCCCGAACGGTCATGCGCGGATCCAGCGAAGAGAAGGGATCCTGAAAAACGATCTGCACGGCTTTGCGGAACGCCTGTGACCGAGGGGACGCGGCCGGCTGGGCGCCCCCGGCGAGCGTCACGGTGCCAGCAACCGACAGATAGGGCGGCAAAAGCCCCAGCGCCGCCATGGCAGCCGTGGTCTTGCCGCTGCCGGACTCCCCGATCAAGGCGAGCGTTTCGCCGCGGCGAAGCTCAAAGGAAACATCGCGGATGAGGGTCTTGCCGGGCTGCCGGCGGATGAAGCCGCGCCCGGGCACGTCGACCGTCAGATGCTCGGCCGAAAGGATCGGCGCGGAAGCGGGCGATTCTTCGGGCGCTGCTGATGCCGCTTCGCGCAGGGCATCGGTGCGCGCTTGCGCTTGATTCCGGGCACTTTCCTCTTCGGGCGGACAAGATGCAATTCGCGCTTTTTTGGCGCGCTCGACATTCTCTGCTCCCCTTGGCGCAGCGGCAAAGCACCGCACCCAGTGCGGCTCTCCCGCGCATGCGGAAACGTCCTTGAGCGCCGGCGAACCTTGTCCGCACGCTGCCCGCCGCGCTTCGCACCGGCTCGCGAAGGCGCAGCCATGGAAGCCTCGCCCGATTTTGGGCACCGTCCCTTCAAGCGCAAAGAGCCTGCGCGCGGCCCGGGGCGTCTCTGCGGACTTCGCTTCTCCCTTCGGCACCGCGCGCAGCAGCGCCGCGCCGTAAGGGTGAAGCGGTCCTGCAAAGAAGGCAGCTGTCGGCGCGCTTTCGACAATTTGGCCCGCATACATGAGCGCAACGCGCTCGACCGTGCCCGGCAGCAGCGCCAGGTCGTGCGTGATGAGAAGAAGCGTGAGCTGCGCTTCGCGCCGAAGTTCTGCAAGGAGCTTCAGGATCTGCGCCTGGACTGTCACGTCGAGCGCCGTTGTGGGCTCGTCCGCAATCACAACCGCAGGCTTCGCAGAAAGCGCCATCGCAATCATCGCGCGCTGCTTGAGCCCGCCCGAGAGCTCGTGCGGAAAGCTCGAAAAGCGCCGCTCCGGCTCCGGCACGCCCGTTCTCGCGAGCCATCGGACCGCTTCCTGCCGGGCCGCTTCGTGCGAGAGCGTCGAATGCGCCCGAATCATCTCGACGATCTGTTCGCCCACCGTCATCACTGGATTGAAGCTCGTGGCGGGCTCCTGAAAAATTACGGCGATTCCGCCGCCGCGCACAGGCGCCATTTCGCGCTCGGGGAGCGTCAAGAGCTCCCGGCCGGCAAGCCGCACCTCGCCCGAGCGAATCCGTGCGTTTTCAGGCAGCAGCCGCATGAGCGCCATGGCCGTCAGGCTTTTGCCGCAGCCCGATTCCCCGACGAGCGCGAGCGACTCGCCGCGTCTAAGATCAAAGGAAACGCCGCGCACGGGCTCGATGAAGCCGTCGGGCCCGGCAATTTCAACGGAAAGGTCCCGCACCGAAAGAAGCGGCTCGGCGCCTGCCGCGTTGCGTTCATTCATGCAGCACCTCCACGTCCGGCATTTCCAGCTTTTCCAGCATTTCGCGCGCCTTTCTTTGGCCGCCGGGCTTTGCCCGTTTTCGTCTTTGCCGCAGCGCCCGTCTGCGCCGCGGCCCGCGGCCCTGCTTCAAGGCGCTGCGGCTCGCACGTGCCGCCCGCCTTTGAATCTGCGTCATCTGCGCCGCCCTCGCCTGCGTCCGGCTGCCGCTCCAGAAGGGCCATGGCGCTCCGGGCAGCGGCCTTCGGATCAAACGCGTCGCGCACCGCTGCGGCAAAGAGATTCGCCGGCAGCACGATGGCGAGGAGGAATACGAAGCTCGCCGCCAGATTCCACCACACCATGGGTGAGCGCGAGAGCTCGCTTCTCGCCGAATTGATCATCGTGCCGAAGGAATGCATCGCCGGATCGACGCCGACGCCCACGTAGGAGAGCACCGCCTCGTAGAGCACGATCCCGGAAAAGTCGAGCACCGTCACGATGAGCACGATGTGAAGCACGTTAGGGAGCACGTGCCGGCGCATGATCGTGAAGTGCGACACGCCGAGCGCGCGCGCCGCCGTCACGAAGTCAAGCGTCGAGACCTTCATGGTCTCGGCGCGCAAGAGCCGCGCGAGCGTCGCCCAGCCCGTCATCCCGATGATGACGGCTAGAAGCATGAGCTTGAGGTCGGCCCGCTCGAGGCTCGTCTGATAGAGCGCCGGGTGCTCATCCAGGAAAACCGTGACCATGAGCACCGAAGCGGCGATGAGAAGCACGCTCGGAATGGAGGAAATCGTCGTGTAGATGTACTGAATGACGTCGTCGACCTTGCCCTTGAAGTAGCCCGCGGCAATGCCGAGCGTGATGGCGAAGGGGAGCGTCGCAAAAGTGGCGAGCGTGCCGATCACGACCGCCGTCCGCACGCTCTTCAAGGCTTCATAGAGCACGTCGTTGCCGACGGCATCCGTCCCGAAGATGTGCCAATCGGGCCAGAGAAGCAGGAGCCACGTGAAAAGAAGCCAGAGAAGGCTCCCCGTCACCATGGCGGGCCGCCAGGGGAAACGCCCGTCGGCATTGCTCATGATTTCTAGGCCGCTGACGAGCGAGCCGCGTCCGCGGCGGCGGCCAACGACGGCGGCCGTCACGAGCCAGGCGGCAAACGCCGTCACGCCGCCCGCAATGGCCGCGATGAGCGTGTACTTGGCGATGGTGGCTGCGCGGCTTGAATAGGCGGCAATGCGCTTGCCGGCATGCTGAAGCGGCTGATAGTCGCGCACGGGCGCGCCATCGACGATCGCCGTCGACTTGTCGAACTCCCGAAGCGCAAAGGGCGCTGAATAGCTGCGCTCCGTCCCAGCCGCGCGCAGCACGTCGCACACGAAGGCGTCGAGCGCCGACTTCACAACGGGCGAATACGCTTCGGCCGCGGGCGCGCCCGACGCTGTCCGGGCCTCCGGCAGGGCCTCGCGGTAGTGAATCGAGTCGAGCGCTGCAATGACTAGCAGCGCTGCGAGGATCGCGGCTGACGCGTTTGCGCTCGGCCGGGCGAAAACGCGTCGCCATTTTTGGGCGAGCTCAGGCGTGCGTCGCACGTGGCGGACAGCAAGACAAAGCGCAATCAGAATCGCCCAGAGAACGGCGTCGGTCGGAAGAAAGACGAACTGCATGCTGGTGATGCGTGAAACGAAGAAATCTGACGCCGGAAAGCGCCGCTATGAAACACTTAAAAAAACGACACTCTAAGGCATTGGGCAGCGTGCTCGGGCGCGCAGCGCGCCGCAATCAGGCAAGCCGGATGCGCGGATCAACGACCGCATAGACGATGTCGGTGAGAAGAAGCCCGGCCACGTAGGCGGCCGTGCCGAGGAAAACCATCGTTCGCACGACGGAGAAGTCCTGCGCGTTGAGCGCATCAATCGTATAGCTCCCAAGACCCGGAATCCCGAAGAAGCTTTCCATGATGAGCGACCCCATGAAGAGCATCGGAATCACGGCGACGGTCGAGGTGACGATCGGCAGCGCTGCGTTCCGGAGCACATGCCGCACGAGCACCCGCCCTTCGGAGAGGCCTTTGGCGCGCGCCGTGCGCACATAGTCCTTGCCGATTTCCTCCAAAAACATCGCGCGGTAGAGAAGGGTGTCGCTGCCGAGGCGAGAAAAGACGCCGATCACGATCGGAAGGATCAAAAAGACCGCCGCCCCGACGCCGTCCGCATAGCCCGACACGGGAAAGAGCCGCATCACCTTGGCAAAGAGCCACTGCCCGATGATGATGTAGAAGAGCCCCGAGATCGACATGAGGAGCACCGAGAGGCCGACGGCCGCCGCTTCCGTCTTCGTCCCGCGAAAGAGCACAAGGAGGAGCGAATAGCCGACCATCACGATGACGCCGAGCAAAAAAGTGGGAAGCGCGAGAAAGAGCGAAGGCCACATCCGGGTCGATATCTCGTAGCCGATGTCGCGCCCCGTGTCGCTCATGCCGAACTCAAAGCGCAGAAGCGGCACGCTCTTCTTCCAGAAGACCGTTTCCGTGATGCGGTCAAGCCCTTCGGCCCCGCTGTTGAAGAAAAGCGGATCAGCGAGGTCGTGCGCGCTTTTCCAGGCTTCGATGGCTTCGGCCGTGACGTACTTGCCGCCCAGATTGAGCCGCGCCATGTCTTCGGGCGTATTGACGGCGAAAAAAAGCACGAACGTGAGAAGGTTGACGCCGAGCAGAATCAGCACGCCGTACGCGAGCCGGCGCAGTACATAGCCCATCATGATGCGGACTCCTTCTGAAGCTCGACCGCACGCGCCTCGCTGCGCCGCTCGAGAACATAGCGCCCGCAGGCAGCGAGCGCCGCTATGCCGAAGATGAGGAGCGCGAGCGGCCAGAGCACGGGCGAATTCCACTCGGCGATCTTTTCGAGGCGCTTCTCAGGATCAACTTTGAGGTACTTGAGGCCGTTCTGCACGAGCCCCGAGGGCTTCACGTTGCCCACCCAGGACTGATAGGCTGCGGCCCCGGGCGGGTAGTAGCCGAAGATCGCGGGCGCGTCCGTCTGCAGGATCCGCGTCATCTCATCGATGAGCGCCTGCTTTTGCGGACCGTCGTCCAGGTAGCGCATGGCGCGGAACGCCTCGTCGAAGCGCTCGCTTTCGTAATTGCCCGCATTTTCGCCGCCGTGCTTCACCTTGCCGTTGGGACCGAAGAAGAGCGCGAGGAAGTTTTCAGCATCCGGATAGTCGCCGTTCCAGCCCCAGAAGAAGATCTGGGCGGCGCCCTTCTGCATTTTTTCCTGGAAGCGGTTGTAGTCGGTCGCGCGAATTTCGAGCTGAATGCCGAGTTTGGCGAACTGCCGCTGATACCACTCGAGGTAGGCCTTGTTGCCCTGCGCGGCCTGCTGATAGTCGAAGACCAGTATGAGCGGCATCCCCGTTTTCGCGTCTCGCCCGTTGGGGTAGCCCGCCTCCGCGAGAAGGCGCTTGGCCTCATCGATCGAGCGGCGCACGGGGCGCGTGACGCCGTTGAGCGTCCGCATTTCATAGGCCACGGGATTGAAGGCCTCCGGCCCGTCGGCGCGCCAGCCGAAAATGCCGGGCGGCACAGGGCCGCTCGCGGGCGTGCCTTGATTCTTTTGGAAAATCGCGAGATTCTCCTCCCAGTCGACAGCGATCGTGAGAGCCTGGCGCAAGAGCCGGTTGCGCCGCGCCTCTTCGGGCGTTCTGCCGCCGCCCACAACGGGATCGAGCCAGTTGAAGCCGAGGTACCAGAAGCCCGCCTGCACGGTCTTTGGAAACTGCAGCGCCTTTTCGCCGTAAAGCGCCGCCTTGTCCGGGTCGTCCGCCATGGCGACGAGGTAGCCGAGCCCCGTGTCGACGCGATCGATGAAGGGGCTGTCGTAATAGCCCTGCAAAAACTTCGTCTGCAGCGGCACGGCTTCCTTCTCGACGCTGAAGACGATGCGATCGACCATCGGCAGCGGCTTGCCGCAGTCGGCAAGAAGCCCCTTGGCTTCGTCGCCGGGCTCGCCGCTGCAGGGATAGGCTTCGCCGTGAAAGTTCGGATTGCGCCGCATTTCGTGCAGGCGGTTCTCCTGAAAGGCCGTCATCATGAAGGGCCCTGTGCCGACAGGCCAGGTGTCAAGCGAAATATTGCGCTCGCGCAGAAGCGCCGAATCGTAAAAGCGCACCGCTTCTTCAGGCACGGGCGCAAAGAAGGTCATCGCGAGCCAGTAGGAGAACTGCGGGTACTTTCCGACAACGCGGATGCGCAGCGTCCTGTCGTCGACCGCCTCCACGCCCGGGAGCGGATCCGCCCAGAGGTCGAGCGCCGCTTCCGATGCGTCAGGATCGCTTTGGCGCAGCGCCCGGTAGCGCGCGAGGAGCTTCTCGCCATAGTCGGCAAAGCCCACGATGTGCCGCTTCATCGTGCCGTAGATCGGGCTCACGACGAGCGGACTCGCCATGCGCCGGATCGCGTAGGCGTAGTCGCGCGCCGTCAGCTCTCTTGTCGCTTTCTGCGGCAGATCGAGGGGGCTCTTGAGCTTCGCGGCCACTTTCGGATCCAGTGTTTCGTCAAGATTTTCATAGACGGGCCGGCCGTCCGGCGTTCGGGCAAAAGCCGGATGCGGCGCAAAGCGGATCCCTTCGCGAAGCCGGATTTCGTAGCGCGACTCCGCAATGAGCGCCGGATCGGCATCCGGGGGGAGCGCGCGGCCCGACCGATCGTAATAGCGGGGCTTCACGACCGCTTCGGCCGCAAGGGGCTCGAGCTCGTAGGGGCGCTTGAGGTAGCTGTATTGGTAGAGCGGCTCGTAGATCGAATAGGTGTAGGCCGTTTCATCCGACGAGTAGGAGCGCTGCGGATCGAGCGTTCGCGGGCTTCTGCCGCCAAACGCGGTAAAGAGCGCCCGCTCGCCAAATTCGGCAAGCGGCCGCACGCTGTTCGTGACGCCCGGCAGCACAAGCGAAAGAAGCCCGGTGAGAAGGAGCGCCGCCGCTGCCGCAAGGCACATTCGCCGCAGAAGCCGCCGCTTCGGATCGAAGGCCCGCCCTCGCCCCAAAACGCGCTCTGGCGCCTCATGCTCTTGCTTCTTCATGCTTCAAACTCCGTTTTCCTGCGCTCTCAATGCTCTGAAGCGACCGCTTCAAGTCTGCCGCGCCCGCCGCCCTGGAATCACTGTGAAGCGCCTCGAAACGGCGGCAAAATCGCTTCAAAACGTTTCAGCGCGCCTCAACCGCGGTAAGCCCGCCGACTTTTTGCCGATTTCGCGGGCGACCCACCTATACTACGAGAATCTTTGCGGGGCGCCCGTCTCGGACGCCCCCGTTCTTCCATGAAGTCGGATATCCGTCCTATGCAAGATTCAATGGGCGCTTTTCCCGTTCGCGTCTACTGGGAAGACACGGACGCGGGCGGCATCGTCTACCACAGCAACTATCTCAAGTACATGGAGCGCGCGCGCTCCGAACTGATCCGAGCGCTCGGCGTCTCTCAGGAAGCCGAGCGCACGAATCCCAACGGCCTCCTCTTTGTGGCCGCATCCGTTTCAATTCGCTACCGCCGCGCCGCGAAGCTCGACGACGACCTCGTCGTCAAAACGCGCGTGAAGTCGCTCGGGCGCGCCTCCATCGTCTTCGAGCAGAACGTCTGGCGCGGCGACGAACTCATCACCGAGGGCGAGGTGCGCGTGGGCACGATCAGCCGCGCGAGCATGACGCCCGTGCCCATGCCCGAAGCCCTTTACGAAAAAATCAGCCGCTTCGCGCGCTCGCACGGACTCGAGGAAGGCGCAAAATAGCCCCCGTCGGGTCCGAATCCACCGATTCCTCAAAAAACCGAGTTTCACCCATGAATTCCACCGCAGACCTTTCCATTCTGACCCTCATCACGCAGGCCAGTCCCGTGGTGCAGGTCGTCCTGGCGATCCTCATCCTGCTCTCGCTCATGAGCTGGACGGTGATCTTCCGGAAGTTCTTCGCCGTCTCCCGCGCGCAGCGCCAGACCGACGAATTCGAAAACCGCTTCTGGAGCGGCACCGAGCTCACGAAGCTTCTTGAGTCGGCCAACCGCAACCGCGAATCCTCCGGCATGGAAGAGCGCATCTTTGCCGCGGGCATGAATGAATTCCTCAAGCAGCAGAAGAGCTCGGGCGACGCCGTGAACGGCGTCTCGCGCGCCATGCGCGCCGTCTTCACCCGAGAAATGGATCACCTCGAAAGCGGCCTGCCGATGCTGGCTTCGATCGGGTCGACCTCGCCCTACATCGGCCTATTCGGCACGGTCTGGGGCATCATGAACGCCTTTACCGGGCTCTCGAACCTTGAGAACGCAAGCCTCGCCGTTGTGGCCCCGGGCATTGCCGAAGCGCTCGTTGCGACCGCCATCGGCCTCTTTGCCGCCATTCCGGCCGTGGCCGCCTACAACTACTTCAACAACCGCGTCGGCCGCCTGTCGAACCGCATCGACGGCTTCAGCGAGGAATTCCTCAACATCCTCGAGCGCCAGTCCCGGAGCTGATCGCTTATGTCGCTGAGAACCAACAACAAACGCCGCGGACTCATGGCGGAGATCAACGTCGTGCCCTACATCGACGTGATGCTCGTGCTCGTCGTGATTCTGATGGTAGCCGCGCCTTTCGTGAATCCGAGCGTGGTGAACCTGCCCTCCGTGAACAAAGCCTCCAAGGCGCCTGAAACGCTCATTGAAGTGATCGTGTTCCCGGACGGCCGGCTTTCCATGCGAACCGGCAAGACCATGACGCCCGTCGACATGCCGGGGCTCGTTGCCGCCGTGCGCGCCGCACAGGCCGACAAGCCCGACACGCCTGTCGTGATAGCCGCCGACAAGGACGTGCGCTACGAAGACGTCGTGAACGTCATGAAGCGCCTCCAGGAAGCCGAAGTCGCCCGCGTGGGGCTTTCGCTTCGCATCGAGCGCTCTGCCGCAGCCAAGTAGCCATCGTGCCCGAGGAGTTCCCCTTTGAAGCCCATTGAGACCGAAACGGATCGACTGAAGGCCCTTTACCGGAAGGAAGACCGCCGCGACACGCTGCCCGCCGCGGTCCTCTCGGCGGCCGTCCATTCGGTGCTCGTCGCCTCGCTCTTCTTTGCGATGCAGTGGAATACGAGCAACGAGGCCGTCTACGCCGAACTCTGGGCCCCCGAAGACATCTCGGGCGGCATGGACCCGGAAGGCGTTGCCGAAAAGCTCCCCGTCGATCCCAATCCGGCGCCCGATGCCGCGCCGGAACCAGAACCCGAGCCGGCGCCTGAACCGCAGACCGCGCCCCCGCCGCAGCCGGAGCCGGCGCCCGAAGCGGCGCCGGAACCCGAACCGCCGCAGCCGGAGCCAGCCCCAGAGCCTGTGCCGCAGCCGGCACCCGAACCTGAACCAGAACCGGCGCCGCCCGGACCGACGCCTGAAGAGCTGGCCCGTGCGCAGGCGGAAGCCGAAGCCAAGGCCCAGGCTGAAGCCGAGCAAAAGCGCGTGGAGGCCGAGCGCATCGCAGAGCAGGTTCGCCAAGAGGAAGAGGCGCGGCGCGCAGAAGAAGCCCGCCTCGCGCAGGAGCGTGCGCGCGCCGAAGAGATCGAGCGCGCCCGCGCCGAAGCGATTGAAGCTGAAAGACAGCGCGAACTCGAGGCGCAGCGCCTCGAAGAGGAGCGGATTGCGCAGGAGCGCCTCGCTGAAGAGCGCCGCAAGGCTGAAGAGGAGCGCATCGCGCAGGAAGCCGCCCGCGCTGCCGAAGAGGCGCGCCTCGCAGAAGAGGCCCGCCTCGCTGAAGAAGCCCGCAAGGCCGAAGAAGCGCGGCTCGCTGAAGAAGAGCGCCTCGCCGAGGAGGCCCGCAAGGCTGAAGAAGCCCGCATCGCGCAGGAGAAGGCCGAGGCAGAGGCCCGCGAGAAGGCCGAAGCGGAAGCGCGCCGCATTGCCGCTGAAATGAAGGCGCAGGAAGAAAAGCGCATCGCCGAAGAGAAGCGCATAGCAGAGGAAAAGGCGAAGAAGGCTGCCGCAGAGCGCGCCGAGCGCCAGCGAATTGCGCGCGTGATGCGCGAGCAGGAGCTCGCGCGCCTCTCGAGCAAGGTAGACCCGAACGCAACGCGCTCGGGCACCACGAAGGGCGATCCGCGCAACTACCGCAGAAGCCTGCGCGGCTCGGCGCTCGTTCGCTACAGCGCCCGCGTGGCGGCCTGCGTGCGGCAGTTCATCGAAATCGAAGTGCCGTCCACCGTCGTTCGCGGCCAGTATCAGGCGATCTACAAGGTGAAGCTTCTGCCCACGGGCGAGCAGCTCCCCAACAGCCTCGAGCGCGTGCAGCCCTCGGGCAGGGACGCGTACGACCTTGCCATCGAGCGCGCCATCCGCCGCTGCAATCCCTTCCCTCGACCGGACACGGGCGAGGCGGTTCCTTCGGACCTGACGCTCTCCTTCGATCCGATCGAAGACCGCAAATAGTCGCGAGAGAAACCGACCTTCAAAAGCCCGGAGAAGCGGCTGCTCTCTCCGGGCTTTTCTTTGGCCGAGCTTTGGCCGGGCGCCTGCGCGCCTAGCGGCGCGAACCGTGTTTGCAGAACCGCCGCGAGGCAGCCGGCAGCGCAGGCGGCAAAGAAAAGGCGCGCCGCTTCGTCTCCGAAGCTTGGGGCGCGCCATTTCTGAGCGCTGCTTCCGGCTCGGGCAGCCTTTCTCTTTAGGCCGCGAACTTCTGCAGGCGACCCTTCACGAAGGCGACGGCCTCTTCGGTCTTCACCATCGTCTTTTCAGCGAGATTGCGGCGGTCGGCGTATTCGACCTCGCCGTTCTTGAGGCCGCGGTCGCCGATCACGATGCGGTGCGGCACGCCGATCAGCTCCCAGTCGGCGAACATCACGCCCGGGCGCAGGTCGCGGTCGTCGAGAATGACGTCGACGCCTTCGGCCTTGAGCGACTCGTAGAGCGCGTCGGCGGCATTGCGAACCGCTTCGCTCTTCGAGTAGTTCATCGGGCAGATGACGACTTCAAAGGGCGCGATGCTCTCGGGCCAGATGATGCCCTTCTCGTCGTGGCACTGCTCGATCGCAGCGCCCGCAACGCGCGTGACGCCGATGCCGTAGCAGCCCATCTGAATCGGCTGCGGCTTGCCGTTCTCGTCAAGGAAGGTCGCCTGCATCGGCTCGGAATAGCGGGTGCCGAGGAAGAAGACGTGCCCCACTTCAATGCCGCGCTGCAGCTTGAGCGTGCCCTTGCCGTCGGGCGAGGCGTCGCCTTCGACGACGTTGCGCAGATCCATCTTCACGGGTTCGGGCAGGTCGCGCCCGAAATTGACGCCCGTGTAGTGATAGCCCTCTTCGTTCGCGCCGCAGCAGAAGTCCGTCATGTCGGCAGCGGTGAGGTCGGCATAGACGGCCACGTCGCCCGAAAGGCCGACGGGCCCGAGGTAGCCCGGCTTCGAGCCGAAGGCCTGCTCGATCTCTTCGTCGGTCGCAAAGCGGAAGCCGTCCTTGAGTTCCGGAATGTGGCCGGCCTTCACTTCGTTGAGCTCGTGGTCTGCGCGCAGGAGCACGAGGACGATCTTCGCCGGGAGCGGCTCGCCCTTTTCGTCCGTGCGGTCTGCAGCGAGGACGACGCTCTTGATGCACTTGAGGAGATCAATGCCGAGGAATTCCGAAACCAGCTCGCACTTTTCCTTCCCGGGCGTGGCGCGCTTTTCAAGGGCTTGCGTCGCTTCGCCGCGGCCGCCGAGCACGGACTTCGCCTCTGCGAGCTCAATGTTGGCCGCATAGTCGGAATCCGGGCAATACGCGATCACGTCTTCGCCGGCATTGGCGATCACCTGGAATTCGTGCGAGCGGGAGCCGCCGATCGCGCCCGTATCGGCGCGAACTGCGCGGAAAAGGAGCCCGATGCGCGAAAAGATGCGCTGATAGGCGTCATACATCTTCTGGTACGAAATCCCGGCGGCGGCTTCATCGCGGTCAAAGGAATAAGCATCCTTCATCGTGAACTCGCGCCCGCGCATCACGCCGAAGCGCGGACGGCGCTCGTCGCGGAACTTCGTCTGAATGTGCCAGAAGTTCACGGGGAGCTGGCGCCAGCTCTTGATTTCCTGGCGGGCGACGTCGGTGACGACTTCCTCGGACGTCGGCTGAATGACGAAGTCGCGGTTGTGTCGGTCCTTGATGCGCAGCAGTTCCGGGCCGTACTTGTCCCAGCGGCCCGTTTCCATCCAGAGTTCCGCCGGCTGCACGATCGGCATCAGAAGTTCGACGGCGCCCGCGCGGTTCATTTCTTCGCGAATGATGCCTTCAATCTTGCGAATGACGCGCAGACCCATCGGCATGTAGGTGTAGACGCCTGCGGCGAGCTTCTTGATCATGCCCGCGCGGATCATGTACTGCTGGCTGACGACGTCGGCATCGGCCGGCGCTTCCTTCAGCGTGGAGATAAAAAAGGAGCGAGCTCGCATAATCGCAGTGCTTCCGTGTTTGGTGTTGTTTCTTCAGAAAATGATTCGGCGGATCACGCTTGGGGCACCCGCCGAAACGAAAAATATCGATTTTAGGCTTTTTCCTCGATCGGCGCGCTGCCCGCCTTCGTTTCTGCGGGGGCCGGCCCCTTGAGCGCCGCTGAACCCGTGCGCCACCAGACGAAAAGCGTCGAAAGCGCAGAGAGCGCAACAATCGAAGCGCCCGTCCAGACGATCGGCTCGTAGCCGCTCGCGCTCAGAATGCGGCTGCCGAGGAATGCGCCGCCGCCGATTCCGATGTTGAAGATGCCCGAGTAGAGCGACGCTGCGATGTCCGCTGCGTCGGGCGCCGCGTTGAGAAGCATCGTCTGAAAAGCCATGCAGACGGCCGTCATGGCTGCGCCCCAGATCACCACGACCCCCATCAGAACGCCGAAATGGTGGCAGGTGGGAATGATGAGGAAGAGGCAGGCCGAAATGGCAATGAGCGGCGCGACGAGCGCGCCCGAGGGATAGCGGTCGACGAGCTTCGAGCTCAGCACGGTGCCGATGATGCCCGCAATCCCGAAGACGAAGAGCGTCGTGACGACGTCGCCATCAGCAAAGCCGCCCACCGACTGCAGTATCGGACTGATGTAGGAGTAGGCCGTGTACTGGCCGAGCACCGTCACCGCCGTGAGGCAGTAGAGCTGGATGAGCGCGGGGCGCTTCAGAATGACGGGAAGGCTCTTGAGGGAGCCCGCGTGCGTGGAAACGCACTCGGGCAGCACGAGCCAGATAAGCGCAAAGACAAGCGCAGCCGCAATGCCGATGATGAAGAAGGCTTCCTGCCAGCCGAACATGTGGCCGAGCTGCGTGCCGATCGGCACGCCGAGCACGGTCGCGACGATCGTGCCGCCCATGACGGCCGCAAGGCCGACCGCGCGCTTGCCGCGCGGAGCCATTCTCGCTGCGAGCGGCGTCATGATCGACCAGAAGATCGAATGCGTCAGCGCAACAGCGACGCGCGCAGCGAAAAGCCGCTCGAACGTATCGGCGACAATCACCGCAAAGTGCGCGAGCGCAAAGACCGCTATGAGCGCGAGGAGAAGCTTTCGGCGCTCCAGCTTGGCGGTGATGATCGTGAGCGGCAGCGACATGACCGCCACCACCCACGCATAGCCCGTGATCACGAGCCCCGTAAAGGAGACTGTCTCGTTGAGATGCTCCGCAATATTGGGCAGAAGCCCGACGGGCAGGAACTCCGAAGTATTGAAGACAAAGGCGGCAAAGGCGAGGCCGATGATGGGCAGCCAGGCTCGGAAGCCGTATTTGACGGGCTGAGGCGCACTCATGATGAAATCAAGAACTGAAATGACATTGCCGAAAAAAAGCGGATCGCAATTTTAGCTTTCTGCGCGCTCAGCCGCGGAACGCCCTCAGCGCCCTTCAGCGGCCCTCGCCCACGAGCACCATGTTGTCGCGATGCACGATTTCGGGCCGGTCGATGATGCCGAGCCGCTCGGGAATCTCTTCGGTATGGCAGCGGCAGATTCGCTTGGCGTCTGCGCTCGAATAGTTGACGAGCCCGCGCGCGACTTCAATGCCGTCGGCCGTGACGCAGGAGACCACTTCGCCGCGGACGAACTCGCCCTCAACGGCAACGACGCCCACAGGGAGAAGCGACGTATGGCGCTCCTGAAGCGCTTTGGCGGCGCCGGCATCGAGCACAAGGCGGCCAGCCGAGCGCAGCTGATCGGCGATCCACTGCTTGCGGGCATGAAGCTTCGAAGCTGCGGGCTTCAGATGCGTGCCGATGGCTTCGCCCTCGGCGAGCCGCACGAGGACATTCTCCTCGCGGCCGGAAGCAATGATGGTGCCGGCGCCCGAGCGCGCCGCGCGCTTGGCGGCGAGAATCTTCGTGATCATGCCGCCCTTGCTGAGCGTGCTTGCGGCGCCGCCCGCCATCTTTTCAAGCGCCGGATCGCCCGCCGTCGCGCTCTCCACGAATTCGGCCGCCGGATTCGAGCGCGGATCGGCCGTATAAAGGCCGCGCTGATCCGTGAGAATCACGAGGCAGTCCGCTTCGATGAGATTTGTCACCAATGCGCCGAGCGTATCGTTGTCGCCCACCTTGATTTCGTTGGTGGCAATCGTATCGTTCTCATTGATGACGGGCACGATGCCGAGATTGAGGAGCTCGACGAGCGTCATGCGGGCGTTGAGATACTGTTCGCGGTCCGAAAGGTTCTGGTGCGTCAGAAGCACCTGAGCCGTCCCGATCCCGTGCGAGCGGAAGTGCGTTTCGTAGGCCTGAACGAGCCCCATCTGCCCGACGGCGGCGGCAGCCTGCTGCTCGTAAAGGCGCGATGGGCGCTTTTCCCAGCCGAGGCGCAGCACGCCTTCGGCCACGGCGCCGGAACTCACGAGAACGACCTCCCTGCCCATGGCGCGAAGCGCGGCGATCTGCGTCGCCCAGCGTTCGATGGCGGACTCGTCGAGTCCGCGGCCGTCGTTCGTGACGAGCGCGCTGCCCACTTTGACGACAATGCGTCCGGCGTCCTTGAGTAGTGAAGTCATGGCTCAATTCCTTCTGCTTGATTCTCGGATGGCCGCCCGGCTTAAGCCGGGCCGATGCTCTTTATTGCGACCCACCGAGAATAGCGCAGCCCGCGCCCAGGGAACGGCCGCCCGGGGGACGCGAGGCCGCTAAAAAACGCAAAAGATCGGCCCGCCTCATTCGGCGTCCGATCTTTTGCGTAGATTCGCAGCCTTTCGGGCTTTCGGGCTTTCGGGCTTTCGCTCACCAGCGCATCAGTGCGCCGTCGGATCGTAAGGCTCGTACGCGCCTTCGTCGCTCGTCTCGAAGCGTTCGTCGTCAAGGAACGCCATTTCCGCGCGCCGATCTTCGTCGATCTTCTGCGCGAGCGCCTTGACGAGCGCATCAACGCCTTCGCGCGCTGCAGCGGAAATCGCAAAGACGGGCTCGCCCTCCTTGGCGAAGGCCGAACGCCAGTGCTCGACAAGCGCTGCGCGCTCTTCCTCGGGCACGAGGTCCATCTTGTTGAGCACGATCCACCGGGGCTTGGCCGCAAGTTCCGGATCGTACTTCTCGAGCTCTTCCGCCAGGGCCTTGGCCTGTGCGACGGGGTCAGCCTCTTCGTCGAGCGGCGCCGCATCAATGACATGCAGCAGCACCTTCGTGCGCGAGAGGTGGCGCAGGAACAAATGGCCGAGTCCGGCGCCTTCGGCCGCGCCTTCGATGAGGCCCGGCACGTCGGCGACGACGAAGCTCTGTTCAGGGCCGACGCGCACGACGCCCAGGTGCGGATGCAGCGTCGTGAAGGGATAGTCGGCGATCTTCGGACGCGCGTTGGAAACAGCCGTGATGAAGGTCGACTTGCCCGCATTCGGATGACCGAGGAGGCCGACGTCGGCGAGCACCTTGAGCTCGAGCTCAAGCGAGCGATACTGCCCGGGCTCGCCCGGCGTGAACTGCTTGGGCGCGCGGTTGACCGAGCTCTTGAAGTGCAGATTGCCGAGGCCGCCCTTGCCGCCCTGCGCAAGAAGCGCCTTCACGCCGTGCGCATTGAGGTCGGCGACCACTTCGCCCGTGTCCGTATCGCGGATGACGGTGCCCACCGGCATGCGAAGCACGATGTCCTTGCCGCCGGCGCCGTAGCAGTCCGCGCCGCGGCCGTTTTCGCCATTGGGCGCGAAGTACTTCCGCGTGTACTGATAGTCCACGAGCGTATTGATGTTGCGGTCGGCAACGGCCCAAACGGAGCCGCCGCGGCCGCCGTCGCCGCCGTCGGGGCCGCCCTTGGGGATGAATTTTTCGCGGCGGAAGCTGGCGGCGCCGTTGCCGCCCTTGCCGCCCTGAACTTCGATTCTGGCTTCGTCGACAAACTTCACGTCGAACCTCTGCGGTAGAAAAAAATCTGGTTGGCGAACAATCGAAAAGCCCAGACGGATGTTCCGGCCTGGGCTTTTGATGCTGCGCCTTCTTGTGCGGCTTTCGTCGCGCGGCTGCACGACGCTCTCGCGTCGCCGCCTGCGAAAGCCGCTGCGCTTGCTGGGCTTAAGGGTTTCAGCTCGGATTAGAGCGAAGCCGGTTCAACCTTGACGTAATGACGGTTGAAGGCGCCCTTCACTTCGAACTTGACGACGCCGTCGACAAGCGCGTAGAGCGTGTGATCCTTGCCCATGCCGACATTGTCGCCGGCGTGGAACTTCGTGCCGCGCTGACGGACGATGATGCCGCCGGCGTTGACGGCTGCATTGCCGAAAACCTTCACGCCGAGGCGCTTGGCCTGGGAGTCACGACCGTTGCGGGTGGAGCCGCCGCCTTTCTTATGTGCCATTTTGTTTGCTCTTCAAAAATAGGGGGATAAGAGAAATTAAGCCGCGATCGCGTCGATCTTGAGCTCGGTGTAGGCCTGACGATGGCCGCCCGACTTCATGGAGTGCTTGCGGCGACGGAACTTGAAGATGCGAACCTTGTCGTGACGGCCGTTGGAAACAACGGTCGCGGTGACGGAAGCGCCTTCAACGAGGGGCTTGCCGACCTTGAGGCCGTCTTCGCCGCTCACGGCGAGCACTTCGGTGATGGTAACCTGGGCGCCGGCTTCGAGGCCGAGGGATTCGACCTTGACCGTGTCGCCGATGCTGACGCGGTACTGCTTACCGCCCGTCTTGATGATAGCGTACATGTGTATAAACCTCGCCGTTCCGCTTCGGGCCCCGGATGGACCTTGCGCGAAACCTTTTTGTACTTGACGCGGACTGCGCTCGGCGAAAGCCGCCGAAGGCCGCAGAATCGCGCCCGATGCGTGGGAAAGGTGCGCATTATTCCACGCGCGCATGGAATGCGTCAAGCGATATTGCTGTTTTTCTTATGCTTTCGCGCTCGGCGAGCGCGCCTCCGGCGCGCATCGCGAGTCCGCCAGGCGCAATTGCCGAGCGCCGCCTCTGCCCGCATCAGGCGCCGGGAGCAAAGGCGCCCCCGAGGCCGGCTCGGATATACTTGGGCCGCCTGTAGCGCGCCGGGCCGCATCGGCCCGCCAGAACATCAATCCCATTCGAAGAGACACATCATGGCTGAGACCATCCCGTCCGAGGATCCGAAGGCGCTCGTCAAAGCGCTCTTAGCGCCGATTGCCGACGACATGAAGGCCGTCGACGAAATCATCCGTCAGGAGCTTTCGAGCGACGTGAGCCGCATGAAGGAAATCAGTGAATACATCACCAGCGCTGGCGGCAAGCGCCTGCGCCCGGCGCTGCTCATTCTCATCAGCCGTGCGCTCGGCTACGAGGGAACGCTGCACCAGTACCTCGGCGCGACGATTGAGCTGCTCCATACGGCCACGCTCATGCACGACGACGTGGTCGACGAGAGCGCCATGCGCCGCGGCCGTCCCACAGCGAACGCCCGCTGGGACAACGGCGCGGCCGTCCTCGTCGGCGACTTTCTCTATACGCGCTCCTTCCAGATGATGGTGAAGGCAGGGAACCTGCGCGTGATGGCAGCGCTCTCGAATGCCGCCAACCGCCTCTCCGAAGGCGAAGTCGTCCAGATGGTGAACGCGCATGACCCGCTCGTCGACGAAGCGCGCTACTTCCGCGTGATCGAGCGCAAGACCGCCTGCCTCTTTGAAGCCGGCGCGCGAATGGCCGCCGCCATCGCCGACTGCAGCCCAGAGGCCGAGGAAGCGGTCGCCGAATATGCCCTCGCCCTCGGCAACGCCTTCCAGATTGCCGACGACATCCTCGACTACACGGGCGTGGCGGCAGCGATCGGCAAGAACCTCGGCGCAGACCTTCGGGAAGGGAAAATGACGCTGCCCCTCATCTATGCGCGCGAGAGCGCAACCGATGCCGAACGGGCGCTCATCGACGAAGCTGTCAAAAAAGGCGACGGAGACTTTGACAAAATCTCCGAGATTGTGATAAGATCCGGTTCTCTTGAGCGATGCAGAGCTCGAGCCGAAAAAGAGTTGGAACGAGGCCGAAAGGCGCTTTCGAAAATTCCCTCTTCCATTTTCAGCGAAAGTCTGCTAAACTTGTTGGCCTTCACCGTTAAACGTGATCGATAACACGCTCGAGTGAAGAAGTGTCGGGGTGTAGCTCAGCCTGGTAGAGTACTACGTTCGGGACGTAGGAGTCGGAGGTTCGAATCCTCTCACCCCGACCAGGAATTCGGAAGGGTCGTTCTTCGGAACGGCCCTTTTTCTTTTTGCGCGCAACACGCTTGGGAAAAGACGGCATGGCATGGATTCTCGGCCTCACTGGCGGCATCGGGGCAGGAAAAAGCACGGCGGCAGACTGGTTCCGGCGCGAGGGCTTCCCTGTCGTTGATGCTGACGCCCTCTCGCGCTCGCTCACCGCACCCGGGGGCGGCGCCATTGAAGCCATTCGTTCGGCCTTTGGCAGCAGCTTCATCACCCCCGAAGGCGCCATGGACCGCGCCAAGATGCGCGAACTGGTCTTTGAGCATCCGGCTGAGCGCGAGCGGCTTGAAGCCGTGCTTCGCCCCCGCATCCGCAGCGAATGCCTCGCGGCGCTCGAACGCGCCTGCCGCGCGGCCGATGCGGCAGGCAAGGCTTTCGCCGTTTTCGACTGTCCGCTTCTTTGCGAATGGCCGGAAGCCGCCGCGGCTGCCGAGCGCATTCTCGTCATTGATCTCGCCCAAGACGAACAAATCCGGCGCGTGTGCCTGCGCTCCGGGCTCTCCCCCGAGCGCGTCCGCTCGATCATCAGCGCACAGCTGCCGCGCGCGAAGCGGCTCGCGAAAGCGGACTACATCATCTACAACGGCGGCACCCGCGCGGCCTTCGAGGCGGCGCTCAGCCGCCTGGCGGCAAGCCTTTCGGCAAACTGAAGCGGCGCGCGTCGCCGCAGCGGCCTGATGAGCGCGCAAACGTAACAAAACATTCCGATGCCGCGGCCGCTTATTCAAAATCCTTTCATCTGCCGCTAATATTCCTTTGACGGAATGCCGTCGGCTCAACATCTCCAACCAAGCGTTCCGGAGGCTGCCGCTCCTTAAGGCCGCTTCCGCGCTTTTTTGCGCTTTCTTGCACCAGAGCCGCGGCACGCGCGCGCAACCTCACTCGAACAAGCCTCCTTCAACACGCCTCAGATGGATTCCTCCGGCCTCATCCTCTACGAATTCCCCTGCAATGAGAAGGTCCGCATGTACCTGCGGCTCGAAACGCTCTTCCAGCGCTTCGAATGGTTCTGCGGCGAGGATAGTCCGTACGCGCACCACGCTGCGCTCTCCGCGCTTTTCGACCTCGCCGACGCCACCGCTCGCTCGGACCTGCGCAATGAGCTCCTTCAGGAGCTCGAGCGCCAGCGCCAGACGCTCCGGCGCCTCTGCGGGCGCAGCGACGTCAATCAGAGCGCGCTTCGGGAGGCGCTCGACGAAATTGCGGCCACTGTTGCGGACACCAGCCGCATTGTCGGGCGCAGCGGCCAGACCATTCGCGAAAACGAATGGCTGCAGCTCGTGCGCACGCGTCAGTCGATCCCGGGCGGCACCTGCGAATTCGACATGCCGATGCTTCACTGCTGGCTCTCCATGCCGGCGGCGCACCGCCGCGCGGAGCTCGAGGGCTGGGCCAAGTCGCTTGAAACGACGAAGCGCGCCGTCGCGCTCGTGCTCCGGCACATCCGCGCTTCCATGACGGAGAAGGCGTGCCACGCCGTGCACGGCATGTATCAGCTGCCGATGAGCGGCAAGACCTACACGCTCGCACGCATCTGGATGGATGCGGGCGACACGCTCATTCCTGAGGTGAGCGCCAACAAGTACATGCTCTGGATCCGCTTCTCAAGGCCCGACCAGCGCCGGCGCCTGCACGCGGTGCAGGAGAACGTCGACTTCCAGCTGGGGCTATGCGGCTAAAATGAGCCTTCGTTTCCGATTTCGGAGAATAAGCGTGAAAGTGAAATGCCCGACCTGCGGCCGGGAAACCGAATACGGCCCCGGGAATCCCTGGCGGCCCTTCTGCAGCGAGCGCTGCAAGCTGATCGACCTCGGCGCCTGGGCCAATGACGAATACCTGATCGAAGGCGAACCGGGCTCGGCCATGAGCCTTTCGAGCGAAGACCTGGATGCCGCGGCGCAGGCCGCCGTTCGGCGCGCTGCAAAGATTGCCGAGATTGAAGAGACGCGCGTGCGCGGCAAGCGCCGCCGCTGAATCCGCTCCCTTGCGCTTCGCCTGAAGAAAAGCCGCCGCCCGAACGTTCGAGCGGCGGTTTTGACATTGAGCGCCTTTGATCAATCAGGCTTCGGGCTTCACGCCGTGCGCGCCCTTTTGCTGCCAGAGCTGCAGATCCGCAGCCGGCGCATGGTTGACGTAGGTCGGAATGCGGGCTTCGCCGTTCACAAGGAGCGCCTCGAAGTTTTCCGGCTCCACGATCACGAAGTCGAAAGCCATGGCGACGGCCTTGAGCACGTCGTCGAGCGTTTCAACGCGCGCGCCCACCCAGCGGGCTTTGCGGTCGCGGACAACCGTGGCCTGAAGCGCCGTGCGCGAGAGCGTCAAAATGTCCGTGCGGTCGTCAAACACTTCCGGCAGCGCCGCGCGGTTCACAATCGCCTGATCCACGGGCAGCAGCAGGCCGGGGGTGCGCTCCGTCGCGGCGAACCAGCCGCACTCCTGCCCTTCCTTGCAGACGGGCGTGCCCTTGAAGTGATGCGAACGGCGGAAGTGCAGCCGCACGTGCGCGTGTTCGTAGCGATGCTCCGTCACGAACCAAGGCGTTGAATCCTGGAGCTCAAGGCCGAGCTCTTCGCCGAGCTCGCGCGCGAGCGCCTCATGGACGGTCTCGCCCGCCTCGATCTTGCCGCCCGGAAACTCCCAGTACCCGGCGTAGGGCTTCCCTTCAGGACGCGACGAAAGAAGCATTTTGCCGTCTTCACGAATGAGGACGCCGACGGCGACATCTACGATCTTTTCCACTCTTTTTCTCCTAACGTGCTGATAGGTCGATTGACTGCGCAAACAATCTCATCTTAGCGCTGATCGCCTCAAAGCCGCGCATCGCAAGAGACGGCGCCGCGCCCGAGCATCATTTCGACTGTGAGCTCCGCCTGAGATTCGCTCGTGCGCTCGAACCAGGCCGAGAACGCGCCGGCGGGACTTGCAGCGGCTGACGCATCAAGGCGGCCGACCGCAATGAGCGGCACGGGGCTGCCGCCCGAAACGAGGGGCGCGTCGTTGAGGCGAATCTCGATCGGCGTGCGCTCAAGCCCGGGGATCCCTGCGTCGACGAAAAGCGCCGACCAAAGCGCGGCATGAAGCGCCGAGAGGCTCGCAACAGTGAGCTCAGAGCTCGACTCAAGCGGCTGTAGCGCTGCGCGCCAGGCCGCAAGCCGCATGGCGGCAGAGCGGCGGATGCGCTCGGCTTCGCCCGTTTGCGCTGCCCCCGAGAGCACGAATCGAAGCGGCAGCGGCCGCAGCAGGCCCGAAGCTGCCGCAGGGAAGACTGCCGGCGTTCGCAGCGACGGGAACATGGCCGCGCGAAAGCCCGCGCCCAGAATCGGAATCCGGGCATCCGCGGGCGAATCGATCGGCGCGATGCCCGACTCGGCAGCGCACCCCGTCGCAAGAAGCAGCAGCGCGTCGCCGAGCGATTCACGCCCGGGCCATCGCCCGAAGGCATGAAGCCAAAGCCGATCGGCAATGAATTCAAGCACGCGGTCCGACACCGGCAGATCGGTGGCGGCAACAAGCGTCTTGGCGCCGAAGCCGAGCGCGCCGCCCGTGAAAAGCGCAGCGGCAAACTGCGCGCCGCCCGACGGAAAGAGAAAAGGCACCGTGCGAAGCAGCACGGCGCACGCCGCGCCCGGCTGCGCCGGCGCATGCGAAAAGGGCTGCGAGCGCAGCGCCTCTCTCAAAAGCGCGACCGTTCTGCCGACCTCGAAATGCCGGCCGGGGGCGCCGGCCGCGAAATGAAGGAAAGGCGCCCCGGGCGCCCCCGCTTCGGCGAGCTCAGCTGCGGCTTGCGCCGCAAAGCCAGCCGCCGCCATGTCGGCCGCCTGCCCAGAACCGACATTGCCCGAACCGGTTGTTATGAGAAAGCGCGTGCGTGCGCGTCGGGCGAGCCCACGGCGCCAGGCTTCGGACGAGCCCGTGCGCCGAAGCGCCTTCTCGGTGCCGTCGGGCTGCGCCGACGCGCGCACGCGCAGTGCGGCCGCAGGCATCAGCGCTTCGTCCGTGAATGCAAAAACATTCGCCGAGAGCGCATTGGGCAGCGATGCCGAGAGCGCTTTTCGCCGCAGCGAGAGCCCAGGCAGCGCAAATCCGTCGTAGTCGGTCGTTCTCGTGGTGTCCTTCATCAGGTCTGCCGAAACAAAAAGCCCGCCGCCGCTTCGATCGCGCGCTTCTCAAAGAAGCGCACCGCGAAGCGGCCCGGCGGGCAGGGTCGCGCCGGCGGTCCCGCTGCGGCCCCGCGCTTGCGCGAGGCTTGGCGGCGGGCGCTGGGCCGAACCGGAACAGCGTCAGGCAAGCTTGCCGTGGCAGTCCTTGAACTTCTTTCCGGAGCCGCACGGGCACGGATCGTTGCGGCCCACGTGCGCAAACATGGCGCGGCGCTGCGCCTCTTCTTCCTTCGAGAGAACGTCAAGCGTGCTCTGGCTTGCTTCGGGCTGATCGACGCGGGCAGCGGCCGCACGGGCTTCGCCGCTTTCGCGCGCGGCATCTGCGGCCGCCTGCGCTTCTTCGCGAACCTTGATCTCGACATGCATGAGCACCGAGATCGTCGTCTCGCGAATCGAATCGAGGAGCTGCTCGAACATGCTGAAGGCTTCGCGCTTGTACTCCTGCTTGGGCTGCTTCTGCGCGTAGCCGCGTAGGTAGATCCCCTGGCGAAGGGCATCGAGCGCAGCGATGTGCTGGCGCCAGAGCTGATCGATCACCTGAAGGAGCACGGAGCGGGCAAACTGCGCAAAGGCTTCGTGGCCGACGAGCTGCTCCTTGGCTTCGTAGATGTCGTTGACGGTCTTCACGAGCGTGTTGAGGAGGTCCTCATCGGTCGTCTGATCCGAGTCATCGAGCATCTTCTGCATCGGAATGTCGACGCCGAAGTCGATCTAGAGCTTCTAGGTGAGGCAGTTGAGGTCCCACTGATCTAAGACGGTGTCGGCCGGCACATAGTGGCGGAAGAGATCCGTGAAGTAGCCCTCCCGGAGGTTCTTCACCATTTCGGAGCAGTCGCTCGACTCGAGAATCTCGTTGCGAAGCCCATAGATTTCGTGGCGCTGGTCGTTCTGAACGTCGTCGAACTCAAGGAGCTGCTTGCGGATGTCGTAGTTGCGGCCTTCGACCTTGCGCTGCGCAGATTCGATCATGCGCGTGAGCATCTTCGATTCGATCGCGACGCCGGGCTCGAGGTTGAGCTTGTCGGCGATGGCGCGCATGCGGTCGCCGCCGAAGATGCGCAGCAGCTGGTCTTCCATCGAAAGGTAGAAGCACGACGAGCCCGGGTCGCCCTGACGGCCCGAACGGCCGCGCAGCTGATTGTCGATGCGGCGGGATTCGTGGCGCTCCGAGCCGATGATGCGCAGGCCGCCCGCAGCCACCACTTCATCGTGCAGCTTCTGCCAGTCGGCCTTCGCCTCGGCGATCTTCGCCTGCTTTTCTTCCGGCGTAAGGGCTTCGTCGGCGTTGATTTCGTCGATCTGCTTGTTGATGCCGCCGCCGAGCACAATGTCGGTGCCGCGGCCGGCCATGTTGGTGGCAACGGTCACCATGCCGGGACGACCGGCTTCGAGCACGATCTGCGCTTCCTTGGCGTGCTCCTTGGCGTTGAGCACGTTGTGCGCAATGCCTTCCTTCGAAAGCAGGTTCGAGAGGAGTTCGGAATTTTCAATCGAGGTCGTGCCGAGCAGCACGGGCTGCCCCTTGGCGTGGCAGCGCTTCACGTCTTCGACGATCGCCTGGTACTTCTCGCCCACCGTGCGGTAGACCTTGTCCTGCTCGTCGATGCGGATCATCTTGCGGTGCGTCGGAATCACAACCGTTTCGAGGCCGTAGATGTCCTGGAATTCGTAGGCTTCGGTGTCCGCCGTGCCCGTCATGCCGGAGAGCTTCTCGTACATGCGGAAGTAGTTCTGGAACGTGATCGAAGCGAGCGTCTGGTTTTCCTGCTGGATCTTGACGCCTTCCTTGGCTTCGACAGCCTGATGAAGGCCTTCGCTCCAGCGGCGCCCCGGCATCAGTCGGCCGGTGAATTCGTCGACGATCACGATTTCGCCGTTCTGAACGACGTAGTGCTGGTCGCGCTTGAAGAGCGTGTGCGCCTTGAGCGAGGCCATGAGGTGATGCATCAGAATGATGTTCTTGGGCGAATAAAGCGATTCGCCTTCGCCCACGAGGCCGCGCTCAGCGAGAATGCGCTCGAGCTTTTCGTGGCCGCTCTCGGAGATGTAGACCTGATGGGCCTTTTCGTCGACCCAGTAGTCGCCCGCGCCCTTTTCTTCCGTCTGGCGCGTCAGAAGCGGCGGGATCTCGTTAATTTTCACGTAGAGATCCGTGTTGTCGTCGGCAGGACCGGAAATGATGAGCGGCGTGCGGGCTTCGTCGATCAGAATCGAGTCCACTTCGTCGACGATCGCATAGTAAAGGCCGCGCTGACGGCGGTTGGCGACGTCGTACTCCATGTTGTCGCGCAGGTAGTCGAAGCCGAACTCATTGTTCGTGCCGTACGTGATGTCGGCGCGGTAGGCCGCGCGCTTCGTCTCGTTGTCCTGCTGGGTGAGGATCTTGCCCACCGTGAGGCCGAGCCAGTTGTAGAGGCGCCCCATCCAGTCGGCGTCGCGGCTCGCGAGGTAGTCGTTCACGGTCACGACGTGGACGCCCTTGCCGGCGAGCGCGTTCAGGTAGACGGGCAGCGTCGCCGTCAGGGTCTTGCCTTCGCCCGTGCGCATTTCGGCGATCTTGCCGTCGTTGAGAACCATGCCGCCGATGAGCTGAACGTCAAAGGGGCGCATCCCGAGCACGCGCTTGGCGGCTTCGCGAACGACCGCAAAGGCTTCGATCATGAGCTCGTCGGTCGTCGCACCCTTGGCGATGCGATCGCGGAATTCCTGGGTCTTGCCCTGAAGCTCGGCGTCCGTGAGCTTTTCCATCTGCGGCTCGAGCTTATTGATCGCCTCGACCTTGCGGCGGTACTGCTTGATCAGGCGGTCGTTGCGACTGCCGAAAATTTTGGTGAGAAGTTCGTCAAACATCGTAATTCACATCGGGATGGCGTGCGGCGCACCGGCAAAAAGCCTGCGCCGCGCGCACTACTGCAATTCGCTTGGACCGTCATCGCGCGCCGACGCTGCCGGGCGCAGATGCGCTTGGATGCCCGTCGCTCGGCGGGATCGAATAGACTTCCCTCAAGGAAGCCCATCCCGACAGATCGGGCGATTCGGGCGCACTCGGCGCAGCCAGCGCGGAGTCCGTCGCCGCGGACAGCACTGCGGCAACAGGAAAACTTGGGGATTATCGCACATCGCATAGGGCATTTTTCTTAACTTTCAGCGCAATTGCGTGCAGAAAGCGACGCCCTGCGCGATTGTCGAACGGCTCGTTTCGCCGCTCCAAGCGCATCCGCTCGTTTTTCCGAAAATGCTTTTCCTGCAGCCTCCCGCAGCACTGCGCCGCGAGGGGCGCCCCCGCAGGCTTTTTCTTGAGATCCGTCCGCCACCGCCATGCCACGTCAGCACCGTTATCTTGATGACTTTTCGCCGAAGCGCCGCCCCGTTAAAAACGTCGAGAAGGCGCTCTCGGAGGGCGGCCGCTCGGGGGAGCTGATGGCAGAGCTGAGCCTCGCAAAGCGCGTCGGCAAAGCCATTCAGCCCGTTGTCGCCAAAGCGCGCCTTGCGCTTGACTTCACCGATGCAGCGAACTGCCGCATCGACAGCGAAAAGCCCGACCGCATCGTGCTCTTCGTGAGAAACACCGTGCAGCACGGGCGCTTGCGAAACCTCACGACCTCGCTTCTGGCGAGCATTTTCACGAAGGGCCTCCCCGTGCACGACATTCTCATTCGAATCCGGCCGAGGCCCGAGAGTGAAGCCGCCCCTGCGGCACCCCCGAAGCCGCGGCGCGGCTCGATCGCGGGCGCCGCGCGCCTGCGCGCGGCCGCGCGCGAGCTCGATGGGAGCGACAAGCTTGCGCGCCTCTTCATGCGGCTCGCTGCCGCAATCGAGCCCAAGCCCGAGCGCGAAGCAATCGACCTCTATGATTCGATCGACGCGCTCATCGCAGGCGCGAAGGCGGGGCAGCTCGCCGTCGAGCAGCTCATGGTGCGGCTGCCGAAGGCGCCCGTTGAAAAGCTCATTCCGTCAGAGGCGGCCGCCGCGCGAAGCGCCACGGTGGCCGGCCTGCGCACGCGCATGCTCGCGCGGCTTGCCGCGCGGAGAACCTTTGAGACGCCGCTGCGCGAAGCGGGCGAAGGACTTTCGCGCGAAGAGAAGCGCGCACGCGCGCTCCTTGGCATGCTCCAAAAAGCGGCCGACACCGTGCCGCTGCCGCCCGAGGTCGAAGCAGCTGAAGCCGCCGAATCGCCCGAATCGCCCGAAGGCGCCCTGGCGGCTTCGCCCGAAGAAGCGCCGCCCTCCCCTGAAGCGCTCGCTCGAGCGCGCCTTGAGGCGGCGCTCTGCCGCCTGCCGCGCTTTGCGTTCGAAGAGATCGAAGCCGACTATCTCGCGCTCGACCCGGAAGTGCGCGCCCTTTTGCGGCAGGTGACCGAAACGGCTGCGGCGCTCGAAGCCCATGAAGCGCGCCGGCGCCGGGAAGCCGCCCGGCCCATCGCGCTCCCGCCCATGCCGAAAACGCCCGAAGAAGTGCGCCAGGGCTGCCTCGAAGCGATTCAGGACATTCTGCGCAGCGCCAAAGACGCGCGCAGCTGCGCGGATGCGGTGCTTTCGCGCCTCGCGAACATCCCGCGCTTCACAGACGAGGATTTTGTCCGCACAAGAACGCCGAGGCGCCTTTTGCGAGAAGCGGAAACGACGCGCCTCGGCGACGCTGCGCGCATGCTGCGCGACGCCGTTTCACGCTTTCTCTTTCGACTCGACGAAGAAAAGACGCGACTTCTCGCCAGAACGGGCGACCCGGACAAGATTGAATTCGCCGACGCAGTCGTTGCCTTCGAATCCGTGAAGGCCAATCTTTCAGACAAGGCGCGCATGCTCGGCGAAGAGGGCGAAACGCTCATGGACCGCATCGAGCTCGTTGAAGCCGAGGCGCAGGCGCTTGAAGCGCGCCTCAAGGAGCTTCAGGAAGCGGCCGAAGCCCGGCAGGCTCAGCTGGCGGCTGCGGCTGCAGCTGCGCCCGAAAGCAATCCAAGCGCAACGCTCGAGGCGCAGCTCGGCGCAGAGCGCGCACGGCTTGCTTTTCTCTTGAAGCGCCGGCCCAAGCCCGTCGACCGCAAGCTCATTCCGAGCGAAGCCGATGCCGAAGCCGATCCCATGCTTGCCGGCGTGCGAAGCCGGATGCTCGCGCGCGCGACACGAGCAGAAAGCATTGATCAGGCCGCTGCGGCAGCGCTCGAGAGCGAAGCTGCCCTCAAAGAAGCGCTCGAAGCGGGCTTTTCGCTCGACGAGCCGATGCTCGAAGCGCTTCGGCGCGCCGTGAGCGCGCTCGAAGAAGCGCTCTCGAACGAGCGGCGCGAGAGCGCGGCCCGTTGACGCCCGCCGCGCTCAAGCCTCGAGCTGTTCGAGCACGGCTTCGTTCGGCATGGCCGTGCGCTTCGGCCAGAAGTCGACCGGACAATCGCGCTCGTTTTCGAACGTGACGACCTCGTAGTTGGCGGGATCGGCGATGAGCGCCCGCAGCAGCTTGTTGTTGAGGCCGTGCCCGGACTTCATGGCGCTATATTGCGCGATGAGCGGCGCGCCGAGCACGTAGAGGTCGCCCATCGCGTCAAGAATCTTGTGCTTGACGAATTCATCGCCGTCGCGCAGCCCCCCCGGATTGAGAATGCGGAATTCGTCCATCACGATGGCGTTTTCGAGCGAGCCGCCCTGCGCGAGGCCGAGCGTGCGCAGCATCTCGACATCCTGCACGAAGCCGAAGGTGCGCGCGCGCATCACAGCCTGCTCATAGCTCACCTTCGAGAAGTCCACATCGGCGAACTGCTCCGTGGCGTCGATCGCAGGATGGCCGAAATCGATCGTGAAAGTGAGCCGAAAGCCCTCATGCGGCTCGAGCTTCGCCCATTTGTCGCCCTCGTGCACTTCGACAGGCTTGAGAACGCGCACGAAGCGGCGCGGCGCCTCCTGCTCGACGAGCTTGGCGCTGTGAATGAGATAAACGAAGCTCGCGCCCGAGCCGTCCATGATCGGGATTTCAGGCGCATTCACCTCGACGATGCAGTTGTCTACCCCGAGGCCGTTGAACGCGCTCATCATGTGTTCGATGGTCGAGACGGCCGCGCGCCCGACGTTGACGGTCGTGGCCATGCGCGTGTCGTTCACGTTGAGGGGATGGCTCGGGATGTCGACGGCGGGCGAGAGATCCACGCGGCGGAAAAGAATGCCCGTATCGGGCGCTGCCGGACGCAGAACCAAGCGGATCTTGCGGCCGCTGTGAAGGCCGATGCCAACGGCGGCGATCGATTCGCCGAGCGTGCGCTGCTTGAACATGTGCGGAAAAATGGACGATGGCGGTTGAACGGGCGAATTTCAGAAAGGCCGATCCGCAAGCGGGACCGGCCTTTTCGAACAGAGGCGCTGCCGAGTCGGTACTTAGTGCGGACCGCTGCGCAGATAGGTCGGAATCGTAAAGGACGGAATGCTCGGGCTCTGCGGCTCCTCAGCTGGCGCCTGAGGCGCAGCGCTCGGCGCTTCGGGCTGCGCGGCAGGCGCGGGCTGCGCCGCTTCGGTCTCAGGCTGCGGCTTCGCCGCAGGCGCGCTCGCGCCCGCGAAGGACGGCACGCTGAAGGAAGCGCCCGCCACGGTCGGCGCGACGCGCCCTTCGTGCGGCGCCGTCGAGAAGACCTGGGGGCCGGGCGCCGGCGTGCGGGCCGTGCCGCTCATTTCATCCTCGGCGTCAAAGGGACGGTCGAGACCCGTAGCGACCACCGTCACGCGAACTTCGTCGCCCATTTCCTCGGAAAGCGCGGAACCGAAAATAACGTTCGCCTGCTTCACGACGAAAGTGTTGAGCACGCCCATGGCTTCCTTGATTTCCTGGAGCGTGAGCGACTCGTTGCCCGTAAAGTAGACGAGCATGCCGCGCGCGCCCTGCAGGTTCGCGCCTTCGAGCAGCGGGCAGGCAATGGCCTTTTCGGCCGCGACGCGTGCGCGGTCGGGGCCCGAGGCTGTGGCGAGCCCGATGATGGCGCTGCCGCGCTCGCTCATGACGGTCTTGAGGTCTTCGAAGTCGACGTTGATCGTGCCCGGCGTGTGAATGATTTCAGCAATGCCGACGCAGGCCTTGTAGAGCACCTCATTGCTCGTCTCGAAGCACTCCTTCATCGTCGCGTTGGGCGGGCACTCTTCCTCGAGCTTTTCGTTGAGGATGACGATCATGGAGTCGACCTTGTCCTTGAGCGCCTCAATGCCCTTTTCGGCCGTGCGCATGCGGCGCGCGCCCTCGAAGCTGAAGGGCTTCGTGACGACGGCAACCGTAAGGATGCCGAGCTCCTTGGCGATTTCGGCGATGACGGGCGCAGCGCCCGTGCCCGTGCCGCCGCCCATGCCGGCCGTGATGAAGAGGAGATTGGCGCCCTTGATCGCCTCGGCGACCTGCTCGCGCTTTTCCTGCGCGGCAGCCGCGCCGATTTCCGGGCGTGCGCCCGCACCGAGCCCGGTGCTGCCGAGCTGGATGTTTACGTGCGCCTTCGAGCGCTGCAGCGCCTGATGGTCCGTGTTCGCGCAAATGAACTCGATCCCCTTTGCGCCATGCGTGATCATGTGTTCGACGGCGTTGCCGCCGCCCCCGCCGACGCCGATAACCTTGATGACGGTGTTGAGCGGGTCAAATTCCTGAAGGACTTCGAAAGCCATCGTCTTCCTCTGCAATGGTGAATCTGCAAATTATCCGCTAGTTTTGGAGAGCCTGCACGGCTTCTCGTGACGCCAATGCATCTCGCCGTGCGCTGAATTGTTAGAGTTCTTGGCCGAACGTACGGCAAACCGCCCGAAAAAATGCGCCCGGGCGCGCTTCAGTAGTCGCCGATGATAAGCGTCTTGAGGCGCTCGTAAATGGTGGGCATGCGCCGCACGCCTGGCTCGCCCGCGGCCTCCTCGCTCGCCTCGTCGGCGCAGCGGATGAGGCCGAGCGCCACAGCGGCGTCTGGCCGCTGCAGGAGCGGCGCCTCCCCTTCAATATTCTGCGGCAGGCCGAGGCGCACCTTTTTGCGCAGGATCGCCTCCGCCTGCGGCGCGATGCCGCGCAAAAGCGCGCCGCCCCCTGTCAGCACGACGATCTGCACGCGCTCGTCAAGCCCCGAGTCGACGAGAATCTTGCGGTAGATCGAAAACGTCTCCTTCACGCGGCTTCGAAGCGTCTTGACGAGCAATTCCCGCGAGCAGGAAACGCGCTGCGTGCGCCCTCTGCGGCTGGAGACGTCGACGGTTTCGCCCGGCACGATCGACTCGAGGCTGCAGGTGCCGGAATTGAGCTTGAGGCGCTCGGCGTCTTCGAGCGAGAGGCCGAGCACGATCGCCAGGTCGCGCGTCATGAGCTCCGCCCCCCAGGGCCGCACGTCGGTGAGCTGCACGACGCCTTCGGAAATGACGATGAGGGACGTGGTCTGCGCGCCGATGTCGATCACGGCCGCCCCGCAGATCATCTCCGTATCGGAAAGCACGGCCTTCGCAGCCGCCCACGGGTGCGGCTCGTAATTGGAGAGCTCAAGCCCCACGCGCTGGATGCAGCGCTTCAGGTTTTCCGCATTCGACGCAGAGCCGTAGACGGCGTGCATGCGCGCCTCGAGCTTCTGCCCGATGAGGCCGATCGGCCGGGGCACGGCGGCCACGTCCCCGCAGGCGAAGCCCTGCGGAATGAGCTTGAGGAGGTCGCGCCCCTGGCTTTCGCGCAGCGCGTGCCGGCGCACGTTCGCTTCCGCCAGCGACACGTCTTCGGCTGTCACCTCGCGCCCGCGCAGCACAGCGACGCCCGTGCAGTTGCGGCTTTTGAGCGTCTGCCCGCCAATCGCAGCCCAGACGCGCGTCACGCTGCCGACGTTCGCCGTGAACTCGGCTTCGCGGACGGATTCGCGAATCGCGGTCACCGCGTCCTCCACGTCGTTCACGGTGCCCTGGCGAACACCGGCAGAGGGCGTGTTGCCGATGCCGAGAATGCGGTAGCGGTATGGCTCCCGCGTGGTGGAGGCAATGACGCAGAGCACCTTGCTCGACCCGACGTCGAGGGCGACGAAGACTTTCTCTTTGCGGTTGCTTCTGCTGCTCATTGCTTTATTCCGAATTCTGTTTTTGTGCTTGACGCCTCAATCGCGCTTCGCGCCGTATTCTGCCCATTTATGCCGGCCGCTGCAGGGCCAGCATCCGCTGGCGGCGCATCGTCCGAGTCGTCTGCGGCGCCGTCATCATCGCCGAGCGCGTCGTCTTCGCTCTCGGCCAGGGGCGCCGCCTCCGCCGTCCCATCAAGCCCCTTTGCCGCGGCTGCCGCCTGAAGGCGCCTTTGAGCGGCCATGCGCTCGGCATGCGCTGCAATCGCCGCCTTGTCGGGCATGCCCGCCGCAAAGGCGTGTTCGTAGCGCGCATCGATGGACGCGGGCGGGCCGCCCATCACGCGCTCGACAAGCCGGTAGCTTTTGGCAGCCGTCGCAAGCCGCGCGTCGATGCAGTCGGCAGGGTACTTCGCCGAGGTCGCCGGGGCGTCCTCCGCGCCGCTCTCGAGAAGCCCGCGCACTTCGCGCCAAGCCGATTGGACGGTGTCGCCCATCGACCGAAGCGACGCAAGCGCCGTAGCTGCCGCATCTGCTTTCGAAACGTCTTCGCCCGCAGCCGCGTCCGCCTGCCGCAGGCGCTTCTGCATGCGCGCGTCTGCCTCGTCGAGGCGCTTCTCGCTGCGCTCGGCAAGCTGCGCGGCGCGCTTTTCCTCATCCTCGGGCTGCCCGAGCTCCACTTTCGTGGGCGGAATCTCGTCGCTCTCAAAGACGAGCGACCAGCTGCCGCGGTCCGAGAGAATCACGTCCGTAATCCTCGCCCCGAGCGGCGCGAGGATGTCGCCAAAGCGCCGATAGCGCTCTGCGATCTCCTCGACCTGCTCCGCGCCGCCATAGAAGGCCGGCAAATCCCTCGCTTCGCGCCCTTCTTCGGGATTGGCTGAAAAGAGAACGCCCTGCGTGCTCACAAGGCGCCCGTCCTCATAAAGGGCCATCGCCTCGTGCACCTCGACCTCGATCGCAAGCGTGCCCGGCCAGACGCGCTTCACGCTTGCGCGCTTCACCCAGGGCACGCGCTCGGCGGCAGCGCGCACATGGTCGAGATCCGCGGTGAAGAAGTTGCCGTCCACGGCGCCCTCGACCGCCTCCTTCATGCGCGAAAGCGGCACCTTCTGCAGGTCGCCCTCGAGCACGAGGCGGGTGAAGTTGAAGACGGGAAGCGTCTTGGCGAGCTCGACGCCCTGCCAGCAGCCGACGCCGAGGAGCACGAGCAAGCCCGCGAGCAGCAGCCGCTTCACCCAGCGGCGGCGCCGGGCGCGCAGGCGTGCGGCAACCCGCTCGGCGTGCTTCTTCGTTGCTTCGGCTTCGCCTGCGGCGTCGAGCGCTTCGGCATCCGCGCCCTTTGGCGCTGCCGCAGCGCGGCCCTCCGTCGATGCGTCGGGCGCGCCTGGCGCCGCGCCAGGCGGCAAGGCATGCATCGCCGCCGAAGTCTCAGGCGACTCCAGCGGCTCCTGCCGAAGCACGGGTTCAATCGGGCGATCGCTCGCAGCCGGGCTTTCAGCCGCTGCGTCTCGCCGGCGCTTCCAAAATGCCATGTTCCCTCGGATGCGCAGCCTCAGTCGAGATCGGCGAGCTCAAGCACGCGCTCGCAAAGCGCCGGATAGTCGAGGCCGACGGCGCGGGCGGCCATCGGCACGAGCGAATGCGGCGTCATGCCGGGCGAAGTATTGATCTCAAGCAGCACGAAGCTGCCGTCCGGACGCGAGAGCGCATCGACGCGCGCCCAGCCTCGGCAGCCGAGCGCAGCAAAGGCGCGCTCCGAAAGGCGGGCGATTTCCGCCGCCTTTTCTGCGGGGAGATCCGCCGGGCAGTCGTACTTCGTCACGTCCGTGAAGTACTTGTTCTGATAGTCATAGGCGCCTTCGGGCGCACGGATTTCAATGACAGGAAGCGCTTTCCCGTCGAGAAGCGCAATCGTGAATTCGCGCCCGTGCACGTATTCTTCGACGAGCACGGGTTCATCGCCTTCACCGGCCGCGCGCTCGACGGCCGCGCGAAGCGCCTCGGCCGTGAGGTCGCCGCGCATGAGCTTCGTGACGCCGATTGAGGAGCCGTCGCGATCGGGCTTCACGACAAGGCCGTCGGCGCCGAAGTCGGCGATGAGCGCCTCGAGCAGGGCGGCGTCGCGCGCGTCCGCCTTCGTGACCCGGCGGCCTGCCGGCACAGGGAGGCCAGCCGCCTGCCAGATGAGCTTCGTGAGGTTCTTGTCCATCGCTGCGGCGCTTGCTTCAACGCCCGGACCCGTGTAGGGAATGCCGAGGCAGTTGAGGAGCCCCTGCACCGAGCCGTCTTCGCCAAGCTTGCCGTGCAGCGCAATGAAGGCCGCATCGAACTTGCCCGCTTCGAGCATCTCGACCGAATCGGTCGCAGGATCAAAGGCCGTCACTTCGAAGCCGCGGGCAGTGAGCGCCTCGCAGACGCCCTTGCCGGACATGAGCGACACTTCGCGCTCCGATGAAATGCCGCCCATGAAGACCACGACGCGCTTTTTCATTTCCGTCATTTGAATTTCTCTCTTTCCGTCTTGAATTTGTTTGAGCTGTTGCCTCAAGCCTTGCCGGCGAGCTTCGGCGCTGCGCGTCCGATCGAGCCCGCGCCCATCGTGACGACGACGTCGCCGGGCCTCGCGGTGCGCAGAATCGCTTCGGGCACCGCCTCGACAGGAACGACGAGAGGCTTTTTGCCGCTCGTCTTTTCGATCGCCTCGGCCAAGTGCTCGCTGTCGGCGCCTTCGATCGGCGCTTCGCCCGCCGGGTAGACGTTCGCAAGCACCACGTCGTCGGCCGTCTCAAGCACCTTCACGAATTCGTCGAAGCAGTCGCGCGTTCTCGTGTAGCGGTGCGGCTGGAACGCGACCAGAACGCGGCGATCGGGCCAGGCGCCGCGGATCGCTGCGAGCGTTGCTGCCATTTCGTGCGGATGGTGGCCGTAGTCGTCGATGAGCGTAAAGGCGCCGGTGATTTCGCCCGCTTCGTTCTTGAGCGCAATGTCGCCGTACTGCGCAAAGCGCCGGCCGACGCCGCGGAAATTCGCGAGCCCCTCGACGATCGCCTCGTCCTTGACGCCGCAGAGCGTTGCGATGGCAACGGCTGCGAGCGCGTTGCGCACGTTGTGCATGCCGGGCAGATTGAGCTCCACAGGCAGCGGCGGATGGTCGGGGCGCAGCACCGTAAAGCGCATGCGCGTGCCGACGGGCTTCACGTCGATCGCGCGCACGTCGGCGTCGCTCGAGAGGCCGTAGCCCACGACGGGCTTCGTGACGCGCGAGCGGATCGAGCGCACGTTTTCGTCGTCCATGCAGAGCACCGCAATGCCGTAGAAAGGCAGCCGCTCAAGGAACTTCACGAACGCCGTCTTGAGATTCTCAAAATCGTGGCCGTAGGTGTCCATGTGATCTTCGTCGATGTTGGTCACCGCTGAGATCACGGGCGTGAGATTGAGGAAGGAGGCATCGGACTCGTCGGCCTCCGCCACGAGGAATTCGCCCGTGCCGAGACGGGCGTTCGCGCCGGCGGAATTGAGCTTGCCGCCGATCACGAAGGTGGGGTCGAGCCCGCCCGCCGCAAGGAGCGACGCCACGAGCGACGTGGTGGTGGTCTTGCCGTGGGCGCCCGCGATGGCGATGCCGCGGCGCAGGCGCATCAGCTCTGCGAGCATCACGGCGCGGGGCACCACGGGAATGCCGAGCTCGCGCGCGGCGACGACTTCAGGGTTGTCGCTCTTGACGGCCGAGGAGATGACGACCGCGTCCGCGCCGCGGATGTTCTTCTTGTCGTGCCCGAGCGCGACGCGCGCGCCGAGCGTCTGCAGACGTTCCGTAACGGCGCTCTTGGCGATGTCGGAGCCGCTCACGACGTAGCCGAGATTCAGAAGCACCTCGGCGATGCCGCTCATGCCGGCGCCGCCGATGCCGACGAAGTGAAGATGATTGACGAGAAACTTCAATTTGACCTTCCTTTTTTGTTGGGACCGTCCTTCGGGCGAAGCCGCCGGGACGAGCGAGGCGCGCTTCGGGGAAATGTCGGACGATGCGTTTTTTTCAAAGGGTCTTCTTTGATGTTTTTATGTATGAAACTGTGAATGCTTTCAACGGGGCTAATCAGCGCGGCCGGCGCTTCTCGATCACTTCTTCGATCAGATCCGCAACGGCTTCTGCTGCCCGGGGCGCAGCAATCGCGCGGGCGTTCTTAGCGGTTTCGAGCAGCGATTCGCGCGTCGCGTCCGCAAGAAGCGCTGCGAGCCGGTCTGCTGTGAAGTCGGGCTGCTCGATCAGCGTCGCAGCGTGCCGGTCGGCCAGATACTTGGCGTTGCCGACCTGGTGGCGCGTCGTCTTCGCGACGAAGGGCACCAGCACGGCGGCTGCGCCCGCCGCACAGAGCTCGGAGGCGCTCGTTGCGCCCGCGCGGCAGACCACAAGGTCGCTCTCGGCATAGCGCGCGGCCATGTCGTCGATGAAGGGCACAACCTCCGCTTCAACGCCGAGCTTCTGGTAGTGCTCGCGCACCGCCGCGTCGCGCCCCCTGCCCGTCTGATGAAGCACGATGGGGCGCTTCTCGGGCGGCAGCTTTGCAATGGCCTCGGGCACCACGTCGTTGAGCACCTGCGCGCCGAGGGAGCCGCCGAAGACAAAGAGCTTGAGCGGCCCCGTGCGGCCGGCAAAGCGCGCCTCCGGGGGCGGCAGCGCCGCAATTTCGCGCCGCACGGGATTGCCCGTCGTGCGGCCCTTGATGCCGGCGAAAGTGCGCGCGCCGCCGGCGAAGCCGCAGGCGAGCGCATCGCAGAACGGCATGAGCGTATTGGTGGACATCAGGAGGTCGGCGTCGCAATTCATGAGCACGAGCGGCCGCTTGAGGCTTTGTGCGGCAAAGCCCACCGGAACGGCAATGTAGCCGCCCGTCGAGAAAACGCCTGCCGGCCGGATGGCCTTTAATAGCGCGCGCGCTTTCCAGATGGCGCCAAGAAGCTTGAAGCCGCCCGTCACCATCTTCACGATGCCGCGCCCGCGCATGCCTTGAAAATCAATGCCATGAAAAGCAATGCCGCGCTTGGCGACCAAATCGGCCTCCATGCCGGTCGTCGTGCCGATCCATTCCACATGCCAGCCGCGCTCCTCAAGCGCCTTGGCAACGGCAAGCCCGGGCATCACATGCCCGCCCGTGCCGGCAGCGGCTATCACAAGCGTTTTTTTGCCTTCGTTCGCAGTCATCAAACCTGACCTCCGCGCATCAGAATCTTGTTTTCACGGTCCACCCGCAGCAGCAGACCCACGGCGATCATCGACGAAAGAAGCGCCGAGCCGCCGAAGCTCACGAAGGGAAGCGTGAGCCCCTTTGTGGGGAGCGCGCCGGCGGCGACGCCCACGTTGATGAAGACCTGCACGCCGAACCAGAGGCCGACGCCCTGCGCCAGGAGCCCCTGGAAGGGGCGCTCGAGCTTCACCGCCTGCCGCCCGATTTCAAAGGCGCGGCGGATGAGCCAGTAAAAAATAAAGAGTGTGAGAATAACACCAACAAATCCCGTTTCTTCCGCGAGCACCGCCATGATGAAGTCGGTGTGGGCTTCAGGCAGATAGTTGAGCTTTTCGACCGAGCCGCCGAGCCCGACGCCGAACAGTTCGCCGCGCCCGAACGCGATGAGCGAATGCGAGAGCTGATAGGCCTGCCCGAGCACGTATTCGTCCGCCCACGGATCAAGATAAGCGAGCACGCGCCCGATGCGCCAGGGCGTGTCGTAGATCATCCAGCAGACGAAGGCGATGAGGATCGCCGCCACGGAGACGAAAATGTTGATGGAGAGGCCGCCCAAAAAGAGAATGCCCATGATTTCGACGGCGATCACGACGGTCGCCCCGAGGTCGGGCTGGCGCATGAGGAGCAGCGCAATGAAGACCATGACGCCCGCCATCGGGAAGAAGCCCGAAAGAAACGAGTGCATGTAGTCCTGCTTCTTCACCGCAAAGGCGGCCGTGAAGATGAGCGCTGCGACCTTCACGATCTCGGATACCTGCAGGTTCATGATGCCGAAGAACGATATCCAGCGCCGTGCGCCGTTCACGGTTCGGCCGACCCCGGGCAGAAAGACGAGAAGCAGCAGAAAGATCACGCACACGCCGATCGGCACCGACCAGCGGAACCAGAACGACATCGGCACGCGGTAGGCGACGGCCGCCGCCGCGAGCGCCACGCCGATGCTCGCGAGATGCCGCATGAGGAAGGTGGTTTCCGTCACATTGAATTTCGGGCTTTGCGCAAAAGCGGAAGTCGCCGAAAAAACCATGACGCAGCCGATCGCAAGGAGGGACATCACGCAGATGATCACCTCCCAGTTGATCCCGGGGGCTTCGAGCGGCGCCGTAGCGCCCCAGCGGCCGCCGCCGCGCCTGTCATTGACTGCATTCATGGCTTTCTTCTCCCTTGTGCAGGCGCCCTTGCGCTACTTGGCCAGGCCGAGGTCCGACGCGATGCGATCCGCGCACGCAATGAAGCGCGCGCTCCGCTCGGCATAGTTGCGGAACATGTCCCAGGAAGCGCACGCAGGCGAAAGCAGGAGCGCATCGCCCGGACAGTGCTCGCGCCAGAGCCAGTCGACGGCCGCCTCGAGCGTCTCAAAAGAGGCCTTCGGCACGGAAAGCGACGAGAGGGCCTCGCCGATTTTGTCCTTGTCGCGGCCGATGAGCGCAATCGCGCCCGCCGTTCCCCGGAGCGCATCGGCGAGCGGCGCAAAGTCCTGTCCCTTGCCGTCGCCGCCCAGAACGATGAGGATGCGCTTTTTCTGCGCTGCAAAGCCCTTCACAGCCGCAATCACGGCGCCCACATTCGTGCCCTTCGAGTCGTCGATGAAGTCGACGCCGTCGACCGTGCGGACGAATTCGACGCGGTGCGGCTCGCCCTTATAGACGGCGAGCGCGGCAAGCGCCTTGGCAAGCGGCGCCCCTGCGGCGGTCGCGAGCGCAAGCGCCGCGAGCGCGTTCATCGCGTTGTGCCGGCCGCGGATGAGGAGCGCATCCTCGGGCATGAGGCGAAGGGGCTCTGCCTGCGGAAAATCTTCCAAGAGGCCACGCGAAGCGCCCCGCCGTCCGCGCTCTGCGGACTCGGCTTCCTGCGGACGGGGCGGCAAGCACGCGAGCCACGAAATGCCTTCCGCCTCAATGAGCCCGTACTCGCCCGGCGCTTTCGGCGCATCGGGGCCAAAGGTGCGCAGCATCGGCGAACCGGCCGCGCACTTTGCCGCTTCAAGCGTTCGGGCATCCTCGCGATTGACGACCCGCACGGTGCCGGGCGAAAAGATCCGCGCCTTGGCCGCCGCATAGGCGTCGAGCGAGCCGTGCCAGTCGATGTGGTCTTCCGTCACGTTGAGCAGCGCCGCAGCGTCGCAGACGAGCGACGAGGTCGTTTCAAGCTGAAAGCTTGAGAGCTCAAGCACCCAGCAGTCGGGGAGGCGCTTTTCATCCTGCGCGGCAAGAAGCTCGAGCACCGCATTGGGACCGATGTTGCCGGCCGCGATCGTCGTCATGCCGGCGGCAGCCGTCATTTTTGCGGTGAGCGACGTGGTGGTCGTTTTGCCGTTGGTGCCGGTGACGCCGATGACTTTCGGGGCATACCCCGTTTGTGCGCTCAGGCGCTTGAGCTCGCGCGCGAAAAGTTCGATTTCGCCCGCAATGTCGACGCCGGCGGCCTTTGCGCGCGCAACAAGCGGCGCAGCTGCCCCGAAATAGGGCGAAACGCCCGGCGACATCACCAGGAGGTCGATGCCGTCGGCGAGCGTTTCCGGCAGCGCGCCGAGCGTGAGTGCCACGTCGGGCCAGCGCTCGCGCACCACATCCGCATTGGGCGGCGCCGCGCGCGTATCGGCAGCCGCAGCCGTCCAGCCGCGGCGCTTGAGCAGCGTGAGCGCAGCGAGTCCCGATGCGCCGAGTCCGACAACCAAAGCTTTTTTCGTCATTTTCTTCATCCTATCTTCGCGGCCGCAGGCGCCTTCCCGGGAGAAAGCCAGCCCTCAAGGCGATGCGGCAGAGGCGTTAGGGCTATCGAATCTTGAGCGTCGAGAGCCCGATCAGCACAAGCACGAACGTGATGATCCAAAAGCGGGTGACAACCTGCGTCTCCTTCCAGCCCTTGAGCTCGAAGTGATGGTGAATCGGCGCCATCAGGAAGACGCGCTTGCCGTGCGAGAGCCGGAAGTAAACGGTCTGGATCATGACCGAGAGCGTCTCAACCACAAAGACGCCGCCCATGACGGCGAGCACGAGCTCCTGGCGCGCCACGACAGCCATCGTGCCGAGGGCGCCGCCCAAGGCGAGCGCGCCCACGTCGCCCATGAATACCTGCGCCGGATGCGCGTTGAACCAAAGAAAAGCCAGTCCGGCCCCGGCAAGCGCGCCCGCAAAGACAACCAGTTCGCCCGCGCCCGGAATGTAGGGAATGAAGAGGTACGACGCAAAGTCGGGGCGTCCGCCCGCATAGCAGAAGATGCCGAGCGCGCTGCCGACGAGCACCGTCGGCAGAATCGCCAGGCCGTCGAGCCCGTCGGTGAGGTTCACGGCGTTGCTCGAGCCCACGATCACGACGAAGGTGAAGATCATGAAGCCGAGGAGCCCGAACGGCAGGGCGATCTCCTTAAAGCACGGAATGAGGAGATGGAGATTGGCCGACATGTCGAGCGGGAAGCGCGCATCGTACCAGGCGGCCAGCGCTTCGCCCAAGCCTTCGCCGGGCTTCACGGAAAGCGCCACCGCGAGATAGAACCCCGCGGCGACAGCGATCACGGACTGCCAGGAGAACTTTTCGCGCGCGCTCATGCCGCGCGGGTTGTGATGCACGACCTTCCGGTAATCGTCGATCCAGCCGATCGCGCCGTAGCCGAGCATCACGAAGAGCACCACCCAGATGAAGCGGTTGCCGAGATCGGCCCAGAGGAGCGTTGAGACTGTGATGGCAAAGAGAATGAGCGCGCCGCCCATGGTGGGCGTGCCGTCCTTGACGAGATGCGTCTTCGGTCCGTTCGTGCGCACGGCCTGCCCGAAGTGCATCAGCTTGAGGCGCGCGATCATGGCGGGCCCGAGCGCAAGGCCGATGGCAAAGGCCGTCAGGCAGGCAAGGAGCGCGCGCAGCGTGAGGTAGTTGAATACGCCGAAGTCCGAATGCGATTGGGCAATCGAGCGCAGGAGTTCAAGAAGCATTTGGATTGTCTTTTGGTAAGTTCTTCTGTTGAAAGGCCGCCGCTCTCTGGCGCGGCCTTGTGCGTTTTATTCGCGCTGCCCGATCAGCACCCGAGCCGCTCGGCCAGCGCCTCCACCACTTTTTCCAGCCCGGCTGCGTGGCTTGCCTTGACGGCAATCCGCATGGCGGGCCCCGGGTCGCCCGCGGGCGGCAGCGGCAGTTCGCCGAGCGCCGCGATGAGCGCCTCGCGCGTCTCAAAAGCACGCGCGCCTTCGCCGAAGGCTGCCGCAGCCGCCTTCGAGAGCGGGCCGACGGTCCAGAGCGCGCCGATGCCGAGCTCGCGCGCCCAGGCGCCCACTTCGGCGTGCCGCGCGAGCGCATCCGCGCCCACTTCGCCCATGTCGCCCAGAATGTAGAGGCGGCGCTCGGGCGCGGTGGGTTCCGCGGCGAGCATCGCCATTGAGGCGCGCACGCTGTCGGGGTTGGCGTTGTAGGCGTCGTCAATCAGGATCACCGGCCGCCTTTCGGCCGCAAGGCGCCGCCCGCGGCCGGGAAGCGCCTCGAAGGCCTCGAGGCCCGCCCGGATCGAATCGGCGTCGATCCCGATCGCGAGCGCCGCAGCGGCGGCGGCCACGGCGTTGTGGCGGTTGTGTTCGCCCGCGATGCGCAGATTCATCTTGAAGTCGACCGTCCGGCCGAGCACGCAGCCCGAAATGCGGCATTCGCCCGAGGGAAGCGCCTCGCCCGTCAGATCAGCTTTTTCGCCCGCAATCACGGGGGCGCTCGCGTAGCGCACCGAACGCACGCCGCGCGCGAGCGCGAGCGAAGTCCAGATGCCCGCCGACGCATCGTCCGCCGGATAGACGGCTACGCCGCTCTCGGGGAGCGCCGCAATGAGCAGGCCGTTCTCGTGGGCCGTTTCCGCCACGCTCGAAAGAAATTCCTGATGCTCGCGCTGCGCATTCGTCATCACGGCGACGCTCGGGCGAATCCAGTCGGCGAGCCTCGCCATTTCGCCCGGATGATTCATCCCAGCTTCGACCACGGCGGCGCGGTGCTCGAAGCGCAGGCGCAGAAGCGTCTTCGGCACGCCCACGTCGTTGTTGAAGTTGCCTTCGGTGGCGAGCATTCGGTCGTCGCCCCAGCGCGCGCGCAGAATCGAGGCGATCATCTGCGTCGTCGTGGTTTTGCCGTTGCTGCCGCCCACGGCAATGAGGCCGAGCGAGTAGCGGGCGCGCCAGCGCTTGGCGGCAAGCCCGAAGGCGGCGCGCACGTCCGTGACGACAATTTGTGCAATGGCCGCCTTGACGGGCCGCGACACAATGGCGGCGACGGCGCCGGCGGCCGCTGCTTTTTCGACGAAATCGTGCCCGTCGAAGCGCTCGCCTGAAAGTGCGGCAAAGACAACGCCCGCGGCAAGTTTTCGCGAATCTGTTTCAATGCCGGCGAAGCGTTTTTCGCGGTCGCTCGCCGTCAGGGTCGACGCCGTCGTGAGCGGCGCAAGCGCGCGTTCGAGCCAGGCGAGGTTTTCAAAATTTTCCGGTTGGCATGCCTGCATGATGTCTGCTCCTGAAGCGCCGGGAAGGCAGCGCCTTCCCTCGGCGGTCTCGAAGGCTTAAGCCGAAAGCGCACGCATTCGGCGCTCGTTGAAGGCTTCGCGGATCACCTCCGCATCGCTGAAGTGATGCGTCCCCGTTTTCGTGATCTGTTCGGTTTCGTGGCCTTTGCCGGCCACGAGCACGATATCGGCGGGCGCCGCCTCGAGAATGCCGCGGTGAATCGCCTCGCGCCGGTCGACCACGACATCGGGGCGCGCGCCGCCGGCCTTGGCTGCGCCGGCCGCGACAGCCGCACAGATGGCCTCGGGATCTTCCGTTCTCGGGTTGTCGCTCGTCACGATCACGCGGTCGGCGAGCCGCGCGGCAATTTCGCCCATCATCGGTCGCTTGCCGGCATCACGGTCGCCGCCGCATCCGAACACGACCCAAAGCCGCCCGCCTCTGGCGCGCGCGGCGGGCAGAAGGCTCTCAAGCGTCTTTTGGAGGCCGTCTGGGGTGTGGGCAAAGTCGACGACGCCGAGCGGCATCCCGTCCGCATGCACCGTCTCGAGCCGCCCCGGCGGCGCGGAGAGCGTCGAGAGGAGCGGCGCCACCGCGTCAAAGGCATGGCCGGCAGCAAGCGCTGCGGCAACGACGCCGAGCATGTTTTCCACGTTGTAGGCGCCGATCTGCGCGATCGAAACCCGCGCGCTGGCGGCGTCCGCCCGCAGCAGGAACGTCATGCCGCGCTCGCCCATGGCAACATCCTCGGCCTCGACGACGTGCGCGCCGGGGAAGCGCTCGACAAGCTTCGAAGCGCGGCCTTCGGTGCCGGTGAACCAAAGAGCGGCGCCGTTTGCCGCCGCAGCGGCCGCATAGCGCTCGGCAACGGGATCGTTCGCATTGAGCACCGCCGCCTCAAGTCCGGGCCAGCGGAAAAGAATCGCCTTGGCGTCCTCATAGGCCTGCATCGTTCGATGGTAGTCGAGGTGATCGCGCGAGAGATTCGTGAAGATGCCGATGCGAAAGCGCGAACCTGCGAGCCGGCCCTGCTCGAGCCCGACCGAGCTTGCCTCGACGGCGAACGCCTCGGCGCCCGCGCGGCGCATGTCCGAATAGATGCCCTGCAGCGACACGGCGTCGGGCGTCGTGAGTTCGGGCGCCTCAAAGCGCTTTTCCTTGAAGAACGTGCCGACAGTGCCGATCACGCCGCAGGGCGCGCCGAGCTTCGAGAAGAGCTGCGCGCACCAGAAGGCGGTCGTCGTCTTGCCGTTCGTGCCGGTGACGGCAATGCCCGTCATCGCCCGGGAGGGTTCGCCGTAGAAGGCAGCCGCGACTTCGCCCAAATGCGCCCGGAGATTCTTCACGGCGCGCGTGGCGACCGGATAGTGTTCGCCCGGCATGCTGTCGTCGCGCGCCTCCATGAGGACAGCCGCCGCGCCGCGCGCAGCCGCAACCCGGATAAAAGCGCGTCCGTCAACCGTCGCGCCCGGCACGGCCACGAAGATGTCCCCGGGGCGCACCTCGCGGCTGTCGACCCGCAGGTGCGCGCCTTCGTGAACGAGATCGTGAAGCCAGGCCACGGCGCGAGCCAGCTCATCGGCTGCGCCTTGGGCTTCCTTGTTGATTTCTGCCGTCATCTTCGATTGCCTTCCTTTTCTTTGCTTTCGTTTCTGCCTTCTCTTTGACTGACCGGCGCCTTTGCCGCGCCAGCCGAGACTGCGATCATTTTGCCTTGGCCGCCCGCCTTGCGCTCGTTCTGTCCGCAGCCGCCGGCGCATCGGGCTTCACCATGAGCGTTCTCAGGACGCCTGCGGCGACTTCGTTGAAGACCGGCGTCGCCACAGCGCCGCCGAAGCGGCTCCCCTTTTTCGGCTCGTCGATCATCACCGCCACGATAAAGCGCGGCGCCGTTGCCGGCACGATGCCGACAAAGCTCGCGACGGTGTCGCGCGTATAGCGGCCGTCCTTCACTTTATTGGCCGTGCCGGTCTTGCCGGCGACCGTATAGCCCGCAACCTTCACGCGGGACGCGGTGCCGCCGCGGTGCACGGTATTCACCATCATCGCGCGCATCAGGCGCGCCGTCTCCGGCTTGAAGACCTGCTCGCTCTTGACAGGCTCGCCGCCGGCGCGCTTCATGAGCGTGAGGTCGATCACGTCGCCGCTGCGGGCGATCGCCGTATAGGCGCGCACAAGCTGCAGCAGCGACACCGTCACGCCGTGGCCGTAGGAAATCGTCGCCTGCTCGATCGGCCGCCAGGAATTCGCCGGCCGAAGCCGCCCCGCCGTGGCGCCCGGGAAGCCGATGTCGGGCGCGCGGCCGAAGCCGAGCGCCGTGTACATGTCCCAGAGCGTTTGGGGCGACATCTCGAGCGCAATCTTCACTGTGCCGATGTTGGACGACTTCGAGATGATTTCAGAAACGGTGAGCAGCCCGTAGTCGTGCGTGTCGCCGATCGTTCTGTCGCCGATCGTGAGCTTGCCCGGCGCCGTCTGAATGGTCGTGAGCGGCCCCACGATGCCAAGGTCGAGCGCTTTGGCGACCGCAAAGGGCTTCATGGTCGAGCCCGGCTCAAACTGATCGGTGATGACGCGGTTTCGCGTGCGCTCGAAAACCATCGTCGTGCGGTCGTTCGGATCGTAGGTGGGCGCATTGACGAGCGCAAGAATCTCGCCAGTATGGACGTCGGCCACGACGACGGCGCCCGCGAGCGCCTCGCTCTTTTCCATCTGCGCGCCGAGCGCTTCGTAGGCGATGAACTGCAGGCGCGAATCGATCGAAAGCGTCACGTCGCGCCCCGGCACCGCTTCTTTGGCCCAGACGTCGTCGACGATGCGACCGAGCCGGTCGCGGATGACGCGCCTCGCGCCGGGGGCGCCCGAGAGAATTTTGTCGCAGGAGAGCTCCACGCCCTCCTGCCCGTGATCGTTCCAGCCCGTGAAGCCCACCACGTGCGCCATCACGGGGCCGTCCGGATATTCGCGCAGCACCTCGGGCGTGATGCCGATGCCGGGAATCGAAAGCGCTCGCACGGCTTCGGCCGTCGTCACGTCTTTCTGGCGCGCGAGGTAGACGAAGTTTTTGGCCGCGTTCTTCTTCAGCTTGTCGCGAATCGTCGAATAAGGCACTTCGAGCACCTTGGCGAGCGCTTCGAGTTCGCTGCGCGTTGCCTTTTTGGCGAAAGCGGGATCCGCCCAGATGCTTCGCACCGGCTGCGAAGAAGCGAGCACCACGCCGTTGCGGTCAAGAATTTCGCCGCGCCCGCCCGCAATCGTCAGCGTGCGCGCATAGCGGGCTTCCCCCTGCCCTTTGAGAAAGTCCGAGGCGACGACCTGCAGCCAAAAGGCGCGGGCCGCCAGTCCGAGAAAGCCCGTCGAAATGAGCCCCATTGCAATATAGGTGCGCCGCGGGGGAATCGGAATCACGAGGAGCGGGCTCGCCGCTTCCTTGGGCTCCGCCTTCTTGGCCGCGCGGTCGCGGCGAATGAGCTCAACAAGGCCGCGCCAGGCGGCGATGGCCGCCTGCTTGAGGAGCGCAAAGGGCGACTTCATCGTTCGCCTCCCGTCCGCTTTGCCGCGTCGCTGCGCTTGGCGCGGCGGGCTGCTTTTTCCGCTCTCTCAGCCTTCGCTGCCTCTGCCGCAGCTGCTTTCTCGCGCTCGAGCGCCTCCGCGCGCTCAACGCGCGCCTTTGTCTCCTCTGCAAAGTCAATGCGCCCCTGCGCATCAGCGACGAGCGTGTAGGTGACGGCGCCCGTGGCGCCTTCAAGCCCCATCATCTGCGCGCCGGCGGAAATCGTCCCGGGGAGCGCGGCGCGGCGCACCTTCATCTGGAGCTCCGCCTGATCGTCGAGAAGCCGCCGGGCAATCCCGACCTCGTGTTCGTGCTCGACGAAAAGGAGGAGGGAACGGTAATGGAGCTCCACGAGCGCAATGGCGCTCGCAAAGAGGATGATGCCGAGAAGAAATACGGCAATGAGCTCGGCCCGGGAAACGCTGCGCACGGTTGGTCCCTCTTCAGCGGCCGCAGCCCTCGCCGCTCGCGCGCCAGGGCTGCGCCGTGCGCGTGCCCACGCGCAGCACCGCCGAACGAGCGCGCGGATTGGCTTCGCACTCGGCCTTGCTCGGCAGAATGCGCGCCACGTCTGCAAAAAGGGGCTTCGGAAGGCGATCGGCCGGAATCGGCAGGCGCGGGTCGAGCGCGCGCTCCGGGTGCGCCGTCCGCTCGAAGAAGCGCTTCACGATGCGGTCTTCGAGCGAGTGGAAGGCGATGACAGCGAGGCGCCCCTGGGGCTTCAGGAGCGCGCCCGCCGCTTCAAGCGCTGCGGCAAGCTCGTCGAGCTCGCCGTTGACCTGAATGCGCACGGCCTGAAAGGTCCGCGTGGCCGGATGCTGCTGCGCGTCGCGGCGGTTGCGCGGCACGACGCGCTCGACGAGCGCGGCGAGCGTCTTCGTCGTCAAAATGGGCGCCTTTTCACGCTCAGAAACGATGGCGCGCGCGATTTTCCCGGCAAAGCGCTCTTCGCCGTAGTCGGCAATCACGCGCCTCAGCTCCGCCTCCGAAGCGCGGCCGAGCCACTCGGCTGCGGTTTCGCCGCGCGTCGTGTCCATGCGCATGTCGAGCGGTCCGTCAAAGCGGAAGGAAAAGCCCCGAGAGGCATCGTCGATCTGCGGGGAGGAAACGCCGATGTCAAGGAAAACGCCATCGACGGCGCTGATCCCGATCGAGCCGAGCGCTTCGCGCATGGCTGAAAAAGGTTCGTGAATGATTCGAAAGCGGGGATCGTCGATCTCGCGGGCCGCTTCGACGGCCGCAGGATCGCGGTCGAACGCGACGAGCCGGCCGCGAGGGGAGAGCATCCCAAGGATGCGGCGGCTGTGCCCGCCGCGGCCGAACGTGCCGTCCACGTAAAGGCCGTCCGGATCGGTCACGAGCGCGCGCGGCGCTTCGGCGCCCAGCACTGAAAGATGAACGAACGCTTCAGTCATGGGAAAAAAGTGCTCCGCTTAGAAGGTGAAGTCCGCCGTATCGAGCGGAAACTTGAGCGCCTCAGCCTGCATCGCGTCGTAGGCCTCGCGCGGCCAAAGCTCCAGATGCCCGCCGAGCCCGATGAGCGCAGCGCTGCGCTCGAGCCCCGCGAGCGTTCTCAAGTCCGCCGGCACGAGAATGCGGCCCGCCGCGTCGGGCGCCACCGTTCTGGCGCTGCCGAGAACGAGCCGCACGAATGCGCGCGCCGAAAAGGGCAGCGCCGCGAGCTGCGCACGCTTCTCGAGCCAGGCCTCGCGCGGATAAACAACGAGGCACCCGTCCGGGTGCCGCACGAGAACGACTTCCCGGCAAGCCGAGGCACCGAAAAGTGCATCGCGGAAAAGCGCAGGCACGGCAAACCGTCCCTTCGCATCAAGCGAAACGAGCGCTGTTCCCTCAAATGCGGGCTTCATTGCGGAAAATGCCTCTGCCGGAAGTCTTTCAAAACACATGCCGCCGAGCTTCGGCAAAGCCCGTTTTTCAAAGCCTGCCGACGATCTGCCGCCAAAACCCACATTTTCCCACAATGCGTATCTTGATGGGCGTGCACGGGTCGCCTGAAAATGTCGACAAACGAAACGAGCCGCTGCGTGAGCGCGAAGCGCGCGCCTGGGGCGCCAGAAAAGGGCGCAAGCCCCGCCAGCGCGGTCAGCCTGGGAAAAGCTCGGGAAAAGCCCGGCAGCAACGCAGAAGCTGCCGAGAAAAGAAGATAAGAAGAGAGGGAAAAAAAGGGCAAAAAAAAGGAAGGTGCAGCGGGACCTCCCTTATAAGCCGGATTCTGTTTTGCGCGCATGCAAGCGCGCAACGGCGATCATTCTTCTAGGACGATGCTCGCGCATCGCCTCAAGCCATCTACCCGCAGCCGGAACCGGGCCGGTCCATGCGGCTGCCTATTTGATGTTGCTCCCCGTAGAGATTGCCCGTTTCACCCGGTCCGAAGACCGACTCGTCTCTGTTGCTCTAATCCGCGCCTCGCGGCGGAGAGGCGTTACCTCCTACGGCGCCCTGCGGAGTCCGGACTTTCCTCCCGCGGCACGAAGACCGCCGACGATCGCCCGGGGAACTCCCGCTGCAGGAGCGCTACTCTACAGAACCCGCGGGCGACTTTCAAGCGCGCCTCGGGTTCGCCTGAGGCAATCAAGGTCCGATTGTGGGAAAATGACGCACTTCCCGCGCGCGAAGCGCCCTACACGACCCACGCGCGTCTTCAGCAGTATTTTTTGCCATGAAACCCGTCAAACTCCCGCTTCTTGCCGCAGCCAGCGCTGCGCTTGCCGCTGCGGCCCTTCCGGACTGTGCGGCTGCCTCCTTCACTGAAGCGCTCGAAGCCGTCATCGACACGACGCCCGCCGGGCTCGTGAAATCCTCGTCTTCGCGCCCTGGCGACTGGGCCGCCTTCTGGTCGGACACGAAGGAAGGCGCCAAATACATCATGGAAAACGGCAACGACCTCTGGGTGGTGCCGACCTATACGAATCACCCGACCTGGGACTGGGAGCAGCGTCACGAGGAAAACGGCTATCCGTTCGGCATGGGGCTCGCGCGCCAGGTGATCGATGAGCGCGGCAACGAGCGCATGTTCTTTATCGTCAACTTCGTCGACTCGAACTACCGCCTCGAGCCGATGGTGGGCTACTCGTGGGTGGCGCGCTGGCCGATCGGCAACACGGGCCTGCACTGGGGCGCGGGCTACCTTGCCGGCATCACGATGCGCGGCGACTATTTGTGGCTGCCGGCGCCGCTGCCGCTGCCGGTCGTGAAGATCGGCACCGACGCCCTCTCCTTCTACACGGCCTATGTTCCGTTTACAAATGTGTTCTTCATGTACACGTCGATCACGATCGACAACCATGCCGAACGCAAGATGCCGCTGCCTTCGACGAGTCCTTGGGTGAAGACGCCCAATCTTCTCTACGGCAGCTGGGGCTGGCGCTATGTCGACAACGGCGAGGAAGAGTCCCCCAACACCGTCAAGAACGACACCGTCTGGGGCGTGGGCCTGCGCCACTACTCGGGGCGCAGCTGGCAGACGGACTTCCGCTACAAGAAGGGCTCGCACGACGTGCGCGTGCCGGGCGCGAAGGACATGTCGCTCGACATCGAAACCTATTCGCTCACGATCGCCTACAACATCGACGTCGCCAAGACCTTCCGCCTCTTCGCGGGCGGCGGCTTCGGCGTCTCCCGGGCCGAATCCGAAGCGGGCTCCGACTGGTCCGTGCATCCCGCGCTCACGATGGGCTTCACGTGGGCGGCCACCGATCTCATCCACATCACGGGAAGCATGGATACGAACATTTCGCGCTTCAAGGGCGTCGTCGACGGCCGCGGCGACGACTATCTCCTCAAAGGGATGCCGACGGAGTTCATGCTGAGCGTCGGCCTTGCTTTCTAAAGAAGCGGCCCCGCCGCTTTGCAGTCAATCCGCGGATGCGCTGCGTCATCCGCGGATTTTTTCTTTGCCGGCGGCCAATAATCTTCTCTTCACGGCGAGCACTTACAATGCCCGCATTCTGCACTGCGCAGCCGTTGCGGCGAAGGCGCATTCCGCCGATGCCGCCCGTGCGCTTTCCAGCACGGATTTCTCCACAGGCGGCGCAGTGGAGCCGGATAACTTCCAAATGACGAATTCCACTGCGGTGCTAGTCGATTCGCAATTTTCAAGATCCTCCGGCAAGGACTTTTTCACACATATCCCAACAGGGCGGCCGCTTCGCGCGGAAAGCGCGGGGCGCCGCAAAGAGCGACCAAAAACTGGAGTCACAAGATGGATCTCAACCAGAGCCTTTTCGACCGTGCGCAGGAACTCATCCCGGGCGGCGTCAATTCGCCCGTGCGCGCCTTCCGTTCCGTGGGCGGCGCCCCGCGCTTCATCGAGCGCGCCAAGGGCCCCTACATGTGGGACGTCGAAGGAAAGGCCTTCATCGACTACGTGCTCAGCTGGGGCCCGATGATCCTCGGCCACAACAATCCGGAAGTCGTCGACGCAGTGAAGGCAGCCGTCGACAACGGCCTCTCCTTCGGCGCGGCCACCGAAGGCGAAGTGCGCATCGCACAGGAAATCGTGAAGCTCGTCCCCTCGATTGAAGAGGTCCGCCTCGTCTCTTCGGGCACGGAAGCCGGCATGTCTGCAATCCGCCTCGCGCGCGGCTTCACGGGCCGCAACAAGATCATCAAGTTCGAAGGCTGCTACCACGGCCACTCGGACTCGCTCCTCGTGAAGGCGGGCTCCGGCCTCCTCACGTTCGGCAATCCGTCCTCCGCAGGCGTGCCCGCCTCCGTGACCGAGCACACCCTTGTTCTCGAATACAACAATCCGCAGCAGCTCGAAGATGCCTTCCGCCAGTGGGGCGACGACATTGCCTGCGTGATCGTTGAAGCCTTCGCCGGCAACATGAACCTCGTGCGCGGCACGCAGGAATTCATCGACACGATGCGCCGCCTCTGCACCGAACACGGCGCGCTTCTCATCGTCGACGAAGTGATGACGGGCTTCCGCGTCGCGCTGGGCGGCGCGCAGTCGCTCTTCAACGTGACGCCGGACATCACGATGCTCGGCAAGGTGATCGGCGGCGGCATGCCGGTGGCGGCCTTCGGCGGCCGGCGCGACATCATGGAAAAGATTGCGCCCTGCGGCCCCGTCTATCAGGCCGGCACGCTCTCGGGCAATCCGGTTGCTGTGGCGAGCGGCCTCGCGACGCTTCGCCTCATTCAGGCGCCGGGCTTCTACGAAAAGCTGAGCGCCCAGACCGAAAAGCTCATCGCGGGCCTCACGGCCGCCGCGCGCGAAGCGGGCATTGAAAACTTCTGCGGCGACAGCGTGGGCGGCATGTTCGGCATCTACTGCCTGCCGACGCAGCCCAAGGGCTTTGCCGACGTGATGAAGGCCGACCAGAAGCTTTTCAACAGCTTCTTCCACGGCATGCTCAATCGCGGCGTCTACTTCGCGCCCTCGACCTTCGAGGCGGGCTTCGTGTCGATCACGCACGACGACGCGGTGATCGAAAAGACGATTGAAGCCGCGCGCGAAACGTTCGCCGACATCGCCAAAGAGCACTAATCTCTACGGAGCCTTCGCATGAAGACGTACGGGTTCAGCATGTCGGCCGCGATCGAGCGGCTGCGCTCGGGGGCGTCCGCCCTCAGAGCGTTTGCCGCCGCGGCGGCGCTCTTCGCGTTCGCTGCCGCCGCATCGCCGGCAGCCCTGGCCGCGCCGGGCGATTCGGGCGGCGTCTGGCTTTCCGCCATTGACGCCGCCAAGAATGCCGCCTCGGGCGAGCGCACGGAGCCGCGCCACGTGCGCGTTCGCCTTGCAGCGGAAAACAATGCTTTGACGCCGCAGGCGGAAAACAGGCTTGCCGTCGTCTTCGAGCATGAAGCGGGCTGGCACACCTACTGGAAGAACCCGGGCGATGCGGGCCTTGCGCCGGAATTCACCTTCACACTTCCGGCGGGCTTCAAAGCGAGCGCACCCGCGTTTCCGATCCCGGAACGCCTTCTTACGGGCACGATCACGAGCTTCGGCTACGGCGAAACGACCGCCTTCCCCTTCCGCGTCGAGATTCCCCGCTCGGCGGGCACCTCGGGGAGCGCCGTCATTCGCCTGCACGTCGAGTACCTCGCCTGCCGCGACATGTGCGTGCCGGAATCGGCCGATGCAGAGCTGCGGCTGCCGCTGCGCGTCACGGCCGAGCCCGGCCCCGACGCCAAGCTCGTAGCCGATGCGATGCGGCGCATTCCCGAACGGCCGGCCTCCGCCGACTCGCTTCGCGCCGTGATCGACGGCACGCGCATCCGCATCGACGAGCTCGCGGGGCTGCCCGTCAAGCGTTCGCTCGACTTCTTCCCGAGCGAGCGCAACGTGCTCTTCTACGGCGACGCGCCTCTTTTTGAAACGCACGAGAAGGGGAGCGGCGACGCCGCCGGCGCAGCTTCATCGTCTCTATACGTGAGCGCAACGGAAAAATTCGCCAAGGCGCCAGCCGAAGCGATTTCAGGCATTCTCGTCGCCGACGGCGGCCCAGCGTCGGGCGGGTGGGCGATTGAGGCGGCCATTCCGCTCGAAGCGGGCGACGTCGCGCCGCCCGCTGCGCCGCGCGGCGGCGCTCCCGCGGGGCAGGCCCCCGAAGCGGGCGGCTCGCCGAGCTTCACGACCTGGACGGCGCTCGCCTTTGCCTTTGCGGGCGGGCTCATCCTCAATCTGATGCCGTGCGTCTTCCCGGTGCTTTCCCTGAAGCTCCTGCAGCTCATCGGCGGCGCGCAGCGCGGCGAAAGGCTCCTCGGGCACGGCCTCGCGTTTACCTTTGGTTCCGTTCTTGCCATGGCGGCGCTTTCGGGCGTGCTGCTGGCGCTTCGCGGCATGGGCAGCGCGCTCGGCTGGGGCTTTCAGCTGCAGTCGCCCTGGGTGGTCGCGCTTCTCATTCTGCTCTTTGCCGTCATCACGATGAATCTGGCGGGGCTCTTCGAATTCACGGCAGGCTCTCGCATTGCCGACGCAAAAGCGCTTCGCAGCGCCCCCAAGTCCGGTCTCGCAAGTTCGTTCCTCACGGGCGTGCTCGCCGTCATTGTGGCAAGTCCGTGCACGGCGCCCTTCATGGGGGCGGCGCTCGGCTACGCGCTCACGCAGCCTGCGCTTGAAGCGCTTCTCGTCTTCATTGCGCTCGGGCTCGGCATGTCGATGCCGTGGCTGCTTCTCTGCGTCTTCCCGGCCTGGGCCAAGCGCCTGCCGAAGCCTGGCCCCTGGATGGAAACCTTCCGCAAGGTCATGGCCGTGCCGATGGCGCTCGCCGTGCTCTGGCTCGGCTGGGTGCTCTCCAAGCAGATCAACTTTTTCGGCATGCTGATCGTTCTCTGCGGCTTGGCCGCCGCTGCGGTCTTCTGCTGGCTTTTGGGACGAGAGCAATGGGGGCTCGGGCGCAATCGCCCGGTGATGGCCGTCATGGCCGTGCTTGCCATTGCCGCAGTCGGCCTTGCGAACCTGGAGGCCTTTGCGCGCGCAGACCGCTCGGTTGCCGAAGGCTGGACGCCCTGGAGCGAAGCGGCTGTATCGGCGGCGCTCGCCGAGGGCAAGCCCGTCTTCGTCGACTTCACGGCCGCCTGGTGCGTCACCTGCCAGGCCAACAAGCTCGCAGCGCTCGACCGAGACGAAGTCCTGGCAAAGTTCAATGACCTCGGCTACGTGCGGCTCATGGGCGACTGGACGAACCACGATCCGGCGATCACCGAGGTGCTCGGCCGGTTCGGCAGAAGCGGCGTGCCGCTCTATCTCATCTACCGGCCGAACGGCGAAGTGGCGGTGCTGCCGGAGCTGCTCACCCCCTCGGTCGTGATTGCGGCGCTCGAGGCAAAGTAAGGAAGCCTGGCGCCCCTAAATAAAGACATGTCGGCCATCCGCCAAGGATGAGCCGACATTCTTTTTTCCTCAAGCGAGCGCGCACCCAGGCGCGCAGGCGCTCTGCAGCGGCTACTGCCGCGCCGGCAGCTTGTAGACCCAGTCGATCACATTGTCGAGAAAGACGATGCCGCCCGGCATGTTCTTCGTGCCCCGCACGCTCGCGTAGACTGCGTAGCGCTCGCCCGCGCGCGTCTGCACGTAGCCGCCGATCGAGCGGACGTCCCGCAGAAAGCCTGTCTTGATGCGGCCGTGCGATACGGCGATCTTGCGGCGCACCATCGTGCCGTCCTCGCCGGAAATCGGCAGCGATGCCGCGTATTCGGGCCAGTAGGGGCCCTGCCAGCCGGCAGCGAGAATTTCCGTCATGGCGCGTCCGGTGACGCGCGTCTCCCGGGAAAGCCCGGAGCCGTTGTCGATATAGACCTTCTTCGAGTCGATGCCGCGCTTTTCAAGCCACTCGGCAATGACTGCGCGGCCGTCGGCGAGCGTCGTGCCGCGCGGGAAGTGCATGGTCTGCGCCTTCGCATCCGATTTGACCGCATTGCCGGCCTTCTCTTTGCGCTTGGCGCTTTCCCGGGCCTTCTCCTCTTCGCGGACCTTCTTCTGCCCGAGCGTCAGAAACACATGCCGCGCCATGGTGTTGTTGGACCACTTGTTGATGAGCGGAATCACTTCCGCCATGGAAGGCGACATGCGAACGAAGAGCCGTTCGGCCTCGGCGGGGATCTTCCCGTCGACGACATGGCCCGCCCAGGCGCCGCCCGTCTTGGTCCACAGGTCACGGAAGACGCGCTCGAAGTATTCGTTCGGCTCGAAGGCGATCACGTTGAAGTTCTTTGCGCCGCAGGCGCGCGGCAGCGTGCCGTTGAAGACGACGCGCTTGGCGCCGTTCTTCTCCGTGCGCAGCCGGAAGCCGAGCTTTGTCTTCCAGTCGCCGCAGCTCCCTTTGCTCAGCTTCACGGTCTTCGGATACGTCACGCCCGCCATGTGCGGCAGCGCCACGACCCGGGCGACGCCCGCCTCGCGGTCGGGGACAAGCTCGAGCGACAAATTCCGGTAATTCATGAGCGCGGCATCGGGCCCGAGGTTGTAGGGCCGGGAGCTTCTGCCGTCGAAAGCGCCCGGATTAAAGGGGGGCAGGTCGAAGTACGAGCGGTCGATCACGATGTTGCCCGTGATGCGCTTGACGCCGAGCTGCGCGAGCTTGTCGACCTGAAGGGCAAAGTCTTCAATGACGAGCGTCGGATCGCCGCCGCCCCGCACGTAGAGGTTGCCATTTAAAACGCCCTTGTGGTCGGGCTTCGCATCGGCGTAAAAGCGCGTGTACCAATGAAAGCCTGCGCCGAGCGTTTCCAGGCCGACGAGCGTCGTCACGAGCTTGGCTGTCGAAGCGGGCCGATCGGTGCGATCGGCGTTGAGCCCGTAGCGCAGCGGTATCTTCGAGACGTTTGAGCGGCCTTTGGCGTCGATTTTCACTTCATCGAGCGGCATCACAGCAATGACGACGTCGCTCAGGTTCACCTTCCAGCGCTTGGCCGCCCGTGCGAGCGGCGCGGGCACGGGCGAGGCCTGCTGGGCTTTGGCCGCTGCCGGCTTGTCCGATTTTTCAGCTTGTGCCTTTTGCGAATCAGCCGAATATGCAGCGCCGCCCGCCGCCAGAAGCGCCGCCCCCGTCGTCCAAAGAAGCGCACGCACCGCAAAAGCACGCAGAGAACCCGTTTTCGTCACCGCCTTCACCTCTCAAAATAGCCGCCGACCTCGAAAAACGGCCGGCCTCTAGGCTTTTGATGATAGCGCCCGCCGGGAACCCGCTGCTTTTTCAATAGGCTCGCATCGCCGGCGAAAAGGAAGCGCCCGCGCTTGCGGCGGCGGCACAATTTTTTTTTTGCAAATGCCTCTTGAAAAAATGCCCCCTGTCCCCATATGGGGAATATGCACGGCGAAAGCGCCTCCTTCTTCGCGTTTTCGGCCAGGTTTTTTGATCGTCCGCCGCCGCGGCAGGCTCCTTTCGATGCGGGCCGTCCGACGGCAGGAAACAAGTTTGATTGGAGATATCTGAGATGCAGATCCGTCCTTTGCATGACCGCGTCATCATCAAGCGCCTTGCAGCCGAAACGACCACCGCTTTCGGCATTGTCATTCCTGATGCTGCCGGCGAAAAGCCCGATCAGGGTGAAGTGATTGCGGTGGGCCCGGGCAAGCGCGACGAAGCCGGCCGCCTCATCACGCCGGAAGTCAAGGTCGGCGACCGCGTCCTCTTCGGCAAGTACTCCGGCCAGACCGTCAAGGTCGACGGCGAGGAGCTCCTCGTCATGCGCGAAGAAGACATCATGGGCGTGCTTGAGTAATTCGCCCGCTAGGCAAACGGTTTTCACATCCAGTACCGATTTTTTTTGAGGATTGAACAAAATGGCTGCTAAGCAGGTTCTCTTTGGTGATGACGCCCGCTCGAAGATGGTTCGCGGCATCAACGTTCTCGCCGATGCCGTCAAGGTGACGCTCGGCCCGAAGGGCCGCAACGTCGTGCTCGAACGCGCCTTCGGCGGTCCGACGGTGACGAAGGACGGCGTGTCCGTCGCCAAGGAAATCGAACTCAAGGACAAGTTCGAAAACATGGGCGCCGCGATGGTGCGCGAAGTTGCCTCGAAGACGAGCGACAACGCCGGCGACGGCACGACGACCGCGACGGTTCTCGCCCAGGCGATCGTTGACGAAGGCATGAAGTTCGTTGCTGCCGGCATGAACCCGATGGACCTCAAGCGCGGCATCGACAAGGCTGTTGCCGCCGCCATCGATGAGCTCAAGAAGATTTCGAAGCCCACGACGACCAACAAGGAAATCGCCCAGGTTGGCGCCATTTCCGCCAACTCCGACCATGAAATCGGCGAAATCATCTCCGAAGCCATGGACAAGGTGGGCAAGGAAGGCGTGATCACCGTCGAAGACGGCAAGAGCCTCAAGAACGAACTCGAAGTCGTCGAAGGCATGCAGTTCGACCGCGGCTACCTCTCGCCCTACTTCATCAACCAGCCCGAAAAGCAGACGGCTGTTCTCGAAAACCCGCTCGTCCTTCTGCACGACAAGAAGATCAGCAACATCCGCGAGCTTCTCCCGATCCTCGAACAGGTCGCCAAGTCCGCTCGTCCGCTGCTCATCATTGCTGAAGACATCGACGGCGAAGCGCTCGCCACGCTCGTTGTGAACTCGATCCGCGGCATTCTCAAGGTCTGCGCCGTCAAGGCCCCGGGCTTCGGCGACCGCCGCACCGCCATGCTTGAAGACATCGCCATCCTCACGGGCGGCACGGTGATCTCGAGCACGGTCGGCCTCTCGCTTGAAAAGGCCACGCTCGAACAGCTCGGCTCCGCCAAGAAGATCGAAGTCTCCAAGGAAAACACGACGATCATCGACGGCGCCGGCTCCGCTGAAGCCATCGAAAACCGCGTCAAGAACATCCGCACGCAGATCGAAGCCGCCACGAGCGACTACGACCGTGAAAAGCTTCAGGAACGCGTTGCCAAGCTCGCCGGCGGCGTTGCGCTCATCAAGGTGGGTGCTGCGACCGAAGTCGAAATGAAGGAAAAGAAGGCCCGCGTTGAAGACGCGCTGCACGCCACGCGCGCTGCCGTTGAAGAAGGCATCGTCCCGGGCGGCGGCGTCGCGCTCATCCGCGCCAAGCTCGCCATCAAGGACCTCAAGGGCGCCAATGACGAACAGAACGCCGGCATCAAGATCGTGCTGCGCGCGATGGAAGAGCCGCTGCGCCAGATCGTCGCCAACGCCGGCGATGAACCGAGCGTCGTCGTCAACACCGTCGCCAACGGCGAAGGCAACTACGGCTACAACGCTCAGACGGGCGAATACGGCGACCTCGTCGAAATGGGCGTGCTCGACCCGACGAAGGTGACCCGCACGGCGCTGCAGAACGCTGCTTCCGTGGCCTCCCTCATCCTCACGACCGACTGCATGGTGGCCGATATTCCGGCCCCGGAAAAGGCCCCGGCCGGCATGGAAGGCATGGGCGGCATGGGCGGCATGATGTAATTGGCCGCAAGCCGAAATTGAGAGGACTGCGCGCTTGAAGTGCAGTCCGCTCAAAGTTAAAAGGCGCTCTCCGCGAAAGGAAAGCGCCTTTTTTTATTTTCCGCGCTCGAGCTGATTTGCGCTTGCGCCGCGTTAAGGCTCGATGCCCGTCACGGCTGCAAACTCTTCGCGCTTCATTTCCGGAATGGCTTCGTAGCGCCCGTTGGCAAGCTTCATGACGCCGAAGGGCACGTCGCGTCCGCCGGCGCGGCGATAGATCTTCGAGTTGTTCCAGACAGCCGTCTGCGCATCAAAGGGCACCGTCATGCCGCGAACGTCGAGGCCACGGAATTCCGGATCCTTGAAGTGTTCGCGGTGACGCTGCCATGCGCCCAGGGGATCCTTGTCTGCGAGCATGGCGCCGCCTTGGAGCGGACTCCAGGGCGAGAGCACCGCCACAGGGAACCAGACAAAATTCACCTTTTTGAAGAAAGGCTCAAACTGCGCCTCCTGCCAGACGCACCAGCTGCACTGTGCATCGAAAAGCATGTAGACCGTGGGCGCATCCTTGACGTCGGAGACGCGAATGCCCTTGCCGCCCTGCTCGAGCTCGACGAAGAGTTCTTCGAGATTGAGGTCGCTCGGCACGCGGGGCTTCGCCGGCCACTTCGATTCGTATGCGAAGGCCGGCATCGCCCCGGGCACCGTGCCCGCCGCGACGAGCCCCAGCGCCCAGGCGGCGCGAAGCGCGCTGCGCCGATTCATTTTTGATTGGAAGCCCATGGCTGCTCCTCCTCTAAGCATCCGGCCCAGCCGCTGCGGCAAGCCGGAACGGATGCATGCGTATCAATGGGATTTTCATGCTAGCGCACACGAGGCGTTCACACCCAGCTTTTTTGTTTTCTCTTTAATCTAAGTCTTAATTCTTACTCTTATGCCTGTCCATGAAGCGCTTCGCGGCGGGGCTCCTCGATCCCGCGGCTGCCGCCATCCATCGGCGCCCCGCGGTCGCAGCCCGACGGTTTGACCCCGAACGAATCTTTCGAACGGATGGTTCTGCGTTGAGCGCATTGGGTAGAATGTCGCCCGAGGCGATATGCCCCATCTGACAATCCTCGCAGACACAAAACAAGACGTCATGACCTTTACCGAGATGCTTAGTGCGCGCTGGAAAAGCGCCAATTCGCTCCTTTGCGTCGGCCTCGACCCGAATCCGGCGCGCTTTCCGTCGCCCGTCAAGGGCAAGCCTGGCGCGATTTACGACTTCTGCACGGGCATCGTCGACGCCACGGCGCATGCCGTCTGCGCATTCAAGCCGCAAATTGCCTACTTTGCCTCCTGCGGCGCTGAACACGAACTCGAGGACGTGATTGCCTACATTCACGCGAATTACCCCGGCATTCCCGTCATTCTCGACGCCAAGCGCGGCGACATCGGCTCGACGGCCGAACACTATGCACGCGAGGCATTCGAGCGCTACAAGGCCGACTGCGTGACGCTCTCGCCCTACATGGGCTTCGACACGATTGAACCCTATCTCGCCTACAAGGACAAAGGCGCCTTCATTCTCTGCCGCACGTCCAACAAGGGCGGCGACGACCTGCAGATGCTGCGCATCGAGGGCGAACGCCTCTACGAGCACGTCGCGCGGCTCGTCTCGACCGACTGGAACACCACGGGGCAGCTCGGCCTTGTCGTCGGCGCCACCTACCCGCTTGAGCTTGCCAGCGTGCGTAGCATTGCGCCCGACGTGCCGCTCCTTGTGCCCGGCATCGGCGCGCAGGGCGGCAGCATCAGCGACTGCGTGAAGGCCGGCCAGACCGAGCGCGGCGACGGCATGGTCATCAATTCCGGACGCGCCATCATTTATGCGGGCAGCGGCGAAGACTGGCAGGAAAAGGCAAAGCTCGCCGCCGAAGAAACCCGCGACGCCATCAACCGCTCACGCTTCTGAGAACGGGGCCGGCTTTCCCTCACAAAAAACGGACGGCAGCCGCCGTCCGTTTTTTTTATTTCGCCGCCTCAGAAGACCGGCACGCCGTTGGCAGCAATGCCGACGGTCGATATTTCGACGTTCGCACGGTAGGCGCCGTCCTCGACTCGGAGCTGTCCGCTCGAAACGAAAGGCGCGGCTGCTCCGGCGTCGAGCATGCTCGTCGGAATCGACACCGTGAAGCTGCCGAGCGAAACGCCGCGGTTCGGATCGTATGCCGCCGCCCGATCCGCCTGCGGATCGCCCAAAAAGGCAAATGTGCCTGCGATCGCCGCGCGCTCGCCCTTGTGCTCGAGCGACAAATCGTCGAGATGCAGCGCAAGGCCGCCCCGCATGAATGCATCTTCAAGCACCTTGATGGCGCCGGCAGTGAGCAGCGTCTCGTCGCCAGCGGCAAGAAGCGCCATGTTGAGGCCGACAATCTTGTCCGCCAGATCCTGCGTGAGCCCCTCGACGCGAAGCTTGAGCGCGATCCGCTCCCCGAGAATGTTGTTCTCGAACGCCGGCGAATCAACCGAGCCTGACAGTATCTCGCGCCAGCGAAGAGGCGCCGCTTGGCCGCTCTGCGCTTCGCTCTGGCGCTCTGCAGCCGCTGCAGCCGGCTTAGAAGCCTCTTCGAGCTTCGCCGAGAGCGCGATGTTCTTGAAATCGCACCCCCAGCCAGAAAAGGCGCCGATCCGCAAGGAGGACTCGACCGGATAAAGCGGCGCAAGATGCTCGAGCGCAGCGGCCTGCGGCGCCTTCATTTCAGAAAAGGCAAAGGCGAAATCCTTGAGGGAGAAAAGCGATCGATTCTTCGCCGTGCAGCCAAACCCCTCGCCCGTCCAAGCGAGCTTCACGAAGCGGCCGTCCTTCAGCTCGCCATCAAAGCCCGCGGGTTCAACGGTGCAGGCAAGGTCTGCGCCCCCCGCCTGCGCAGGCAGGTAATCAAATCCCGGCGTCCGCCAGCGCACAGGTATCGCACTGCGCCAGGGCGCCCATTCGATGCGAAGCTCATCGCGAAAGCCAGCAATGCCGAGGTCCGGCAAAAGACGGCCGAGATCCCGCCGATCGTCGAGCGTCGCCCGGACAACGGTGCCGAGCCCGAACGTCGCACGTCCGTTCCATCGAGCTGCGAACCCGTTTTCCTGCGCTTCACCGATCCGCACGGAAAAGTCTGTGGAGAAAAAATCGCTCGCAGTAATGTCAGCGTCGATTGAAACGCCTTCGGGCGCCGCATCTGCAAGCGAACGAAGCGCATCGCTGAAGGCTGATTTTTCCATATGAATCAAGCCGGCGCCAAGCCCGAGCGCTGCCGCCAGAGCGGCGCAGCCGACCGGAATGATCTTACGCATGCCCATCCTCCTTGGCGTCGCGGACACCGGACGTCGTCTGCGGGGCTGCCTTCTCCCGCGTCGTCTGCGTGCTTGGCGCAGCCGCTGCCTGCGAGAGCGGCATAGCTGGTTCATCCGCGCCCTTCGGGCTTTGACGCGGCGCGCCTGCACGCCGGGCCGCAGGTGCGGCGGGCTTCGGCTCCTTCTTCTCATCCGAATTTTTGCCCGTAGCGGCCGAAATCGAAGCCTTCGTGGTCTTCACGGCGGCATCGGCTGCCTTGGCAATGGGCTTGCCGATCTTGACGAGCGCAGCTTTGACGACAGCCCCAGTGGACGGACGCGAGGCGATCACCTTGTCGATGCGGCGGCCGTCCATGTCCACCACCTCAAAGCGCCAGCCGCCCCAATCGACGATGTCGCCCTCCTTGGGCATGCGCCCCAAAAGCAGCATGATCATGCCCGCCAGGGTCTGATAGCGCGCCTCTTCCTCAAGCGGCACCGAACGGATGTCGAGCACGTCCTTCATTTCCGGGATCGAGATGATGCCGCCCAGCAGAAGCGAACCGTCCTCCCGGCGCGTCACGCTTGCCTCATCGGGCGTTTCGGGCTTGAATTCGCCGGCAATCGCTTCGAGCAGGTCGCGCGGCGTCACCAGTCCCTGCACTTCGCCGTACTCATCGACAACGAGCGCCATGGGACTGTCTGTCTTGCGGAAGTGCTCGAGAAGCTCCATGCCCGTCAGAGATTCCGGCACATAGGTCGCAGGCGCCAGGTTGTTGCGGAAGTTGGGCTTGCCGTTTTCAAGCATCTGCTGCATCAGGATGCGCGTCGAGCAAAAGCCTTTCACGTTGTCGAGGCTTCCTTCGCAAACGGGCATGCGCGAGCGCTTGGAGCTGCAGATTTTCTGAATGTTGACCTCGCGGCTGTCCTCCAGATTGATCCAGCTGATGTTGGCGCGCGGCGTCATGAGGGAGCCCACCTGGCGGTCGTCGAGGTGGAAGACGTTGCGCACCATGTCGCGCTCGGCCGATTCGATCACCCCTGATTCTTCGCCTTCATCGATCATCGCGTGGATTTCCTCTTCCGTCACGCTCGCTTCCTGCTTTTCATCGGCGCCGAGCCGGCGCATGATGGCGTGCGTGGAAAAGCTCAAGAGCTTCACGAAGGGCGCAGCCGCAACGGAGAGATAGTGAATCGGATTCGATATGCGGCATGCAATTCGCTCGGGCGCAAGTTGACCGATGCGCTTTGGCACGAGTTCGCCCAAAACGATGGAAAAGTACGTGATGAGCACAACGACAAGCAAAAGTCCGACGCCCTTGGCTGTTGCAGGCGCAACGCCAAACGCAACGAGCATGGCAGCCACAGGCTCGGCAAGCGCGGATTCGCCGACGATGCCCGAAAGAATGCCGATCGAGGTAATGCCCACCTGAATCGTTGACAGGGCGCGCGTCGGATCCTGATTGAGTTCCTGCGCGCGCGCCGCGCCCGCCGTATGGTCGTCCTCGAGCAGCTGCAGCCGAGCCTTGCGGCTCGTGACCAGCGCAATCTCGCTCATGGCGAAAACGCCGTTGAGCGCAATCAGGAAAAGAAGGATCAGTACGTCAAGCCAGCTCGACATGATTGTGATTGTTGAAGTGCGTTGTTGGAAAGGAAAAGCAAACGGCTGCCCGTTCAGAATTCACAGGGCATCGTGGCGGGATTTTCACCGTTCATGAGCGCAATGAGTCCCTGAAGCGCCACGCGCTTGGCCCCTGCGACGACAATCGGCCGACTGCCGGGAACGAGAATTTTGCGCGCCGTCGTGACGACGGTGCCATCCAGAAGTTTCTGTCCCCAGCCGATGCAGACAGTGCCGACAGGTGTTTCGGGCGTGCCGCCCGTAGGGCCGGCCACGCCCGTGAGCGCAACAGAGAGATCCGCGCTGCTGCGCGCGGCGGCGCCCCGCGCCATCGCATGCGCCACCTCGAGCGAGACGACGCCGGCCTTCTCGATCAGCTGAGCGGGCACATCGAGCATTTCGCTCTTGGCGCGCGGCGTATAAACGACGAAGCCTCGGTCGAACCACTGGGATGCGCCCGGCACGCTGGTGATGGCCGCTGCCACAGCCCCGCCCGTGAGGCTTTCAGCCGTCGCAACAATATGATGTCCCTCAAGGGCGAGGCCGCCCAGAATTTCCGCGGCGAGCGCCGCCTGTTCGTTCAAATCCGCCATGCCGCTCTGCGCCCGAAGCTTGTAGCCGAAGAGGCGCCCAAAGAATGGAAAACATTATTGAGAATAGCGCTGTTGGCGCGAGAGCGCCGCTTTTGCGCATTTTCAATTTTCTTTCAAAAGCCCATTGCCAAAGCAATAACCTTCAGCAGCGCCCAAGCGTAGAAAGCAGCGAAAAGATCGTCGACCATGACGCCGAAGCCGCCCTTGATGTTTTTGTCTGCCCAGGAGCCCGGCCAAATCTTGATGATATCGAAAACACGGAAGGCAAGAAATGCGGCGGCCCACCACCGCCAGTCGTCGGGGCCGCCCGCGCAAACAAGCCACACGGCCACGACCTCATCAATCACGATGCCGCCGTGATCCTCAACGCCGAGATCGCGCGCAACTTCGCCTGCGGCCCAGACGCCGATCCAGAAGACGACAAAAGCGAGCGCGGCCCAGCCGGCAAAACCGAAGGCCGACATCAGAGGCTCGAGCAGCGCGTAGGCCAAAACGCCTGCCGCCGTTCCCCACGTCCCCGGTGCAGGCCGAAGCGCGCCGGCGCCGAAAAAGGTTGCCGCAACATGTGCGGGCGTTGCCCACGCGAACCGCATCGTGAGCCGAATGCGGTTCGCGGGATTCTTTTCCGAATATTTCTCAAACAAGAGGCGCTTCCTTCTGTCGGTCGTTCTCAAGCGAAGTGATCAAAGCCCGCGCGATCGAACACGACGGGCAGCCCTTCGGCATCGCGCACCGTCAGATCCGTTGCCTTTCGCTCCGTTATCCGGCCGATCCGCGTCACAGGCACGCCCGCAGCGATGCCTGCCGCCCATATGTGTTCAGCCATGGCTGGCGCAGCTGTAAAGACGAGCTCATAGTCGTCGCCGCCCACGAGCGCCGCCTCATGCTGCTTGGCAATCGTAAGCGACTCGAGCGCGAGCGAAATCGGAATTGCCTCCCAGTCGATTTCTGCCGAAACGTGCGAGCGCTCCAGAATGTGCCCGAGATCCGCGAGGAGGCCGTCGGAAATATCGGCGCAGGCGTGGGCAAGCGGCAAAAGCGCCTCGCCGAGCGCATTGCGGGGCGTGGGCCGGTCCATGCGGGCGAAGCACGATGCCTGCGCATCCGGCATCAGATCCCAGTGGCCCCAGCGGCATTTAAGCGCTGCATACGCATCGCCAAGGGTGCCGGAGACCCAAATATCGTCGCCGGGCTCGGCGCCCGCGCGCGTCAATCCCATGCCGGGCGGCAGCTCGCCCATTGCCGTAATCGAGATCGTCACAGGCGCATGCGCCCCCTTCACTTCAGGCGTTCGCGTCGTGTCGCCGCCCAGGAGCGCACAACCCGAATCCGCAGCGAGCTTCATGAGTCCGCGTGAAAAATCAGCCAGCCAGCCATCATCCCGAAACGGCAGCCCGATCGAGAGAAAGAAAGCACGCGGCACGGCGCCCGCAGCGGCCAGATCGGACAGATTGACGGCAAGCGCTTTATAGCCTACGTCTTCAGGGTCTGCATCCGGCAGGAAATGCGTCCCGACGGCCATCATGTCGGTCGTCACGGTCAGACGGCAGGCGCCTGCATCAATGATTGCGCAGTCGTCGCCCACGCCCTGGCTGCGCCAGGCGCCGAAGCTCTGATGCGTAAAGAAGCGTTCAATGATCTGAAATTCGCCTTTCTGCTTCATCGCAGCATTCCCCCTCTTTGGCCGGCTTTTGCGCCGACCTGACAAAAAAGCTCTCCGCGGAGCGCGTTCGCACCGTCGGAGAGCTTCCCTTTTAAAGCTGGGTCCTCAAGCGTTCCGGACGCGTCCGTCCGAAATTACGCCTTCTTCGCAGCATGATCGGCCTCGAATTCCGTCTTGCGCACGGTTTGCGCAACGTGTTCGAGCACCGCGTTCGTGAAGCGGTAGCCGCTGCCGAACTGCTTGGCGAGTTCGATCGACTCGTTGAGAACAACGCGGTAGGGCGTCTGCGGGCACTTCATGAGTTCAAACGTGCCGAGGAAAAGAATCGCACGCTCAACAAGCGATACGCGCTTGAGATCGCGGTCGACGAACGTCTTGAAGACGCCTTCAATTTCTTCGGCGTTGATCAGCACGCCCGAGAGCAGATCGTGAAAGAGCGTTTTGTCCGCGCGTTCAAAATCCGCCGGCGAGATGTCGCAGCCCTCAAGCTGTTCGCCCTCATCGTTGATCAGCCCCGAAAGATGCTCTTCGATCGCCGTGTAACGCAGCGTCGGATCGGCAATCCATTGATAGAGGCCGAGGAGCGTAAAGACGCGCGCAAGATGGCGAGCTGAATGCGGACGACGATGCGTCTTTTGCGTGCCGGTCATGCTCAGCGGTCCTCTTCTTCGTCTTCTTCGGGTTCAAAGTCTTCCGCCGAGACGAACTCCTTGGCGAGGTTGGCCATTTCAACTGCGCAGCGGGCGCAGTCGCGGCCCTTCATGTCAATGCGCTCTTCGCACTGTTCGTCGTCGTTCGTCGTCAGCACGCCGTTGGCGATCGGAATTTCGAAGTCGAGCGACACGCGCATGATGCCGGCGGCGGACTCGTTCGAAACGATTTCAAAGTGATAGGTCTCACCGCGAATGACAGCGCCAAGCGCAATGAGCGCATCGTATTCATCCGTCTGCGCGAGCTTCTGGAGCGCGAGCGGAATTTCAAGCGCGCCCGGCACCGAGATCTTCGTGACGTCCTCGTCCATCACGCCGAGCTTGCGCAATTCGTCCATGCAGGAATCGAATTCGCCGCGACCGGCATATTCGTTGAATCGGGCGACAACAATCCCGATTCGGAGATCCGTTCCGTCGAGGGAAGTGGGAATCACATCAACAGCCATTTTTTTCTCCTCTTCGAGTCTTGCCGCGCACTTGCGATTCGGCGCGCAGCGGCTGGAAGCTTTAATTTGGCCGCTGCGGGCTTGTGCTTCGAAAGCCGGCCGCGGCACCGTCTGCTGCAAGCGGCATGCGCCTCTCAACTTGAAGGCGCCCTCCGCATTGCTGAACTTTTTATTTTACCTTGAAGCCCCACGGAAATCCTTCCGCATGGCCTCAAATTTCCATTGCCGACCTGTTCAAGGCCCTTGGCGAACCGTTCGGAGACGAACTTCAAAGGCGGATGCCGCGCTCATACTGCTGCGGGACAGCAAGTTCCGGCACGCTTTTGACGCGCAGCGCACGCGCTGCGTGCCAGCCCCAGTTCGGATCGTCAAGCACGCCGCGGCCCACATCGATCACGTCGGCGGCTGCCGCGCGAAGGATCGTTTCGGCCTGCGAGGCATTCGTTATGCGGCCGCATGCGAAAACAGGCATGCCCGCTGCCCGCTTCACCTGCGCCGCAAAGGGCACTTGATAGCCCGGCGCCTCGTCAATCGCCGCATCCGGCACAAGTCCGCCCGTCGATACGTCCGCAAAGACAAGCCCGTGGCGCTTGGCGAGCTTCACCAAATCAACCGTCTCTTCCGGCGTCCACCCGCCATCGACCCAGTCCGTGGCCGAAACGCGGAGTCCCACAGCGGCGTCTCGGCCGACAGCGCTCATGACAGCCTCCATGACATCAACGGCAAAGCGCGTACGGTTTTCAAAAGCGCCGCCGTATTCATCAATCCGCCGGTTCGAGAGCGGCGAAAGGAATTCATGAATCAGGTAGCCGTGCGCCATATGCAGTTCAATGCCGTCGACGCCAGCGCGGACGGCGCGCGCAGCCGCTTTCCCGAAGGCGCGCGCAAGCTCGCCGCATTCCTCAAAGTCGAGCGGCAGCGGCTTTGGTCCGTCTTCTCCGAAAGGCAGATCGCTCGGCGCACGCACGCGCCAGCCGCCGTCGCTGACAGCAAGCACGGCGCTGCCAGCCCAAGGCGCGCGGCGGCTTGCCTTTCGGCCGGCATGCGAAAGCTGGATGAAAATCCGCACGCCCGGCATGGCCTGGCGCATCGTGCGGACAATCGCCGCGATGCCGGCTTCGCATTCATCAGACCAGAGGCCAAGATCGTTTTCCGTAATGCGCCCTTCAGGCGTCACGGCGCAAGCCTCAATGCATACAAGTCCGGCTCCGGACTGCGCCAGTTTGGCATAGTGCGCAAAATGGAAAGGCTGCGCGACACCCAACTTCGCGCTGTACATGCACATCGGCGGCACGCTGATGCGGTTTGGAACAGTAACGGAGCCGATTTCTATCGGCGTAAAAAGCCTGGGCGTCATGGCAACCTCCTTCATACACATTTCTTGTCGTTGTCGCAAACGGCCCGGACGCGTCGTTCCGCTTGCTTTCGCGCACTCATTATGGGCCCTGCAGAAGCCGCCAGCGCAGACCTCAGCCCAACAGACGCCGCTTCTTTGACTCAAAAGCAAAGCCCGCGCAACGCTTTGCAGGCAGGCTGTCGCGCGGCTCAAAAAGGCGCGAAGAAGGAACTGCCAAAAGCGCAGCGCGGGCTTTTCCGCCCGAGCGGCAACCTGCCCCGACGCAACGGCAGCAGCGGGGCTCGATCGGCCTAAGTCCGATCACAAAGGCCGATCAGAAAGGTTGATCAGAAAAGCGCATCGTCGTCACGCAGCGACACCATGCGCTCGATATAGCGGGCAATCGTGTCGATTTCGAGATTGACGTTGTCCTGCGGCTTGAGGTGCTTGAGCGTCGTCACTTCAACCGTGTGCGGAATCAGATTGATCGTGATGAGCGTATCGAGCGCCGTGTCCTCGACTTTGTTGATCGTGAGGGAGACGCCATTCACCGTGATGGAGCCCTTGTAGGCGAGATACGGCGAAAGCTTGCGGGGCGCGCGCACCACCAGGCGCCAGGACTCCGCGATCTGGTCCATCGACTCGACCTGGCCGACGCCGTCGACATGTCCGCTCACCAGATGACCGTCGACGCGGTCGCCAAGACGCATGGCCTTTTCAAGATTCACTTCGCCGAACGTATCCAGGCCGGTCGTCTTCGAAAGGCTCTCAGCGGAAACGTCCACTTTGAACTCGCGGTCGTTCACGTCGATCACGGTCATGCAGGCGCCGTTGACGGCGATCGAATCGCCGACATGAACATCGGAGAGCCCAAGTTCTGGCGCAAGAATCGTAAGGCGCACGCCGTTGCCGAGTTTTTCGGGTTCGCGGACTTTGCCCACGGCCTGAACAATACCGGTAAACATTTTTTCAGTTTCTCCTACAGATAATTCGAAAATCTTCCCCGATTTTTGAGAGCGAATGAACGCGCCAGCGTCGCGCTGCAGCCGGCGAATCCGGCGGCGAAACAAGCGCGGGGCCTGCGCCTTCGCCGAAAAAGCACGGCGCTTCGTAGACGAGCAGCTCGTCAACCAAATCGGCATTCAAAAACGCGCCGCTCAAGCCCGCGCCTGCTTCCAGATGCACTTCATTCACTTCGCGTGATGCCAATTCTATAAGGAGCGCACGCAAGTCGATTCCCCGCGTGCTGTCCGATGGAAGTTCGAGAACCTCTGCCCCTGCAGCTCGGAGTGCGTCGGCGCGCCGGCAGGCATCGCCGGTTTGTCCGGCAAGTCCCGCAATAATCGTCGCGCCGCCTGGCGAGCGAATGATTTTGGCATCAACCGGCGTTCTGAACTGCGGATCCGCAACGACGCGAAGCGGCTGTCGAATCTGATCTTCAAGACGAACGTTCATCTGCGGATCATCTGCCAGCACGGTACCGATACCGGTCACGACTGCGCCGGCGCGAGCACGCCAGAACTGGCCGTCCGCTCTGGCCGCTTCGCCCGTAATCCACTTCGATCGGCCGTCAGCCAAGGCCGTTCGGCCATCAAGCGTTACAGCCGTTTTCATTCGAACCCAAGGCATGCCGCGCGTCATTCTTGAGAAGAAGCCGGCATTGACTTCGCGAGCCTGATCCGCAAGAACGCCCAAGCGCGTCTGAATCCCTGCCGCTTCAATCATCGCCATGCCGCGGCCGTGAACCTGCGGATTCGGGTCGCCGATAGCGGCAACAACACGTCCCACCTTCGCCTCAATGAGCGCCTTGGCGCAGGGCGGCGTTCGCCCGTAATGAGAGCAAGGCTCCAGCGTTACATAAATGGTGGCGCCTTCGACGCTCTCACCGCGTGCTTTTGCATCGCGAAGCGCCATGATTTCTGCATGCGGCCCGCCCGCTTGCTGCGTAAAGCCGCTCGCAATGATGCGGCCGTCGCGCACGATGACAGCGCCAACGGAGGGATTGGGCGGTGAAATTCGCCAGGCACGCTTGGCTTCTTCGAGCGCAAGCAGCATGAACAGCTCATCAGGATCGCGGCAGTTGTCGCTTGGCTCAAGACGCAGCTTCGAATTCTTCAGAGAATCGCAGCTTGCTGGCGCGAACTTGCTCATTTTTCTTTCTCCACGGCGGGTTCGGGGCGCGCATTCTTGTCGGCATGCTCGCGCACGGCCGCCTCAATCATCGCGGCAAACGCTTCCGGATCGTTGATATTGAAATAAACCGATGCGAAACGAATATAGGCAATCGTATCCAGACGCTTGAGCGCCTCCAGAACAAGCTCACCCAGCCGGTTCGAACGAATTTCTCGTTCTCCAGTCATGACAAGCCGCTGTTCGATTTCGTCAACGGCTTCATCGATCCGATCGGGCGAAACGGGACGCTTTCTTAACGCGAGCATCATCGATCCGCGAAGCTTAGCGCGATCGTATTCAACACGTGCGCCGCCCTTCTTCACGATGTAGGGCATGGAAAAAGAAACGCGCGCGAATGTGGTGAAGCGCTTGCCGCATTTTGGACAAAGCCTGCGGCGGCGTATCACGGCGCCCATCTCCGGCGCACGGGAGTCGATCACACTAGTAACGGGATTTTGACAATAAGGGCAACGCATGCTTGTGCACCACCTTTAAGCAAGAAACAATCAACTAAGTTTAGCTGACTGATGCCACATTGGCACAGCCTATTGTGTCTTTCCTTCATTTTCATTTGCAGAAGGTCCTCAAAACCGACAGGCCATCGGTCGGCGTCTTTCTCTGGCTTCTCGTTTTTCGCTGCAGAAACGAAGCACGCCCCTTAAACACCTTCGAATGACTACGCTTTCAGGGAAAGAGCCGCATTCAGCATTCCCAGCTCTTCAGTGACGCCGCCTCCCGCTTTCTGGCCTTCCCAGCATCGCTCGCCGCCGCAAAGGTGCCCAAAAACGACTACCGCCCGAAGCAATGAAACTTCGGGCGGCAAAGAAAAACGAACGAAAGAACCGGCGCAATCAATCTTGGCTGGATCCGTAGACAGGATGCGCCTTCACAAGAGCAGCCGTTGCTGCGCGAACGCGCGCGAGTACAGCGGGGTCTTCGGGCGCCTCCAGAAGATCGACGATCAGATTGGCTGTTTGCCGGCAATCCGCCTCGCAGAAGCCTCGCGTTGTTACCGCCGGCGTTCCCACTCGGATTCCGGAAGTGACAAAAGGCGTCTGCGGATCGTTCGGAATGGCATTCTTGTTGACCGTAATGTTGGCGCTGTCTAGAAGAGCCTCGGCTGCTTTGCCGGTAATGTCGAGCGAGCGCAGATCGACAAGCATGACATGGCTCTGCGTGCCGCCCGAGACAATGCGCAGCCCGCGCCCAGCAAGCGTTTCGGCCATGGCAGCGGCGTTCTTCACTACCTGTGCCTGATACGAGCGGAAGTCCGAAGTGAGCGCTTCGCCAAGTGCAATGGCCTTGGCGGCGATGACGTGCATCAGGGGACCGCCCTGTATGCCGGGGAAAATTGCTGAATTAACGCGTTTTTCTAGATCGGGACGCATGAAGATCATGCCGCCTCGAGGTCCGCGAAGCGTTTTGTGCGTCGTTGTCGTAATGATGTCTGCGTGTCCGAAAGGCGACGGGTAAAGACCAGCGGCAACGAGCCCCGCATAATGCGCCATGTCCACCATGAAGAAGGCGCCAATCTTTCTGGCGATTTCAGAAATGCGCGCAAAATCGATGTGAAGCGAATAAGCGGATGCACCCGCCACGATGAGCTTGGGATGATGCTCGAAGGCAAGCGCCTCGATCGCCTCGTAGTCGATCGCCTCGTCGGCATTCAGTCCATACGGTACGGCACGGAAATAACGTCCTGACATATTGAGCTTCATGCCGTGCGTCAGATGGCCGCCCTCAGCGAGCGACATGCCCATGAAGGCATCGCCCGGCTCGAGCAGCGCAAAGAAGGCAGCCATATTGGCCTGCGCGCCGGAATGCGGCTGGACGTTGACCGCATAGTCAACGCCGAGCGGATCGCAGAAAAGCTGCTTGGCGCGTGCAATCGCCAGGCGCTCGACGTCGTCAACATACTGGCACCCGCCGTAATAGCGCTTGCCGGGATAGCCTTCGGCGTACTTGTTCGTGAGGCACGAGCCCTGCGCAGCCATAACAGCAGGAGAGGCATAGTTTTCGCTCGCAATGAGCTCAATATGATCTTCCTGACGACGCGCCTCGGCGTCGATGGCCTGCCAAACCGCAGGATCCTGTGCGCGAACGTTTTGCTTTAAATCGAACATCGGGAAGAAACCTCCTTCGTGAAAACGCCCCAGCCTGACGCCTGGGGCACCCGGTTTCACTGCCACATGGCGCTCGGTTTTCCGTGCTCGGCATGGGCGCTGTCGGCTTTGCTGCACCGGCAATATCGAAACGCAGGGATTCGGGGCATCCCGCCCCCACCTTGTCCTACGGGCAATCCGTAAAGCACGAGTATTGCACATTGCCCGCGTTTTTTTGCGTTCAATGTCGTTCGCGCTGCGCTCAGCTTTTCTTGGAAAGGTCAGGAAATGCGCAGGCTCTTATTGAAGCAAAGGAAGCCGAAGGACGAGCAGAATCGCCAGATAGTTCTATGCGTCCGAAATGGCTGGAAGAAAAGCGCTGCGCGCAGGGACGCCCCAAAGCGTCCCTCAGCGCATTATCGACGCGGGCTCTTATCGAGCAAGCCCCGGATTAAGCGAGTAGCGACCGACGAGCTCCGCTGTGGCGAGCACATGGCCTTGCGTCATTCTTTCCCAATCGGAAAGCGTAAAGTGCTCAGGCAGCGACAGCGTTTCCAGGTCGAGCGCAACCACAATAAAGCGATAGAAGTGCCACCTCGCATCGAAGAACGGCGGGCACGGACCATCGTAGCCCGTTCCGCAGGCGCCCAGCGGCGGAACGCCGCCGCGGCTGTAGTCATTGATGCCAGGGCGCCCGAATCCTTCGGCAAGCTTTCTCTCGCAGGAAAGCGCACCCTCGGCAATATGCGTCACCGTCGCAGGCACATCGGCCTGCACCCAATGCACGAAACGACGACGCGGCTGCATGGCGGGCAGTGCGCCGGAAGCATCGCGCCCGTCAAAAACGGTCGGCACGTCGTCGTCAATGCACAGAATTGCAAAGCTCTTCGTGCCCGCCGGGGCATCCCCCCAAGCAAGATCGGGATTAAGGTTGTCGGAATCCACTGTCCCTTCGGGACCGATCCGGCCATAGGCGCATCGCGCCGGAATGGCGGCGCCCATTTCAAAGGTGTCGGAACGAATGAACATCTTTTGTCTCCTGCGCGGCGAGAAGCCGCGTTTGACGCCCGGGGCTCGGCAAAAGCACCGGCGCCCTCTTTGAGGGGGCGCTAAAACTTCAGCCAGAAAGTCGCTGGGCCGTCGTTGACGAGCGAAACCTGCATTTCGGCGCCGAACTCGCCCGTTTCGACCGCAACGCCTTCACTTCGGAGCGCTGCAACGAAATCGTTGAAGCGCTGAAGCCCTTCTTCGGGGGGCGCGGCACGGGAAAAGCTCGGCCGGTTGCCGCTCATGCAGTCGGCTGCAAGCGTGAATTGAGAGACGGCCAGTATGCTGCCGCCCGTGTCGCGGATGGCGCGGTTCATTTTCCCCGCCTCATCCTCGAATACGCGCAGCTTCACGGTTTTCTGTGCGGCCTTGCGAACCGCCTCATCCGTGTCGCCGGGCTCTGCGCAGACGAGTGCAAGAAAGCCTGGTCCCGTTTGTCCGACGACGGCGCCGGCCACGCTCACCGACGCCTGCGTCACTCGCTGCAGCAAAACGATCATGCCGCCTCTCCTTGCATCAGGGGGATCCGTGCACCTCTTAGGCGACGGTCACCTTGGCCCATTTGCGCTTGCCGACCTGCAGAACGATCGTTTCGCCCTGCGAAATCTGAAGCTTGCGGTCGCGGATCTGCTCGCCGTTGATGCGGACGCCACCCTGATCAATGTTGCGGTTGGCCTCTGCCGTCGAAGGCGCAAGGCCGGCCTGCTTGATGAGAATGCCGATGCCGATGCGGCCCTCTGTCGACTGCACCGTAACGGACTGAATGTCGGAGGGCATGGCGCCCTGGCGGAACCGGCTGTTGAATTCCGATTCGGCTGCGTCGGCATCGGCCTTTGAATGGAAGCGCTCGACAATTTCCTTGGCGAGCATCACCTTCGCATCGCGCGGATTGCGGCCCTCGCTGCATTCCTTCTTGAGCGCAGCAATTTCATCGTTGCCTCGCAGCGAGAGCAGGTCGTACCAATTCCACATCAGATCGTCGGAAATCGACATGACCTTGCCGAACATGTCGTTCGGCGCATCCGTGATGCCGATGTAGTTCTTCTTGCTCTTGCTCATCTTCTGAACGCCGTCAAGACCGACGAGGAGCGGCATCGTAAGAATGCACTGCGGCTCCTGAGCGTACTGGCGCTGCAGTTCGCGGCCGACGAGCAAATTGAAGCGCTGATCGGAGCCGCCGAGCTCGAGGTCTGCCTTGAGCGCTACGGAGTCGTAGCCCTGCATGAGCGGATAAAGAAGCTCATGCATCGCAATCGGCAGCTCAGCGGCAAAGCGCTTGGCAAAATCGTCGCGCTCGAGCAGCCGCGCGAGGGTGTAGCGGCTTGCGAGCTGGATGAGGCCGACGGAACCGAGCGCATTGCACCACTCGGAGTTGTAGCGGACTTCCGTGCGGCTCAGATCAAGAACAAGTCCTGCCTGATTGAGATAGGTCTGGGCATTCTCCTCAATCTGCTCGCGCGTGAGCGGCGGACGCGTCGTGTTGCGGCCCGAAGGATCGCCGATGGCGGCCGTAAAGTCGCCCACAAGGAAAATGACCGTGTGGCCGAGATCCTGCAGCTGACGAAGCTTATTGAGCACAACGGTGTGCCCGATATGAATGTCCGGCGCGGTCGGATCCAGACCGAGCTTGCAGCGAAGCGGCTCGCCGGTCGCCTTCGAGCGGGCGAGCTTCTGTTCGAATTCGGATTCAATCAGAAACGAGTCCGTGCCGCGCCGAATGAGCGCCATCGCTTCTCGGATTTCATCGGTGACGGGGTACTGAGGCGCAGCTGCCTCTTTCTTTTCTTCTGCCATGTTTCGATGCTGGTGATTGAAGGGTTTTGCCCGCGCCGAAAGACGCAGACATCATTGGAAATCTTGGCGGACTGCTCCGAAATCCGCAGCTCCGGAGCAAATTGCGGCGGCTTGCGAACGTCCATTCGAATTGTCCGAAAGCTACTACTTTAGCGCGCATCTGAAGAGAAGTGGCGGGCTTGCGGGAAGCGCATTGCGCGAAAACCCCCGAAAACCACGCATCTGCGCGATAAAAGGATCTGTGCTGATGCAGCAAAAAAGCAGGCCGCAGCGCTGAAGACGTGCGCGCAGAACGTTAAAATGCCGCCCGAACCGCGGCGGCTCTTAGAGCGCTTCCCCGCAGAGCTGCTGCACTGCTGCGGCGCATTGCTGCTGCAGCGCTTCCATCGCATTCCGACGCTTCCATCCTTGCTTCCCATGACGGCACCGACCCTTATTTCCGCACATCTTCGACAGGTCGGCCGGGCTTACGCCCGACTGCAGCGCAGCATAGCGCAGCGGCTTCGGGTTTCGCTTTCTCGCCGTCGGACCCGTGCCGCCGCATGCGTCGGCCTGCTCGGCCTTGCTTTCGGCGGCGCAGCGCTGGCGCTCGTGGCCGGCCCCAATCTCCGCAACTATTCGAGCGAAGTCACCGTAGTCCGCATGCCTGTTGAAACACCGGATCTTGCTGAGGAAATTCGATCCGCTGTTCGCATTGGCGACTATCGGCCGATTCACGTCGTCGCACAGCCGGGAGAAACGCTGCTTTCACTGTTTTCTCGCCTCGGCGTCAAAGATCAGGAAGCCTATGAATTCATCGCGGCCTCGCCGAAAGCTGCGCCGCTCTGGATGCCCCAGACGGGACAGTACGTAACGATGGGCGTCGCGCCGGACGGCAAGCTCGTTTATATGCGCCTTTTCATGGAGGGCCCATATGATCGAGACAACAGAACGGTTGAAGTGATGCGCGTTGGCGGCAATTTCGCCATTTCCATTCTTCCCTACAACTTCACGACCAGTGAAACGCTTATTTCGGGCACGGTTGAAAAGACGCTTTGGGAAACCGCGCGTTCGCTCGACATTCCCGAGTCGATCATGGAGCAGCTCGAGGCTGTGTGGGATCGTGCCGACAATCCGCTGCGCGAAATGAAGCCGGGCGACACGCTGCGGCTCGTTTATGAGAAGAAGTTCGCCGACGGCCGCTTCGTTCGGGACGGACAGCTGCTGGCCGTCCAGATCGTCGAGGACGGACGCCGCGTCACGACGCCGCAGGTCCATGAAGCCTTCTGGTTTTCCGACGGCGTACACGCCGGCAGCTACTATGCGCTGGACGGCCGTTCGGCGTCGCAGACCTTCATGCGCGTGCCGCTCGACGTCAAGGACATTTCTTCGGAATTCGCGCCGCTGCGCCGCCACCCGATCACGGGCGTGCTCCGTTCGCACAACGGCACCGACATGCGCGCACCTTCAGGCTCGCACATCTTTGCCGCTGCTGACGGCCGGATTGAGCGCGTTGCCTATGAAGCCCGCGGCTACGGCCACTATGTCGTCATTGACCACGGACTCGGACGGAAAACGCTCTACGCCCATATGCGCAAGGTTGCCAAAGGCATTCGCACCGGCATGCGCGTCAAGAAGGGACAGGTGATCGGGTTTGTCGGCATGACAGGACTCGCCACCGGTCCGCATCTGCACTACGAGCTCATGATTGACGGCGTGCAAATCAATCCTCGGACAGCCGATTTGCCTGACACGGAAAATCTGTCGCCCTATCAGCTCGCACAGCTGCGCGCGCAGACAGCGGACATTCAGGCGCGATTTGAAGAAGCTGCCGAACGCGAAGGGAAACCCTCCCCCGGCCGCATGCTGGCCGGTCAAATGAAGCGCGAAGCTGAAGAAGACGCAGAACAGGCGCGCAACGCCCTCGAGAGCGCTTCGGCGGACAAAGCCCTCGAAGCGAAGCCGAACGGCGGCGCCGTTCGCAATGTGTCCATTGAAAAGGACGCTGCGCGCGGCCGAGCCAGACAGCTTGAGACCGCCCGAGGGAACTGATACTCATGCGCGTCACGCCCTTGGTCCGAACAAAGGTTGAAGACGATATCGTCACCATCGGCATCATGTCGGGCACGAGCCTGGACGGTGCGGACGCCGTCGCTGTCCGCTTCCGCAGCGACGCGACCGGCACTGATCGAATGACGACGCTTGGACGCGCGGGCGTCCCGATGCCGCCGGAACTTCACGACGCACTCCTCTCGCTCGCGCTAGGAAATGCCCCGGACGAAATCGAGCGCATGGGTGATGCGGCCGTTTCGCTTGCGAAGCTTTACGGCGAAGCCGTTGAACGGCTTTTAAAAAGCTGCGGACTGCTCCCTGAGGACATTGCCGCCATCGGCGCGCACGGCCAGACAATTCGCCACCGGCCGGAGCGCGGCTTCACGCTGCAGCTCAACCATCCGGCACTTCTCGCTGAACTCACGGGCATCAGCGTCGTCGCTGACTTCCGAAGCCGCGACGTTGCCGCGGGCGGCGAAGGCGCACCGCTTGTGCCAGCCTTCCACACACAGGTTTTTCCGCACGAATCGGCCGCCGCCGTTCTCAACATCGGCGGCAGCGCCAACGTGACGATCCTGCCGGCAGCTGCTGACCTCGCCCAGGGCCGCGCCGTTGTTTCCGGCTTTGATACCGGACCGGGCAACATGCTGCTCGACGCCTTCATGGCCTCGCGATTCGGCCTTCCCTGCGACCGCAACGGCGAACTGGCCCGACGCGGCCGGGTGCTTGAGCCGCTGCTCAAGCACTGCCTTGAAGATCCTTACTTTGCGCTAAATCCCCCGAAATCGACAGGACGCGAACGCTTCTCTTTCGCTTGGCTGAGCGCCAAGCTTGCGCCTTTTGCCAATGCGGCGCCCGAAGACGTAGCCGCCACCCTCACAATGCTTACGGCGAGAAGCGCAGCAGAAGCACTTGCCCGAACAGCGCCCGAAACGGAGCGCTTCATCGTCTGCGGCGGCGGCGCACGCAATCCGGAACTGATGCGCATGCTCGACGCGGAACTCCGGCGCCGAACCGCTGTACGAATCTTCTCTGATTCGAGCCGCTACGGCCTGAACCCCATGGACGTAGAAGGCGCAGCCTTCGCCTGGCTTGCAAAAGCGTTTCTTGCCGGCGAGCCGGGCAATCTTCCAGCCGTAACGCGTGCGCGCGGCCTGCGCCTGCTCGGCGCCTGGTACCCGGCCGGCTAATCCTGAACGTTTGGGTTTGCGCCTGAAAAAAAAGAAAACCGCATGGCCGGCACGCACAAAAAGCATGCCGCCCATGCGGAATTGTCGGTAAGGACACACGCGCGCGCCGACTCTCGGCCGGCGCAGAGGCCTCAGACGCTGAACGAAGAGCCGCAGCCGCAGGTCGTCACAGCATTCGGATTGTCAATCACGAACTGCTCGCCCGTCAGATCTTCCTTAAAGTCGATCTTGGCGCCGACCAGATACTGATAGCTCATCGAGTCGATGAGCAGCGTGACGCCGCCCTTGTGCATGACCGCATCGTCGTCGTTCTGCGTTTCATCGAATGTAAAGCCGTACTGAAAGCCCGCACAGCCGCCGCCCTGCACAAAAACGCGCAGCTTCAAGTTGGGATTGCCTTCCTCGTCCATCAGCGCCTTCACCTTGGCTACGGCTGCGTCGGTGAACGTGATCGGATCCGGAATCAGTGCAGGGACTTCTTCCTCCGCGCGCTGAACTTCAGCGGTATTCGCATCAGTCATTCGAGTGACTCCATGAAGAGATGCCGCCGCCATCGCTTGCGGTCGGACTTAATGGACTCCTCCCTCTGCCATCCGTGCGATGAAAGAGGGTTCCGGCTTCACTGCCTTTGGGTATCGGTATTTCCGGGGGATACCCATCGGCGGCACCGGCTTCGCAGCTCCGATTTCGGAGCATTTGTATTGAGGGCATGTCGCCCCAATGTTCCAAGCTCAGAACGATTCGCCCGCATGTGCGAGGCGTTCGTTCACAGGCCTTGGTCAATGAGGGGATTATCCTACACCATCGGTTGCGGCTTGCGTGCGCGCAGCTTGACTGAGATATAAAAAAAAAGCCGCTCAGATGCACCCCGAAGGATGCTGAGCGGCTTTTTCGCCGTCGGCAAGGTTCGAAACGAACTTTGCCGACAAAGCAGCAGGAAAGCAATTAGCGCTTGCTGAACTGCTTGGCGCGGCGAGCCTTGCGCAGGCCAACCTTCTTACGTTCGACTTCGCGGGCATCGCGGGTAACGAGGCCAGCGTTCGACAGAACAGGCTTGAGGCCTTCATCGTAGTCGATGAGAGCGCGGGTGATGCCGTGACGGACGGCGCCGGCCTGGCCGGATTCGCCACCACCGTAAACGTTGACCATGATGTCGAACGTTTCGACGTTTTCCGTCAGCTGAAGCGGCTGCATGACGATCATGCGGCCAGTTTCACGCTGGAAGTACTGATCAAGGGGACGGCCGTTGATCACGATCTTGCCGGTGCCGCGCTTGATGAAAACACGCGCGACGGAGCTCTTGCGACGGCCGGTGCCGTAGTTGTAGTTGCCGATCATCTTCGAAATCCTGCTGAATTAGAGATCAAGGACCTTGGGTTGCTGAGCCGTATGCGGATGTTCGGCACCGGCGTAGATCTTGAGCTTCTTGATCATGGCGTAGCCGAGCGGGCCCTTCGGGAGCATGCCCTTGACGGCGATTTCGAGCGCGCGGCCCGGATGCTTGGCCTGCATTTCTTCGAACGTCGTTTCGTAGATGCCGCCCGGGTAGCCCGTGTGACGGTAGTACGTCTTCTTGCCGGCCTTTTCAGCGGAAAGAACGAGCTTGTCGGCATTGACGACGACGATGAAGTCGCCCGTGTCGACGTGGGGGGTGTATTCGGGCTTGTGCTTGCCGCGCAGGCGCAGAGCGATTTCAGCGGCCAGACGGCCGAGCACCTTGTCACTGGCATCGACCACGAACCAGTCGCGCTTAACCTCAAGCGGCTTGGCCGAGAAGGTCTTCATTGCGTTCACCATATATGTGTTGTTGGAAGGCAGCTGCGGTACAACGGATGGCGCCGTTTTTTCTCGTGCCGCAACGCTTTCCGAGTTGTTCGAGACTTGACGGCACGGAAAGCCGAAACCGTCAAAAACAAATAAAAGCTGCTTCGACTCTTGTCCGCCGCGCGGCGCCAGTGGAAAAAGGGGAGCAATCCGCACCGACCGGAGTCAAAGCGCGGATTTTATCCGATTGCCGCATCCAATGTCCACTCGGCGCCGTCACTTTTTTCTTCTTTCAGTCCGAAGCGGCGCCATGCGATTATTTGGCAACCATGCTCGGCAGCGATTCGATATAGGAAGCGAGGCCGGAGAGGAACATCTGCGTCGCCATCATCGCCAGAATGAGCCCCGTCAGGCGTTCAATGGCAAGCGTGAGCTTTTCACCGAGATGCCGCTCAAGCCAGTCAGCGCTCGCGAGCACGCAGAATGAAACAAAGCACGTGATGCCGACCACGGCGGCCCACTCCCAAAGCCTGTCGGGCGCGGATGCCGCCAGCATCATGATCGTCGCCAGCGTAGACGGGCCGGCAATGGCGGGCACCGCAATCGGCACGATGTAGGGCTCGCCGCCCGGCGTATTGCCGAAAACGCCCTCGGGCGTCGGAAAGACCATTCGGATCGCCATGAGCAGCACGATCACTGCGCCGCCGATGCTGAGCGCCGCATCTGAGAGGCCGATTGCCGTCAGGAAGCTGCGCCCGAACATCATTGCGAGAATGAGCAGCACCGCAGCAATCAGGTTCTCGCGGAAGATCACCCAGACGCGGCGGCGATTCGGAACAGTCTTTGTGCAAGCGAGCACAATCGGAATATTGCCGAGCGGATCGGCCATGAGGAGCATGAGCATGAGCCCGCCCCAGAAGCTGTATTCCATGCAGGAACTCCCACAGAAAAAGTGCGCATTCGCTAACGGATGCGCTTTAGGTAAACAGCGCAAAGAAAAGGAGGGAGCCCGCAAATTCTCGGACTCCCCCGCGATTATCTGCGAAGCGCGCGCCGATTTCCATCGGCGGCGCTTTCATCAAAGCCGCCTTCGGCTCAGGCCTTCTTTTCTTCCGATGCCGCTTCGTCTTCGCGAGCAGCTTCAGGCGCTGCTTCGGTCGCCGGCTCGTCCGCTTCCTGCGCAGCAGCGGCCGCAGCCACCTTGGCCTTCGCTTCTTCAAGCGCGCGGACTTCAGCGGGGATTTCATAAGGCTTGCCGGCCATTGCTGCAGCAACAATGGGCAGAAGCGCCTTCGTGCGGGCTTCGTTCATCTGGCCGAGGCGCAGACGGCGGTACAGAACGTCTTCGGCAGTGCGCGCCGCTTCGTAGTCGCGGCAGTAGATCGCATACTCAACCACGCGACGGTCAGCCGCATCGCTCTGCTCGGCCGCAATTTCCAGCTCTGCCGGATCCCACTTTTCATCGTTGTGAATCGGCAGGGTCTTCGTCACGCAGAGGCGCGGCTCAATGAGGTGGCGCAGCGTCGCCACCAGCATGGCGTGCTCGGCCATCTTGCGGTAAGCGGTCCACTTGCCGCCCGTCACGGTGATCATATTGCCGTATTCGGGAATGACGGCATGCTCGCGCGAAACCTTCGCGGTCGAGCCCGCCGAGCCGGTCGCCTGCGGATTGAAGAGCGGACGCAGGCCCGAGAAGGTCGCCTTCACGTCGGCGCGCGTAATGGGCTTGGCAAGATAGCCCTGCGCCGTTTCGATCATGAAGTCGATTTCCTCTTCGGTGGCCTTCGGCTCAAATTCAGCTTCGCGCTGCTCGACGTCGGTCGTGCCGACGAGCAGCATGTTGTGCCAAGGAATTGCAAAAAGCACGCGGCCGTCGCGCGTCTTCGGAATCAGCATGCCGGTTTCGCCGGGCATGAAGGACTTGTCAAGAAGAATGTGCGAGCCGCGGGCCACGCGAACGAGCGTTGAAGCTTCCGGATCAACCAGGCGGCGAATCGAATCCACCCAGGGACCAGCCGCGTTGAAGACCATCTTCGTGCGGATGCGGTAGCTCTCGCCCGTTTCCTTGTCCGTTGCCGTCACAGACTGGATCCAGCCGCCCTTGCGCTCGATCGCGGTAACCGGCATGTAGTTGAGGCAGACGGCGCCATGATTGAAGGCCGTGCGCATGAGCGCAACATCGAGGCGGGCATCGTCGAACTGGCCGTCAAAGAACTGCACGCCGCCCATGAGGCCCTCAGGCTTGACGCCCGGCAAGCGCGAAAGCGTCTCTTCGCGGGAAAGGCTGCTCGTGCGGCCGATGCCGTAGCCGCCGTAGGTCATCGCACTGTAAATGCCGAGGCCGACGGTGTAGTACTCGCGCTCCCACTTCTTGTAGCAGGGAAGAATGAAAGGCTTCGAATGCACGAGATGGGGCGCGTTCTGGATGAGAATGCGGCGCTCCTTGAGCGCTTCACGCACAAGGCCCCAGTCGCGCGGATTCTTCATGTAGCGCACGCCGCCGTGAATGAGCTTGGTCGAACGCGAGGAAGTGCCCGAGGAGAAGTCCTGCGCTTCAAGCAGCAGGGTCTTGAGGCCGCGGGAGGCTGCATCAACGGCAATGCCGGCGCCGGTTGCGCCGCCGCCGATGACGACGACGTCCCAAAGCTGGTCTTCGCGCAGCTGCGCGAGTGCGTCTTCTCGAACGATGGGTTTGACTTCTTCTGCCATGGTCACTGGTTCCATTTGCGGGCGCGGCCCACGGCGCGTGCCCATTGGTTCATCAAGGATTCTCTTTGATCGAGGGTCATCGAGGGCTCGAACACCCGGTCGACGCGCCAGAGCGAAGCGATTTCGTCTTCGCAGCTCCAGACGCCTGCGGCGAGCCCCGCGAGGAATGCGGCGCCAAGCGCCGTCGTTTCCGTAATGGCCGGCCGAATGACGGGAACGCCCGAAATATCAGCCTGAAATTGTAAGAGCAGATCGTTGCGGGAAGCGCCGCCGTCAACGCGGAGCTCCCGCAGCGACGTGCGCGCGTCGCGCGTCATCGCCTCAAGCACCTCCGCGCACTGGAAAGCAATTGCTTCGAGCGCGGCGCGTGCAATATGCGCGCGCGTCGTTGCGCGGGTGAGCCCGATGAGCAGTCCGCGTGCGTCGCTGTCCCAATGCGGCGCGCCGAGTCCGACGAAGGCGGGCACGAGATAGACGCCGCCGTTGTCCGGCACGGAGCGCGCCAGCGCCTCGATTTCCTCGGCTGCATTGAAAAAGCGCAGCCCGTCGCGAAGCCACTGCACAACAGCGCCCGCAATGAATACGCTGCCTTCGAGCGCATATTCGATCGGCGCTTCGCCCAAGCGCCAGGCTGCGGTCGTAATCAGCCGGTTCGTGCTCATGCGCGGCGCTGCGCCGATATTCATCAGCAGGAAGCCGCCCGTGCCATAGGTGTTCTTGGCGTGACCAGGCTCAAAGCAGGCCTGACCGAAGGTGGCTGCCTGCTGATCGCCTGCCGCGCCTGCGATTGGAATTCGGTAGCCGAAAAGCGACGGCGCCGTTTCCCCGATCACTCCGCTGCTCGGCACAATCTGCGGCAGCATCGCCGCCGGGATATTGAAGAGCTGCAGGAGCTCGTCGTCCCACTGTCCGCTTTTGATATCGCAAAGGAGCGTTCTCGACGCATTCGTAATGTCGGTGGCGTGGACAGCCCCGCCCGTAAGATTCCAGATTAGCCAGCTGTCAATGGTGCCGAAAAGGATCTCGCCGCGCTCTGCGCGTGCCCGAGCGCCCGGCACTGCGTCAAGCAGCCAAAGAATCTTCGTCGCAGAGAAATAGGGATCAAGCCGCAGCCCGGTTTTGCCGTTCACGACCGGCTCAGCGCCGTCGCTGCGGAGCGTTTCGCAAATGGCGTCGGTGCGGCGGTCCTGCCAGACAATCGCAGGCGCTATCGGCTCGCCGGTCTGACGGTCCCAAAGCACGGTTGTTTCGCGCTGGTTCGTGACGCCGATTGCAGCAACTTCATCGGGTGAAACGCCAGCCTTGCGCAGACAGGCGCGCGCTACGGCAAGCTGCGTGCGCCAGATTTCACCGGCGTCATGCTCAACCCAGCCCGATTGAGGAAAGTGCTGTGCGAACTCCATCTGCTCGAGCGAAACGATCTGGGCGCGTCGATTGAAAAGAATCGCGCGCGAGCTCGTTGTGCCCTGATCGAGCGCAAGTACGTATTGCATTGAATTTGTTCCGAAGAGCGGCATTGCACGATGAGAGAAAGCTGCCCGGCGCGCTTCCCCGCCGCCGAAAACGGCAAGCCGCAACGAACTGTTTGGGAGAAGCGCCGTGCCGCACGGCAAAGGCCGACATCGGCTTCATTTTATCGAAGCTTCTCCCCTCTCCGCCTTAAGCCTTGCTGCTTTAAAGCGCACCGCAAGCAAGATGCAGGCGTCCGCTCGAAGCAAAACGCCCGGCCAGGCCGCTCTGAAACAGCGCGGCGCAGCCGGGCGAACGTTGCGGCAGCGGCGCAGGACCGCTTATGCCGAATTGGTGCATCTCCTAGAGATGCAGCCGAAACCAAGCTTTACTTTTCGACCGATTCAGTCGGCTGCGGCGCTTCCTGTGCTTCAGAAGCATCATCGGCCGAAGCTTCTTCGCCGGCCTGAGCCGTTTCTTCGACGGCAGCAGCCGCTTCGACGCCGTATTCTGCTTCTTCGTCGTCCTCGAGATCGTCGGACGCGAAAATCTGAGCAGCGGTTTCCGGTTCAATCGCCTCTTCAGCGCTCGCCTTTTCAGGACGCTTGAAGTTCACGACGCGCGCTGCGTCGACAAGAAGGCGAAGCGCCTTGTTGACGGCTTCGGGGCTGCCGAAGAAATCGGCGATGTCGCTGTCGATGCGGACAACGGCATTCTTCGCGAAATCGCTGCGTTCAACGTAGCGGCGCTCGTCGTAGGCGCGGGCGCGGGGACCAGAACGCACGCCGAAGTCTTCACGGCTGCGGCCCTGGCCTTGGCCCTGGCGCGGACCGTAGCCCCGGCGTTCGCCGAAGCTCTGGCGGCGTTCGCCCGAGCGATCGTAGCGATTGAAGCGATCGCCGCGGTCAAAGCGATCGCCGCGGCCTTCATAGCGGCCTTCGCCGCGATCATCGTAGCGGCGAGCGCCGAAATCGCGCCGGTCGCTGCGCTCAAACTGATTGAAGCGATTGGTGCGTTCGCCGCGATCCTGACGTTCGCCGAAGCGATCTTCGCGATCAAAGCGGTTGAAGCGGTCGCCGCGATCATTCTCATAGTGATCGAAACGGTCGAAATTGCGGCGCGGGCCGTTGCCCTGCCAAGGCTTGCGTTCCATTGTCAAAACCTCTTACTGCTGTCGGACCGCGCGAAATGAAGTAATGCGCGTCGACTGATTAAATAAAACAACAAAATTTGCCGCCCGGCCGCTCACGGCCGAGGGCGCGCTTTATGAACGATGAAAATCCGATGAATGCCTGTCCGATCTGCTGCTGCGGACTCGGCGCTGCCACTTGGTCTGAAAAAAGAAACACTTGCCGCCGCTTAAATTCTCTTGATGCGGCGCTTGTACTCACGACAACAGCTTGGAAGTTCCGACGTTCACCGCCGCCGCGCGCTCGCCACATGGAAAATGTGCGGCGCATCGGTCGGCGCCGAAGGCTCTTGAAACTGCTTGCGGACAGCCATCTTTCCATTTGAGCCATCCTGCCTTCGACGGGCGCAATTTTACTTGTTTCATTCCGTTTTCGCCCAAGCATTTGGCCTTTTGATGAACTGAAACAACTCCCGACGATTTCTGGAGGCCGCTTTGCCCCGAAAGGGCTAGACTTGAACCAAAGGCAGGACTGACGAGAGCGTCTGCGGCGCCCGCCGTCATCCAGCCGACAACCAGAAGAAAAAAGTGAGGTTCATATGCCCGTTCAGATCATCTTTCATGGCATCAATCGCTCCCCCGCACTCGAAGCGGCCGTGAATGAGAAGGTCGAGGCGCTTCGCAAATTCGACAGCCGTCTCGGGCCGTGCAAAGTGACGGTCACTCAGGAAGGGCACCAGACGATGGGACCGTTCACGATCCGCGTCGATCTGATTTCCAACGGACGCAATCTTTTTGCCACGCGCACGAACCAGGACGTGATGGCCGCGCTCAACGACGCGTTCGACACGATCCGCCGCTCTGTCGTTGAAGAAGGCGACAAGCGTCGTCCGTAATGCTTTTGGCCCGATGCGCGGCAGTGCCGCGCGTCGCTGCCGCGCCGGCGTCCCGTCAGACGCCGGCTTTTCTTTTGCCGAGCCGCATCAAAAGAAAAAGACCCGCTCAGGTCTTGTGCCTGGCAGGTCTTTTGATTTTGGCGTCCCCACGGGGATTCGAACCCCGGTACCGACCGTGAAAGGGTCGTGTCCTAGGCCTCTAGACGATAGGGACCTTGAATTCTTGGTGGAGGATAGCGGGATCGAACCGCTGACCTCTTGCATGCCATGCAAGCGCTCTCCCAGCTGAGCTAATCCCCCGAAATCGGAGAAGTGCAATTATGCATATCAAACCGCAGTTTGGCAAGAGCTGCTGGCTTTATTTTTACAATTTATTACATCTAATTGATGCTTGCGGCTGAACGCGTGCCCTAAGCCGCCGCGGCTTTAAACGTCCGGAGGCAGTTCGATTCGCACGAGCAGCAATTGCTTGCGCTAGTCTTGAGCGCATCAACAAAACTTATTTTTCCGGCTTGATAAGCCCGATTCACGCACGCTCAGAATGACTCAAGCGCAGCCAAAGCACCCCGCGGAAGGATCCGAATGCATTCGCATCCGCGGCGCATCGCAGAATAATCTCAAGCACGTCGACGTCGACTTTCCCGTCGGCGAATTCACGGTCGTCACCGGACTCTCCGGCTCCGGGAAAAGTTCACTCGTCTTCGACACGCTCTATGCGGAAGGCCAGCGGCGATACGTCGAAACGTTCAGTCCCTACGCGCGCCAGTTCCTCGACCGCATGGACCGCCCGCACGTCGATGCGATCGAAGGCGTTCCGCCTGCGATTGCCATCGATCAGAACGGCGTCATCCGAACGTCGCGATCGACAGTCGGCACCATGACGGAGCTCAACGATCACCTGAAGCTCCTTTTTGCGCATCATGCCCGTGCCTATTGCCCGGACGACGGCGCCGCCGTACCCGTGTTTTCGCCCGACACCATCTGGGCTGACATTCTCGAGCGGCTCCAAAAGACCGAAGATCCTGCCGAGGGGCCTGATGCAAGACTCGCCGTAGCGTTTGAGCTTCTGGTGCCGGCTTCTCTGCCCGTTGAAACAGCTGAAATGGGATTGTCCTCGCAGGGATTCACAAAGATTCTTGCTCGCACGCCAGAAAAAACAGGCACCCGGCTCATCGTCGCCGCGGACCGATTCCGCGCTTCGCGCGTCGAGCGCGCACGCGCAGTTGAAGCCGTCGAGACGGCGCTCGAAAAGGGCGCAGGCCAAATGGCGGTTTATGTCGAAGCGCCATCTGCTGCGCCGAGGCTCGTCGCGCGCTACCGGCGCGGTCGCGTTTGTCCGACGTGCGGAAGAACTTTTTCCGATCCCTCGCCCAACCTCTTCAGCTTTAATTCGCCGCTCGGCGCCTGTCCGACCTGCCGCGGCTTCGGACGCGTCATCGAAAATGACCTCGCGCTCATCATCCCGGACCCTTCAAAAAGCTTGGAAGAAGATGCGGTCAAGCCCTTTTCCACCTTCGCCTACTCAAGCTTCAAAGCGGAAATGCTAGAGCGCTGCGCCAAGGCGGGCGTGCGCGTGCGCGTCCCCTTTGAGGATCTGAGCGACAAGGAAAAGGCTTTTGTCGTTGAGGGCGACCCTGAATGGCACGGCGACTGGCAGCGCCAGTGGTACGGCATCAAGCGCTTTTTCGCCTGGCTGGAATCAAAAAGCTACAAGATGCACGTGCGCGTCATGCTCTCGCGCTATCGCTCCTATGTGACGTGCCCGGACTGTGCAGGCTCGCACCTCAAGAGCGAAGCGCTGGCCTGGCGGTACGGCACCCGTGAAATGCGCGAAGCGCTCTCGTCCGATGTGCCTCGGTTCAAGCCCGTAGGCGCCAAAGCGTCCGAAGAAGTCTTCGCTTCGCTGCCGGGCTTTAACTTTCACGAGCTCATGCTCCTGCCGATCAAGACGCTCGGCGAATTCTTCTCGATGGCGCTGCGCAAAGCCGAAAGCGCCGACGAGAAGATGCTGCTCAATGAAATCAATGCGCGGCTCACTTATCTCATCGACGTCGGCCTCGGCTACCTGACGCTCGACCGCCAGGGCCGCACGCTCTCGGGCGGCGAAGTTCAGCGCGTCAACCTCACTACGGCGCTCGGCACCAATCTCGTCAACACGCTCTTCGTTCTGGACGAGCCGTCGATCGGCCTGCATCCGCGAGACATGAACCGCGTCAACGGCATCCTCCGGCGCCTGACCGAAGCGGGCAACACGCTCGTCGTCGTCGAGCATGATCCGCAGGTGATGCTTGCGGCCAATCGCCTGATCGACATGGGCCCGAAAGCAGGCAAAGACGGCGGCAGGATCATCTTTGAGGGCGCGACGCGCGACGCGCTCGACGCCGATACGCTCACGGGCGACTACCTGAGCGGCAGAAAGCGCATTGAACGGAAGCGTCTCGCCGTAACGGCCGAAACGCCGAAAATGCGGCTCATGCACTGCGTCAAGCACAATCTCAAAAACATAGATGTTGAGCTGCCCCTCGGACGATTCATCGCTGTTGCCGGCGTTTCCGGCTCCGGCAAATCGACGCTCGTTGCCGACACGCTCGTGCCGCTGCTCACCCGAGCGCTCAATATAGGCAAAGGCGCCGCGCAGGATACGGGCGGCGCAATTCTGGGCGGCGAGCTGCCGAGCGACTGCGTCTTCGTCGATCAAAGTCCGCTCGGCCGGACGACGCGCGGCAATCCTGCGAGCTACGTCGGCGCTTTCGACGGCATCCGGCGTTTCTTCGGCGCAAAGCCCGAAGCGCGCGCAGCCGGCTTCAAAGAAGCGGATTTCTCCTTCAACGCCGGCAAGGGCCGGTGCCCGCACTGCCTTGGCGCCGGCTACGAACACGTCGAAATGCAATTTCTCTCCGACGTGTATCTGCCCTGCCCCGTCTGCAAAGGCCGCCATTATCGCGATGAAATCCTTGCGCTCGCTTTTCCCATGGCCGACGGCGTTACCCGCAACATCGCAGACGTGCTTGACCTCACAGTCGAACAGGCATTGGATGCCTTCGAAGGCATAGAAGAAATTACGGGGCCGCTCAGCTTTCTCGCTTTCGTGGGCCTCGGCTACCTCACGCTCGGCCAGCCCCTGACGACCCTCTCTGGCGGCGAGCGGCAGCGACTCAAGCTTGCCGCTCACATTGCCGAAGGGATCCCGCGCACGCGCGGCCGCCGCGGCAAAGCCTTCATTTTTGATGAACCTACGACAGGCCTGCATTTTGCGGACGTCGCTCGTCTCGTTGAGGTTTTCGACCGTTTGATTGCGCTCGGCCACACTGTCATCGTGATCGAGCACAACCTCGACGTCGTCAATTGCGCCGACTGGATCGTTGAGCTCGGTCCCGAAGGCGGCGATGCCGGCGGGCGCGTGGTTTTTGCCGGCACGCCCGACGACATGATTGCCGCACGAACCTTGACGGGCGAAGCGCTTGAAGGGTGGCGGCTGGCGCTCGAGGGCGATCAGAGCCGCGAAACCTTCTTCAATCTTCCGAAGCCCAAGCCCAAATCACGATCGATGCAGGCCGTTCTTCGGGAGCGGCGTGCAATCGTTGTTGAGGGGGCGCGCGAGCACAACCTCAAGAACATTACGGCAGCGCTTCCCCGAGGCCAATTCAACGTCATCACCGGCCCCTCAGGCTCCGGCAAATCCACGCTCGCCTTCGACATCATCTTTGCCGAGGGACAGCGCCGCTACCTCGAGAGCCTCAATGCCTACGCCCGCTCCATGGTGCAGCCGCCGCCTGTGCCGGATGTGGACGCAGTGCGGGGCATCGCGCCGACAGTCGCCATCGAGCAGCGCACGAGCCGCGGCGGCATGCGATCGACCGTGGCGACAATGACCGAGATTTACCATTTTCTGCGCCTCATCTACGTCAAGCTCGGGACGCAATATTGTCCGGACTGCCACATCCCTGTCGAAGCACAGAGCGCAGAATCCATCGCCGACGCATTAATTCGAGACTTCGGCAAGAAAGACGTCATGCTGCTCGTGCCTGTCGTGCAGCGCCGCAAAGGTGCTTTTGCCGACAAACTGGAAGAAATGCGAAGCGCCTTCGGCGCAAAATGGGCGCGCATTGACGGCGAGTGGGTGCCGCTCTCGGGGCTCGAGAAGCTCAACCTGCACAAGCTTCACGACATCGCGATGCCTGTTGCGCGCCTCGAAAGAAACGCCAATGTAGCGCAGCGCATTCAAACGGTCACGCAGGCGCTCTCCGTGCTCGGCCGGGCTCAGCTTTTCGCGACAGCCGACTTTCCCTGCGACGCGGATGCGCCGGTGAAAAGACCGTCGCCCGAAAGCGGCGTTCGCTTTTACTCAGCGCTCAGAGCCTGCCCGAAGTGCGGCCGCAGCTTCCCGGAGCTCGACAGCCGTCTCTTTTCCTACAACGCCTCGGTCGGCGCCTGTCCGACGTGCCTCGGCTACGGCGTCGTCTCGAGTGCCGTCGCCAAAGAAGCAAGGAAGAAGCGCAGCGATGAGGAAAAGATTCTTGCGATGACGAGCGACCGCCTGCCCGACGACGACGAAGTTCTCGAGACCTGTCCCGACTGCGGCGGCACACGTCTCAATGAAATCCCGCGCAACGTCCTCTGGAAGAACGAATCCATCAGTCGGATCGGTTCGATGACAATACGAGAAGCGAGCGCTTACTTTAATAAGCTTCGCCTCTCATCCAGAGATGCGCAGATTGCGCGAGACGCCGTCACAGAAATTAGAACCCGTCTGGCTTTTCTGCGCGACGTCGGGCTTGACTACCTGACGCTTGACCGCAGCGCGCCGACGCTCTCGGGCGGCGAAAGTCAGCGCATCAGGCTCGCTGCACAGCTCGGAACCAACCTGCGCGGCGTCTGCTACGTTCTTGATGAACCGACAATCGGCCTTCATCCGCGCGACAACGGCATTCTTCTTTCAGCCATTGAACGCCTGACGAAGAAGGGCAACACGCTGCTTGTTGTCGAGCATGATGAAGAAACGATCCGTCGCGCCGATCACGTGCTCGACATCGGTCCGGGCGCAGGCATCAGAGGCGGCCGGATCATGGCCGAAGGCACCGTCGAAGACGTGATGAACGCTTCAGAATCGCCAACCGGAAAAGCGCTGCGGACACCGCTGTCGCATACAGGCATCGCTCGACGCGCAGTCACGGCAGAAACGAAGCGCCTCACCGTGCTGGACGCATGCGAGAACAACCTGCGCATCGACCGCGTCGACGTGCCCCTGGGCCGACTCACTGTCATTACAGGCGTCTCTGGCAGCGGCAAATCGACTTTTGCGCGAAGCGTGCTCTTTGAAAACCTCGTGCGCAACCTGAAGCTTGCAGAAAACGAGCGGCGCTTCCGAGGCTGCCGTGCAATCACCGGCATGGACGCCGTCGGGCGAGTCCTTGAAGTCGATCAGGCGCCCATCGGCAAAACGCCTCGCTCCTGTCCAGCCACGTATGTGGGCTTCTTCGACAAAATTCGCGCGCTCTATGCACAGACGCCCGAAGCAGTCGCGCGCGGCTTCGGGCCCGGTCGTTTTTCCTTCAACAATGCTGCAGGCAGCTGTCCGGCCTGCGGCGGCCAGGGCATGCGAACGATCGAAATGAACTTCCTGCCGGACGTCAAAGTGCTCTGTGAAGTCTGCCGGGGAAGCCGCTTCAATCCGGAAACGCTTGCCGTCGCCTGGAAGGGAAAAACAATCGGCGAAGTGCTTCAGATGGAGGTTGACGACGCCGTTGAATTCTTTGCTTCCATGCCTGCGATCGCGCATCCGCTTCGCCTCATGCAGGATGTGGGCCTCGGCTACCTCACGCTCGGGCAGCCGAGTCCGACGCTCTCAGGGGGCGAAGCGCAGCGCATAAAGCTTGTTTCCGAGCTATCCAAGGCGCGACCCGACGTCAACCGCAGCCGCTCGCCGCACACGCTCTACGTGTTGGACGAACCGACCGTCGGCCTGCATATGACGGATGTTGAACGACTCACAAATGTGCTGAGCCGCCTGGTCGATGCCGGCAACACCGTCGTCGTCATCGAGCACAACCTTGACGTGATCGCAGAAGCAGACTGGGTGATAGACCTGGGCCCGGAGGGCGGCGTTGATGGCGGCCGCATCGTTGCACAAGGCGAACCGGCAGCAGTTGCGCAATGCAGCACGCAGACGGGGCGCGCGCTCAAGGCTTTTTTGCGTGCCCACAAGCCCAAAAAGCGCTCGAAAAAAGCCTAGCGCTGCGACCATTGAACAGGATGCGGCGCTCGATTGAGCAAACAACGAGCGCCGCTATCCAAAGCCTCAGCGCCTCTCGACAATGGCGAGAGCGAGCGCGGCAAGCGCCAGCATGGCCGCAGAGGGCGTGATCGACACGGCAATCGGCGACCAAGTGTTGACGATGCCGAGATAGGAGAAGAGATTGTTGAGTGCGTAAAACGCAATGCCAATCATGACGCCGAGAAAGATCTTGACGGCCACGCCGCCAGAGCGGGCATTCATGTAGGCAAAAGGCATTGAAAGCGCAAGCATCACGATGATGGCAAGCGGATAGGTAGCCTTTGACCAAAATGCGATCTGATAGTGCTCGGGCTGCTGATTGGTCTTCGTGATATGCGCAAGATATTTGTTGAGATCACGCATCGACATGTTTTCGGGCTTGGTCGTCATGACGCCCAGAATTTCGGGGCCGATCGTTGACTCAAGGAAGCTCTCCGATGGCGCGGAAGTGGTGATTTTCGCCGCCAGCGGCTTCGTGTCCTTCGAATCAAAAGCCGGATAGGTCACAGTCACCGCATTGTGAAGATGCCAGCCCCGGCCAGGCTCAAAAGTCGCCGAATCGGCATGAATCATGCGTAGGAGCTTCCCCTCGCGCGTGAACTCAAACATGCGCCAGGCGCCGGTCTGACTCATGTTGGAAGCAGAAAGATTCTTGACGTTGATATAACGGTCGACGGGCTCGCCCTTTTCATTTTGCGCGAGATCACGCACCCAGACGCCGGAAACGTAGCCGCGCGCGCTGACGGTGTCATTCTTATCGCCTGACTTCACTTCAACCGCATAACGCGCAGCCCAGGGCGACACTACTTCGCCAAAGCCGTAGGTCAGCGCAACGAGCAGCACCCCCGGCAGAAGAAGCGCGCGGGCAAGCCGCAACGGCGACATCCCGGCAACGCGCAGCACAGTGAATTCCGAAGTTGACGCCCATCGAGACATCGTATAAACGGCCGCAAGAAGCACGGCCAAGGGCATCACTTCGTAAATGCGCGACGGCAGCGTGAGCGAAGTGAGAAGAAACGCTGTGCCGATCGTGTACTCGGTGCCGACGTCGTCCATCTGATTGATGAGATCAAAAAACGCGAAGAGCGCCACGAGCGCGATGAGCACAAAGCCCGTCGAAAGGAGAATCTCCTTGGCGAACTGCTTGTCGATCACCTTCATCGTTACTGCTCCTCCGCCGACTTAGGACGGCGCGACTTCAGACGCTCGCGCAGATACCAGAGCGAGCACCAGCTCGGCAGCCACCGCATCATATAAACGCGTCGAATGAATAGAACCACGGTGATGAAGAAAACAGTTCCGTTAAGCAGCGCAAAAGCGCCCCACAGCGAAAGCCGTTCCTGCTCGACCCACGTTTCGCAGATGGAAATGCCATTCAAATAAAGAACAAAAATGAGCGCAGCAAAAATGAGGTTGAGGCTGCGCCCTGCACGCGGCGAGGTGCAGGAAAGCGGAACAGCCAGCAAGGCCAGATTGAAGGCCGCAAACGGCCAGGTAAAGCGCCAGAGGAGCTGTGCCTGATTCTCGGGCGAGGGATTCGCCAACAAAAGCGGCAGCGGCTGAGAAGCTGTTTTGCTCGCCTTCAGAGGCTGATCGATTTTGATGTCGAGCCGCACGCCGTAAGAATCAAATTCAACGATGCGCGTTTGTGAAGAATCGTTTTGCGTTTCGATTCGCCGTCCGTTATGCAGCACCACGTAGCGGTCGCCCTCTTCGTTGAGTTCGATCCGACCGCTCTCGGCGGTCACAACCGATTCGCGTCCTTTGCCGCCTTCGGCCATAAAGATGCGGCCCACTTCGTTGGCGTGCTCACCCTGAGACTCAATAAAAAAGACGCGCTTGCCGCCCATCGATTCAATGAAGCGTCCCGGTGCAATCGCATTGACTTCATCGCGCTGCTTGAACTGCTCGCGAATAATCTCCGACTGAGAGCGCGCCCACGGAGAAATAACAAGCGAAAGCAATCCTACAGCCAGAATCACGGGGATTGAAAAGCGAAGCACCGGCCCGATCCAAGCGAGGAGCGACTGACCGCCGGAAGAGAACCAGACAACCATCTCATTGTCCTGCCACCACCGCATCAGCGTCATCAGAACCGCAATAAAGAGCGAAACCGCAAGGAGCGGCGCCAGATTGGTGAGCACGTTGTAGAGCACCATTTGGAGCACTGCTGCGTTGTCGATTCGACCGCCCGCAGCCAGGCTCAGAATGCGCACCATCCCAACGGCCATCACGATCGTGAAGAGGACTGTGAAGACTCCGCCGGCAGTATTTGCCAGCTCAGAGACCATGGATCGCTTGAAAATCATTCTCTTCTGTACGAATAGCGCAAATGCCGCCCGCCGCTTTGACGGAGCAGGCTCCGAAGCGGCAGACGAGCGACCGAAGCACGCGGGCGAGGAATGTCCGGCGTATCAATTTCCCAGCATTCGACTCAAGCCTCATGTCGGCTTTTCCCAGCCAACATCAACGCGCTTGCGGTGAATTGTTTTCGAGTAGAACGATTGTAAGCGAGGCCCAATGCGCTCGACGAAGCACGAGAAGAATTTCTTTTGGCCGGCAGGCGATTCGGTCAAATAAAAACCCCTCGCGCGGTTAAGCAACGAGGGGTTTCTCAATAGGGAGCCTGGCAATGACCTACTTTCACTGGAAATA
>CAJMKD010000001.1 GCA_905213905.1 uncultured Sutterella sp. | reverse complement strand
TCACGGTGGCCTTGACCAGCCGACGAGAGACCGCGTCATGCGAAGAGCGCGTTCTGGACAAGTTGATGCGATTGTTGCCACGGACGTTGCCGCACGCGGGATTGATCTTGAAAATCTTACGCACGTGATTAATTTCGGCATCCCCGCCTCTTATGAAACTTACGTTCACCGCATCGGACGCACGGGACGCGCTGGCAGAAGCGGCACAGCAATCACTATTCTCGAGCCGCGCGAACATCGTCATCTGCGTATGCTTGAAAAGATCACGAAGGCAAAGATTGAAATCCGCTCCGTGCCTTCAGCCACTGATGTCCGCGCAAAACGACTGGAACTTCTGAGGGGGGCCTTGGAAGAAATCCTCGAAGGTGAAGACCGCAATGCACTTGAGCGTTTCCGTGTTGTAGTCGAATCACTTTGTGAAGAGCATGATCCGTTTGACGTGGCCGCTGCTGCACTCAAGCTGGCACAGGAAAACGATGGCGGTGAAGACGATGATGCAGAAATCCCTGCTTTTGCCGATCGACGCCGCGAACGCCCTGAGCGTGCAAATAAAGTCGACAGAATGAAACGCGACCGTCGAGAAACGCCCGAACACGGGATGACGCGCATTTTCATCGGGATCGGTCGATTTGCTGGCATTCGCCCTGGCGACATCGTCGGCGCGATTGCCAACGAAGCAGGCATTTCCTCGAAGGCCATTGGTGCCATTGACATCTCCGACCGCTTCAGCATTGCTGAAGTAGAGGGTGATCTGGCAGAAACCGTCGTCGCCTCGCTTCAAGGCGCTCGCTTCAAAGGCCGCACCGTGACCGTAAAACTCGACGGCACCCGTACGCCTCGACGAGAAGAAAATCGCTCCCGCGATTACGAATACGCAGGAAAAGACCGCCGAATCGACCATGTTGAGAAAAATGACCGATTCGACCGTTTCGACCGACATGAACAGACCGATCGCCGACCCCGCGCAGAGCGTCGTGGACCGCGCCGCTAATGGCATCGAATGTTCAATATGCACAGATAACAAGGAAATGGCTATGACCGACGCCGCAACCAAATGCATTCGCCTTATCGTGGGCCTTGGCAATCCCGGCTCCGAATACGCCAGAACCCGTCACAACGCAGGCTTCTGGTTTCTTGACGCCCTTGCACGCCGCGAAAACGCCTTTTTCAGGGAAGAAAGCAAGTTCAAGGGAGAAGTTTGCCGAGTAAGACTGGCTGGACACGATATTTGGTTGTTAAAGCCAACAACCTTCATGAATGCTTCCGGTCAAGCAGTAGCAGCACTTGCGCTTTATTACAAAATCCTGCCCGACGAAATTCTCGTCGTTCACGATGAGCTCGACTTGCCGCCGGGCTGCATGAAGCTCAAGTACGGCGGCGGCAATGCCGGACACAACGGCCTAAAGGACATCGCCTCGCAGCTCGGTACGCCTGACTTTTGGCGTCTTCGCCTTGGAACTGGACACCCGCGCACGCTCGGCCTTGCACAGCAGGTTTACGACTTCGTGCTCTCTGCGCCATGTGCAGAACATGAAGCAGCTATTCGCTGCTGTATTGACGAAGCCCTGAAAGTGACAGACCTTTTTGCCGATGGCGATATGCAGCGGGCCGTTCGAACGCTTGCGAAGTTTGCAACGTCCAAAAAAACGACGAAAGCGGAAGAGAATAAGCGAACCAACAACTCGCTTGAATCCGTCGATGCAACTGCATCGAATTGAGCCAGCATGCCTCGGATTCTCATCAGTCGCTGTCTTCTTGGCGTTCCTTGCCGCTACGACGCATCGGCAAAGCCCTCCATTGCTGATGCACTCGAACGCATGGGCATATTGAGGTCTGACCTTGTTGACATTTGTCCGGAAACAGACGGCGGCCTGTCAAGCCCTCGGCTCCCGTGTGAAATCGAACCTGGTTGCGACGGCTCAGACGTGCTTCGCGGTTTAGCTCGTGTACGGGATCCAGCAGGTGTCGATCGCACAGCTGCCTTTATTCAAGGTGCAGACTCAGCTCTAAAGGCCGCCCAGGCAAACGGCATTCGCATCGCACTCCTCAAGGCAAAGAGTCCCTCTTGCGGCGTGCGCTTCATTTATGACGGCACTTTTCATAGTCGGCTCAAGCCTGGCAAAGGCGTATGCGCCGCTCTACTGAGCCAAGCAGGCATCTCCTGCTTTTGCGAAGACGAACTCGAGGGGCTTGCCGCGGCATTTCGGGGCAATTCGGTAAAATAGATCACTCAACCTTCGGTCTAGATCAAAATTTTTCTTGACCGAGTAACTTATTGATTTAGAGAAGAAAAACCATGGGTTTGAAATGCGGCATCGTCGGTCTCCCCAATGTTGGGAAATCGACCATCTTCAATGCGCTGACCAAAGCCGGCATCGCTGCCGAAAACTATCCGTTCTGCACGATCGAGCCGAACGTCGGCATTGTTGAAGTGCCCGATCCCCGTCTGCAGCAGCTTGCTGACATCGTTCATCCCGAACGTATCGTGCCCGCCGCCGTTGAATTCGTCGACATTGCTGGGCTGGTTGCAGGCGCCAGCAAAGGCGAAGGTCTTGGCAATCAGTTCCTCGCCAATATCCGCGAATGCGATGCAATTGCGCATATTGTTCGCTGCTTCAATGATGACAACATCGTCCACGTGGCAGGCAAAGTCGACCCGATCGACGACATCAATGTCATCAACACCGAACTCGCGCTTGCCGACCTCGCTACCGTTGAGAAAGCCCTCAATCGCTATTCAAAGCAAGCGCGATCAGGTGGCGACAAAGAAGCGCTCAAGCTCGTCCTTGTTCTCGAAAAGATTCAACCTTTCCTCAACGAAGGCAAATCCGTACGATCTGCGAATCTCTCCGCCGAAGAACTTGACACGATCCGCCAGCTCTTCCTCCTCACCGTGAAGCCGACGATGTATGTCGCTAACGTTGAGGATCATGGCTTTGAAAACAATCCGCTTCTTGACGCTGTCCGGGCACACGCTGCTGCAGAAAATGCGCCGGTCGTGGCAGTCTGCGCCAAGACTGAAGCGGAAATCGCCGATCTCGATGACGCAGACAAGCAAATGTTCTTGGAAGACATGGGCATGCATGAACCCGGTCTGGACCGAGTTATCCGTGCCGCCTATGATTTGCTTGGCTTGCAAACCTATTTCACGGCAGGCGTGAAGGAAGTCCGCGCATGGACAATTCACAAGGGCGATACCGCACCTCAGGCAGCCGGCGTCATTCATACCGACTTTGAGCGGGGCTTCATTCGCGCGCAGACAATCAGCTTTGACGACTACATTTCGCACCATGGCGAAAAGGGCGCTCAGGAGGCGGGAAAGATGCGCGCGGAAGGCAAAGACTACATTGTGCAGGATGGCGACGTTATGAACTTCCTCTTCAACGTTTGATTCTGCTTGCTGCCGAGAAATTGAAACGCAGGCAACAGCGCCGCAGGCCGGAGAACCACGACAGGGGGAACTCCGGCCTTCGTATATACTGAGCGCGTACTGGCGCAGGAGAAGCGCTGGCATTCCCTATTACAGTCCCGGATCTTCGCACCGCAGATGGCTACCACTTCCACCAAAAAACGTCAGGAAACAGGGCAGCGACTTCGCGAGGAGCGCGAGCGCCTGGGATATACACCGCAGCAAATTGCTCAACTTCTCGGCGTGCCGATCGATGTCTATGCACGCTTTGAATCTGGAGACGCGGACCCAGGCATCTACCGCATGCCCAGGCTTTTTGCCTGCGGCTTCGATATCCTCTACATAATTGCAGCAGAAAGACATCTAGTCGTTGAAGAGGAAAATGAGCTTCTGCTGCGTTTTCGAGAACTTTCGCAACGAGGCCGCGCATCCATTTTTACGACGCTCGATGCGCTCGAACGTCTGGCTCCGAATATTCGCCGACAGCTCAGAAAACGCTTCCGGTAACCTCTGTTCGCTTTCTGCGCTGGGATTTGATGCCCCGTTACAATAGGAAATAATTAACGGCGAGACGAGGCCCATATTTTTATGCTAAATTAAGAGCATCGATTCGGAACGAGAATCAATATCATTTATAGGAGTTCAGCGATGTCTCTGCTTAGAACGGAAATCAAGCCCTTCTCGGTCGACGCCTACCATAACGGCGCGTTCAAAACAGTTTCTGACGCCGACTTGAAAGGTCATTGGTCAGTTGTTTTCTTTTATCCCGCTGATTTCACCTTCGTTTGTCCGACGGAACTGGAAGACCTGGCAGAACATTACGAAGAATTCAAGAAGCTGGGAGTAGAAATTTATTCCGTTTCCACCGACACGCATTTCACGCACAAGGCTTGGCATGAAAGCTCGCAGGCGGTCGGCAAAGTTCAGTTCCCCATGCTTGGCGATCCAGCGTTTGTTCTTTCCAGAAATTTCGAAGTTCTAATCGAATCGGCGGGCCTTGCAGAGCGCGGCACATTCATCATCAATCCGGCCGGCAAAATTGTTGCCATGGAGCACCACGACGAAGGAATCGGTCGCGATGCTGCTGAACTGCTTCGTAAGGTAGAAGCCGCTCAGTATGTTGAAAAAAATCCCGGCCAGGTCTGTCCGGCTCGCTGGCGTCCGGGCGATGCAACGTTGACGCCGTCTTTTGATCTCGTCGGCAAAATCTGATTTAAGCCGACGCCACTGCTTCCGTAGCAACGCAGGCAAAGAAGAGGACCGTGCTTGACAGCCTGGTCCTCTTCTTGCATTCACGAATGTTTTCGTCGATATCTTCAGCCATGCTTGACAGCAACACCAAAGCTCAACTCAAGACCTATCTTGACAAACTCGTTCGGCCGATTGTTTTTAAAACGGCTTTCGACAGCTCGCAAGCCTCTCGGCAGATGGCAGATCTCCTTGCCGATACCGCTTCGCTTTCGGAAAAAATCAGCATTGTCGAAGACAGCGCTCCCGATGTACGCCGCCCCAGCTTTGTCGTCACTGCAGCTGATGCCGACATGAAGATCCGGTTTGCCGCTCTTCCGATGGGGCATGAATTCGCGTCCTTTATCCTGGCAATGCTGCAGGCAAGCGGTTATCCAAGCAAAGCGAGCCCAGAAGTTCTCGATCGAGTTCTGCAGCTTTCAGACAATCTGCACTTTGAGGTTTTCATATCGCTCTCTTGCCATAACTGTCCGGATGTAGTTCAATCGCTCACGCTCATGGCTGCTCTTAATCCGCATGTGGAAACGACGATCATTGATGGAGCGCTTTTTGAGTCAGAAGCCAAGCAACGGCAGGTCCGTGCCGTTCCTGCAATATTCCTCAACGGCAAATCTTTTCTCTCCGGCAGAAGGCATCTCATCGAGATTATGGAAAATCTCGACAAGGAGTTTGCATCGAAAAACGTTGCGTCGCTCTCTGAAAAACCGCCCTTTGATGTGCTCGTTCTCGGTGCTGGTCCCGCCGGCGCCACTGCTGCGATATATTCCGCACGAAAAGGGCTTCGCACAGCGATTGCCGCAGAACGGCTTGGCGGCCAGGTCAATGAAACAGCTGACATCGAGAACTTTACCTCTCAGCTGAAAATGGACGGCCCTGCTTTGGGAGCCGCCTTCATGCGTCACGTTGAGAGTTATGGCGTTGAGGTGATTTCTCCGGCTGTTGCTTGCGATGCGCGAAAAGATAAAAGCGGACTCTGGTCCGTAACGCTGCAGACAGGTGCAGTCCTGCGCGCAAAAACTGTTATAGCCGCAACAGGCGCCCGTTGGCGCACACTCAACGTCCCAGGAGAAGAGCGTTATCGCGCCAAAGGCGTTGCCTTTTGTCCGCATTGCGACGGTCCGCTATTCAAAGGCCAAGCGGTGGCGGTCGTCGGCGGCGGAAATTCTGGCGTAGAAGCGGCCATTGATCTTGCCGCCCTTTGTTCGCATGTGACTCTCCTGCAGCGCGGCGAAAGTCTCACGGCAGATGAAGTGTTGCAAAAACGGCTGAGCACCTGCGGGAATGTTGAGGTCATTTTCAACGCTTCAGTTACTGAGATTGAAGGCGATGGCCACGCGGTGACAGGTCTGCGTTATGCCGATAAAGCAACTGGCAGCGAAAGATCAATTGCTGCGTCAGGAATTTTTATTCAAATCGGTCTGGTACCCAACACCGAGTGGACAGCGAGTGCAGTAAAGCGTAACAACTGCCTTGAAATAGAAGTCGATGCCAGTTGCAGAACATCAGCCGAGGGCTTCTTTGCCGCTGGGGACTGCACCAACACACCGTATAAGCAGATCGTCATTGCTCTCGGTGAAGGCGCTAAAGCAGCCTTAAGTGCTTTTGATTGGCTTTTGCGGCAAAGCTGACGATAAGTTCCGTTGCCGAGGCAGCAACCTTCAGCCAACAAGCCGGACACTTGCAATAACACTTGCAAGTGTCCGCTTGCACATTGTGGCAAACTGTTGCTAATTCTGAAGCTTTGACCTTTGCGCTGCCATGCGTTATCTGCGCTGTTTTCTTACCGCTCTTTTGATTATTGCCGTATTGATGCTGCTGCTTGTTACGGGGCTTGTCCTTTACGCGACACCTGAGCGGACAGGGATGCGCATCAACGCCTTTCTTGAGTCAACAGCCGGGATTCGTCTCTCAGACCCCATCCCATCTGAACTTAAACGATTGCCAAAATTAGTAGCAGTGCTCCCCGCAGGCACCATTACCAAAGTCAAGAGTGGTGAAACTATCGGGCGCTACGATCGGCTCGTCTTTACTTTCAATCCTTTCGCTATTTTTGCTGCAGCTCCCCGCATTGCACGAATTGAAGCTGACGGTGCTGTTCTTGCCTTCGAGGCCTCGGACTTGCTGCGTGCTCTGCCTGCACAGCAAAAGCAGACTGAATCCGTATCGAACGAGATGCAGACGCTGGAGACGGACACCACAATTGGATCGCTGTCTACCTGTGATCAACCGGATGCAGCCAAACAAGACAGCATCGCTTTTTGGACGATTGATGAAATCGAGCTGCGCAATGCTGATCTTCATCTGACCGATTTCAACACACCCGTCGCCCTTACGGGTACAAGGCTTATTCTCAAGAATTTTTCCGAACACGGCGCTTCGCTTCAGCTCAACACCGTACTCTCGAGCGAACATATTTCGGGCGAACTGGTTGCCGTTACCGCTTTCGATCAATTTGCCAAAGAAGCACCACAGGCAAAGGCATTGCAAGCACACTTTACAGGCATTGCCTTTGACCAAGAAGTAGATGCCGACATTTCAACAGAAGCACTGCTTTTCAAGGAAAACCGTATTGAGTCGAATGGCCTGAATTTCTCTGCAAAAACCAGTCGCGGGCTTTTACTACAAGCTTCATCTCCCGTCGTTGAGTGGTCGACTGCCGGTTTTGCAGGTTCCATTCGTGCTTCTGCTTCAGTAAACCGCACACACGAGCAACTGGTTTTGAGCATGAGCGGCAACGTTGAACAAAGTTTTGAGGATGGCAACGCTGCTGTTACGGAGCTTTGCCTCGACAGCAGAAGGATTCCGCTGAATGCACAAGAACCTAATAGCAAATTGCCGTTCGCAGACCGTCTCACGGGCGAAATACGATATAGCGGGATCAATCAAAAAGGAGCAATCCAGCTTCGCGGTGCATTCTTCGGCGCACCGCTCTCTTTTGACGGTCTTTTTTCCACAAAGCCCGAAGCCTTAGGCATTTCAGACGCACCGCTACATCCGTTTATTTCCGGAACATTGCGCACGGGAGCATTCAAGCGCGATGTCCTAGAACTTCTCTTTGCTGAACCAGCCTGGCTCGATCTTTTCGATTTCCAAGGCAACTTGATTTTTTCTGGTCTAAGCAGCGCTGCGTCCACGACGAGCTTCCAAGCGGATATGTCTGTCCGTGACGGCAAACTCGTTTTAACCGGTGAGAACACAAGCTGTTTTTCTGGACGCACCGACTTTACTCTCGAAACAAACCGAGACGGGCGCTGGACAGGGAAAATAGCCATGACCGACGTCAACTCGCTGGATGTGCTACGCACCTTTGGGTTGTCCAGCATGCTTTCGGGCGTCATGTCAGGCGAGTTTGAAGCATCGGGATGCCTTAACAACAAAAACGACGAGGTGCTTTCCGGAACGGTTGTTCTTCGCAACGGTGCACTTGCTGGCCTAGACATTATCAAAGCAGCAAATATTCTCGATGCAGATCGCCCAGATAAAGTACCGCCTGAAGTTATTCGAGCCGATGCCTCGACTTCTTTTGAAACGATTCAGTTGCATCTTTGTCAAGCTTGTGACAACAACACCGTCCCCATCAAAGGCGATGCTGCTGGACAAGAATGGCATGCAATTTTCTCAGGCGACCTACATCGAGTGACCGTTCAGTTTGGCATTCTCGCAAAAGAAGATCGACCAGCTATTCCAATCAATGTTGAACTAACCCTCAAAAGCAACGGCTATTTCACCTGGATGCCTGATTGGCAGACAGCGCTTGAACACATTGAATCCACTGCGCCGAGCGTCTTCAGTTTAAAAAATGCTTTTCAAAGCCTAAAACGAACGCTGCGTGATTTTTGGCAAGGGCTGGAGATGCCTTCGTTACCAGATTGGCATTGGGATTTCAGCCTGCCGAACTTCGAACTGCCTGATTTCTTACAAGGCTGGCATCTGCCATGGCGCGAGAATTCGACACCTATACAGCCAGCCATTTGAAACACGCTTGATTCAGCGGCCGCTTTTGCGATCCGCAGCACGCTTTAAAATCGGCCAAACTTTGGGGGAGACGAATTGTGCAGCATCGTCTCCTCCCAAAAGAGCAATTTCCCGCACGAACGTGCCACTGACGAACTGATAGTCGTCCGAGGGCATCAGAAACACAGTTTCCACCTCGGGCATCAACCTGCGATTCATGCCCGCCATCCGAAACTCATAATCAAAGTCGCTAACCGCACGGGCGCCGCGAACAATGGCATCGATTCCGCGCGAACGAACAAAATCTTTCAACAACCCGGAAAAGGCGCAAACCTCAACGTTAGGCATGTCTTCGCAGACTCGCTTCGCTGCCATCAAACGCTCTTCGAGCGTAAGCAGGGGCTGTTTCCCGCTGCTTTGAGCAACAGCCACCACAACTTTAGAAAAGAGCTTTGCCGCACGACGAATAATGTCAGCATGCCCCCGTGTCATGGGATCAAAAGTGCCCGGATAAACCGCCGTTGTCATTTTGATTCTGCTCCTTCCTTGCGACGCTTCGCTTTTGCGGCCTTTGAGAGCTTCTCTTTCGGCAACTTACACTGCAAGGACATCAGTGAATCCTTTCGCGCAAAAAGCGAATAACAGACTTGGCCAGCTGTGCCTCTACGAATGCAGACGACAGGAAGTCCGCAAAGCTCAGGCGGCCTCGCAACCGGATGCTCTACGTAGAGCAATCCTTCAGGTTTAAGGCGCTCAAGCGAAGCCAGCACTGCCTTTGACTGAAGCTCCTCTCCGTAAGGCGGGTCAATAAAGACAACATCATAGCTGTCTGCCTCTGAACGCAGAAAATCAAAGGCGTCGCCTCGCACTGCACGGCAAACGTCCTCACCTTTGAGGCGTCTGATGGTTTCATTGAGCTTCGCTACGGAGCCTGGATGCTTTTCCACGAAAACAGCTCGTTCTGCTCCACGGCTCACCGCCTCAAAACCCATGGCGCCTGACCCAGCGAACAAGTCAAGCACCTCAATGCCGTCAAGAGTTCCAAAAAGATGAGAAAGCCAATCAAAAACGGTTTCTCGAACACGCTCAGGCGTCGGCCGCAAGCCCTCGCGAGAATCAACCGCAAGCGGGCTTCTTCGCCACTTGCCTCCCACGATGCGGACAGTGCCCTGGCTTGCCCTTGAACGACTACAGGTTGCTAAACTTGAAGAATTCGAGCGGCTGCGCTCATCAACTGCTCTGTTGCGATCGGACATTACACAAAAACTTTTTCTCTGTATGAAATTCGGATCTTCTTCTGAAGGGTGGCTGTCCCGACTCAAGAACGGCCTTGCACGCACACGCGTCAACATCGTCGGCCTTTTTTCTGGCGGCGTTGTTGATGAGGACTTCCTTGAAGAACTGGAATTTGCACTGATCAGTGCGGACGTTGGCGTTGAAACATCGACTCGTATCCTACAACGGCTACGCGATGACATTAAGCTCAAGGGACTCAAAACCCAAGAAGAAGTTCGAGTCGCGCTTCGCGACGAACTGGCGGCCATCCTGAAACCCGCTGAAGCTGAGCTCTCTGTCGAAAGCCACCGGCCTTTCGTCATCATGATGACGGGTGTTAACGGTGCAGGCAAAACGACCACGATCGGAAAACTTGCCAAATTCCTAGCTGAGGAAGGAAAAACTGTCATTTTGGCCGCCGGCGATACGTTTCGCGCAGCAGCTCGCGAACAGCTCGCCGTATGGGGCGAACGCAACCGAATTGAAGTTATTGCCCAAACAGGCGGCGACCCCGCAGCTGTTGTCTTTGATGCGGTTACCGCCGCCAAAGCACGCGGCATTGACGTTGTCATTTCGGATACGGCTGGTCGTTTGCCGACACAAGCCAATCTCATGGAAGAGCTTCGCCGCATTCATCGCTCACAAAACAAAGCCATGGAAGGCGCTCCCCATGAAGTTCTTCTTGTGCTAGACGGCACAAACGGTCAGAATGCGATCGCACAGGTGAAAGCTTTCGATGCCGCCGTCAAGATTTCCGGACTAATCATCACCAAGCTTGATGGCACGGCGAAGGGAGGCGTATTGGCAGCCATATGTGCCATGCGCGCCGAGTCACCATTGCCCATTTACTTCATTGGCGTTGGTGAACAACTCGAAGACCTGCAGCGCTTCCAGGCGGTGCCGTTCGCCAATGCGCTGGTCGGGCTTGATCCGGCTTACCCGGAAACCGTTTCTTCCTCTTGCTAATTCGACAAGACCATCCTTTTCGAAGAGATTGCTCAAATGCTTTTAGGCGCCGTTGATTTAGGAAGCAATAGCTTCCGCGTTGAAATCGGTCAGGTTCATGGCGACCGCATCACTACTCAAAGCTATTGGAAGGAAACCATCCGACTTGCGGGCGGTTTCGACGAAAACGGCGCCATTACGCCAGCGGCTCAGGCTAAAGCTTTAGCCGCGCTCGCCCGCTTTCGAGAACGTTTGGGCAATCTCCCCCAAGATCGTGTGCGTGCCGTCGGCACTCAAGCCATGCGCGCAGCGACGAATTCCGCTGAATTCCTTCAAAAAGCCGAAGCTGCGCTCGGCTACAGAATCGACATTCTGAGCGGACACGAAGAGGCACGTCTTGTATTCAACGGTTGCGCGCGAACGCTTCCGCCCTCAGAAAAACGCCGGCTAATTGTCGACATCGGTGGCGCAAGCACCGAACTCATCATCGGACAAGGTCTTGAGGCCGACCGTTGCGAGAGCTTCCGGATTGGCTGCGTCAATACCTCTATCAAATTTTTCCGCGACGGGCGCCTCAGCGCAAAAGCCATCGATCGCGCCGTGCTCGCCTGTCAAGCAGAGCTCGAAGAGAGCATCACCCGCTTTGGCGCCGGCAACTATGATGAGGCTTTCGGATCCGCCGGCACTTTCGGTGCCCTAGCCGACATTGTGCAGGCAATGGGCTGGAGCAATGACGGCACAGTGACCCCTGAACATCTGGAGCGCATCCGCAAGCTTCTTATAGAAGCCAAGGACATCCGCAACATTCGTTTTGAAGGCCTCAAGGAGGACCGTCGCGAAGTCATCGCTGGCGGTCTGGCAGTGCTGCTCGCTGTTTATCGAACCCTCGGCGTCTCAACCATGCGACATGCCTCCGGCGCGCTGCGCGTCGGCCTTCTGTACGATCTGCTCGGCCGCGTCAGTGATCGCGACACGCGCGACATCACGGTGGAAAGCATGATGACTGCAGCACGCATCGACCGCAAACAAGCCGTACGCGTAGCCGATATCACGGGGAAGATTTATGCGATGCTTCGTCCGGACGCAAGTCCCGACGACTTGAAATACGTCCGCTGGGGCGCACTGCTTCACGAAGTCGGCATGAACATTTCATCCTCTCGCTACCACCGCCACAGCTGGTATGTGGTAAGCAATGCCGATATGCCAGGTTTTGTACGACGATATCAAGACATCATGGCCACTTTTGTGCTGTCTCAGCGCGGCAATCTGAAAAAGGTCGAAAATGCTCTCGGCACAGTTATCTCTTTCGAAGCAGCTTTTGCCCTGCGGCTCGCTGTAATCTTTGCGCATGCTCGACGCCCTGTTGATCTTCCGCTGATGAGCGTTGAGCGCAATGGCCCCAGATCCCTCACAATGAAGCTTGACGGCGTCTGGCTCAATGCACATCCGCTTACGGATGTGTTGCTCAAGGAGGAATCCAGCGCTTGGGCAAAAATCGACCGACAGATCACCTTTGAACGCTTTTGACCGTTGTTGCATTGTTCCATGGCCGAACCGCTTCTTGAGCTACGCGGTGTAAGCGTTGTCTACGACAACGGATACCCTGCGTTGAGCCGACTCAATTTGCGCGTGGCGCGCGGAGAGTTTGTTTTACTGCACGGACCGACTGGTTGCGGTAAAAGCACTGTGCTCCGTCTTTTGGCTGGGTTGGTTCAACCAAGCACAGGTGAAGTAATCGTTGCCGGCGACCGAGTAGATCGCTTCAATGAAATGCAACGGCGCTGGCTGCGCCGCTCCATGGGACTCATGATGCAGGAGGGCCGTCTCCTTGAAGACAGAAACGTTCATGAAAACGTGATGCTGCCTGCGCTTGCCGCCGAGGAAAGCTTTACGGAAGCCCGCCGGCGCGCACTTCTGGCGCTGGAAAAATGCGGCATTGGCGAGCTGGCGTCACTGTCGCCTTTAGCTCTGTCGGCAGGACAGCGGCAACTTGTTCTTTTGGCACGCGCCGTCGTCAACAGGCCTGTTGTCATTCTTGCCGATGAGCCTGTTGCACATCTCGACCAAGACAACGCTAGAACGCTTCTGGAACTCTTGAGCGCCTTTGTGCGTGCCGGCGTAACCATTGTGGCTGCCAGCCACGAAATCATTACCGCGCAAACGGTTCCCATCAGAGAAATTCTCTTGACGTCGCAACGACTGGAGGACGCATCATGAGCTTCATCTCCAGCCGTCAATGGGCAATGCGTGAAACGGTACGCGGCATCGTTCGCAATGCCGGACTATTCTCCTTTGCCACATTACTTTCTGCCTTGGCGCTTTCTATTCCGCTTTTCATCGCTTGCGTTGTCTACGGGCTTTCCGAACCGATTCGAACGTTGCCTACTGCCGTCGAAATCACTGTGTTCGCTACGGCAAACGCCGCTATCGAACCCTTGGAGAAAAGCATCGCCGCCGTAGAAGGCGTTGCCACAACTGAAACCGTACCAAAAGAGGAAGCCTTCAAAATCCTGAATGAAAGTCTGGGCGTTAGGCAGCAAAAGAATGTACGGAACCCTTTGCCAGACATCGTGATAGCCACGCTAACGCAGGATGCAAGCAGCGCACAGGCTGCGGCATCTGCTAAAGCGATTGAACGCCTCAAAGGCGTGGATTTTGTTGCGTATGAGGCTGGTTGGCATGAAAAGTTTCGCTCTGTCACAGAAGCTGCCCTGATCGGATTTGCTTGTCTTGGGCTTGTCGTTGCGGCGCTGGTGCTTCTCGTGCTGGCTGCTGCCATACGCATGATGACGATTTCAGCCAAGTCAGAAATGCTGGCGTTGCACCTTTTCGGTGCCTCGCCTTCTTTTGCTGTTCGTCCGTATGCATGGCGCGGAGCATTATTGATGACCTGCGCTGCTGTCGTCGCGATCGGCATTACGCAATGCGGCTTGATGCTTTTTGGCCATGCTGCAGCACAAGCTGCTGAACTCTACGACACGAGCATCGTGCTCAAACTACCGCCGTCGCAATGGTGCGCTTTATTCATTGTTGTGGCAGCGTTGATGGGCGGTCTTGTAGCCGCAATTGCTGCAGGCGACTATTGGCGGAAAATTCGCTAACTCACCAAGTTAGCCGCTCGAAGCCGACGTTTTTCCTTTCGTTTCAACGGAAAAGCCGTGACACTCAATGCACACGGTCTCGAGCGTGTTATCTTTAAGGCCGTTTCCGTATCTTTCCGGCATACATATCCATGACGCAAACGCAGCATCTTCCGAACTCGACCGATGCCGGCCGCATACACCGCCGCGCTGTGTCGGCCGAAACTTCGGTCGAGGATGCGATCGAAGTCGTCGACAATGACGCCTCCCCAGTTCCAGAAGTGTCCGATAAGAGTACAGCTTTATCGAGTCGGGCGCTCGTGCCGGCAAAATCATCCGCTGGTGCGTTGGTACCCTACGAAACCCGCAAAGTCCCTGCCGTCATCGGACAACTCGGGGATCTGGAAGCCTACATGCGCGCGGCAGAACGCGCGCCGTTGCTTTCTGCAGAAGAAGAACGCGCACTCGCCATTGACTTACGAGACAAAAATGATCTGGAGGCCGCACAGAAGCTCGTGCTCAGTCATTTGCGCCTCGTCATCTCGATAGCCCGCGGATTCCTTGGCTATGGCCTACCCTATGCAGATCTTATTCAGGAAGGCAACATTGGCCTCATGAAGGCAATTCGGCACTACGACCCGGATCGAGGCGCACGCCTCATGACCTTTGCACAACATTGGATACGTTCCGAAATCCAAGAGTACATCATTCGTAACTGGCGCATTGTCAAATTGGCGACCACAAAAAATCAACGAAAGCTTTTCTTTAATCTGCGCCAGCTTAAAAACGATTCTCAGTCGGCCCTTACGAATCAAGAAGCCGAAAAAATCGCTGCTACGCTCGACGTGAAGCCCAAAGAGGTCCTCGAAATGGAAGAGCGCCTCTACGGTCAAGAAACCAGCTTAGACGGTCCGACGGATGCGACGGAAGAAGACAACAGTTATGCCCCTTCTGATTGGCTGACGAGGGAAGACGACGAACCTGAAGCAATGCTTGAAAAGGAAAACCGCCTTCGCCTCGAACAAGAAGGGCTTCATAAAGCGTTGCGCACCCTTGACGATCGAAGCCGCCGCGTCATTGAAGCTCGTTATCTTTATCAGGATGCAGGCGGCACGGGCAAAGCCGCCACGCTTCAGTCACTCGCCAAGGAGCTTGGCGTATCAGCCGAGCGCGTTCGACAAATTGAAAAAAGCGCCATTGCCAAACTTAGGCAGGTTCTGGTCAACGAAGATTCCTATTGATTAAACATTTCTTGTCATGTTTCACATCGTTCTCGTTCAGCCCGAAATTCCCCCCAACACTGGCAACGTAATTCGGCTTTGCGCTAATACCGGCTGCGAGCTCCATCTCGTTAAGCCGCTTGGTTTCTCTCTGGACGACAAGCACATGAAACGAGCCGGGCTTGATTATCACGAATACGTCAACATCAAAGTTCACGATTCATTCGATGCATTTCTCAAATGCGCTGCCCCAAATCCAGAGAGGATTTTCGCCATGACGACAAAAGGGAGCTCTCGCTTTTCCGACACACAGTTTCAGCCAGGTGATTGGTTTTTTTTCGGTTCGGAAAGCAGAGGCCTCCCAGATCCAATACGCGAATACTTCCCTGAAGCGCAACGCATCCGACTGCCGATGCGCCCGCACAATCGATCGCTTAATCTTTCCAATACCGTTGCCGTAACGGTATTTGAGGCTTGGCGTCAGAATAACTACGAGGGTGGAATCTAGCATCCCGCCCCCGTTGTTCAGAATTATCGTAAAAGTCCTGGTTCCTACAGTTTCTGCTGCAGTCAGAGCTCTTTGTCAATTTTGTGCTCGATAGCGTAGATCGCAGCCTGCACGCGGGAAGACAAATTAAGCTTGCGCAAAATGCTCTGGACGTGCACCTTCACCGTCGACTCAGCAAGATCGAGCGCCCGAGCGATTTCTTTATTGGAAACGCCTCGGGCAAGCCAAGCAAGCGTCTGACGTTCGCGGCGCGTAAGCACTGATGGATCCTGTCCGCCTGCCGGACGGCTCTTCCCTGCATCAGGATCAGCCAATCGATTGACGAATTTCGTCATCATTTGCGGCGAGATCACGCTGTCACCGTTATAGGCGGAACGAATAGCACGCAAGAGAAAATCCTGATCAATCTTTTTGAGAAGATAGCCTCGTGCACCAAGCTTGAGGCATTCGCTCAACGTTTCACAATCCTCGCTAACCGTAAGCATCAAAACCGCGAGATCAGGATGCGTTTCTCGAATCTGAGCAAGGGCCTCATGCCCGTTCATGCTCGGCATGTCAACGTCAAGCAAAACAACATCCGCTTCAACCTGTTCAACGAGCTTCACGCCCTCAAGACCGTCGCTCGCTTCACCGACAACTTCAAAGTCGGGTTGACGCTGCAACAGCGCCTTAACTCCGCTACGAAATAGAGTGTGATCGTCGATAAGAAGAATTCGAATCATGTTGTCGCGCCTTCAGAACAATTTTGTGCAGAAGATCGCCTTCACACTTCGGAAAGCGCTCTCTCTGAGTGACACCGAATTTAGTAATTCTAGCTAATTTCTGTCGTTTTCCAAAACAACCCTCGAGCAAGCGAAAGCTTGGCAAAAAAGCGCCGATCATTAAGCTGATCGGCGCCTTGGCATTGAAAGCAAATCACGAAATTTCTGCGATTTGCAACAGTTCAGCAGATCAGTTCTGCTGATTAGCTGCTGCCTGCTGATGCGCTTCGGCCTGAGCCTGAGCGAGCCGCTGCTGATACAGAATTTCAAAGTTGACTTCCGGCAAATGAACCGGCGGAACATTCGCACGCGTCATCAGATCAGCAATGTTGGCGCGCAAGTACGGATAAACAATCGACGGGCACAGCACATTCGTGACATGCTGCAACGGTTCTGCGGGAATACCGCGAACGGCAAAAATACCTGATTGCTTGCACTCGACAAGAATAATGGCCTTTTCGCCAGCTTTTACCGTAACGGTCCCGCGCACGGTCACGTCAATCAGCTCGGGCTGAATCGCACGCTGACTCACTTCGAACTGAATGTCAACTTGCGGTGCTTCCTGTTGCGGCTGCATCAGGATTTCCGGCGCATGCGGCATTTCGAGCGAAGCATCCTTCAAATAGCAACGCTGCATCTGAAAGACAGGCGTTTCCTGCTGCTGTTCGGGAGCCTGCTGCTGTTCGGAGGAACCAGACGTCTGAATATTTTCGTTCTCAGCCATTTTTACACCTTGGTTGTTGCTGATGCGGCGTCTCGCACTGCCGCAAAAAAACAGAATAATCCGGCGTTTGATCACCTGAATACGGAACCGCCGAACCGTTCCTACTTATATGGGGACGATTCCTCAGGTTTCAAGAACGCTCTCAAGCCTATTTGGTCAGGGGCATTTTGTCACGTTGCCAGCCAAGCAAGCCTGTCTCCAGGACAAAAACCTGCTCGAAACCAACGCCGCGGAGCAGGCGTGCAGCTCCTTTCGAAAGCACCCCCGTCTGATCGACAACAATTATTGGTCGACTCTTCGAAAGCTCGTTCAACCGCCTCTGAATTTCATCGGCAGGCATATTGATCGAGCGCGCGATATGTCCCTTTGCGAAGTCTTTAACCGGGCGCACGTCAATAACGAGCGCATTTTGTTTATTGATGAGCTGCACTGCCGTTTGAGCATCAACCTGCGGACCAAAGCGACGAGCTGAAATGTAGGGCATTGCCAAACCAACGACAGCAATGACAGCGATGATAATCAGGACAATATTGTCGAGAAGAAACTGCATGATGAGAAAATCCGACGACTTATTTGGAAATGGCCGTCATACAAAGTCAATAATCCGGATTTTTCTGCCGACCTCAAAAGTCTGCGAAAATCCAAAGAGTGTTTGATTATAAAAGTTCGGCGGTTTTAACTATGGATGGCTTCTTGCTCGTAAGCCCGCGGTTAGAGCCGTACGAGCATCTTGGCGCCATCGTGAAGAAATTCTGCTCCTCCCTGCTTCTTGCTGCGGTCATAGCCTGGCTTACCGCATCAGGAAATGATTCTGTCGCGAAATCTGCGCTTAAATCCGAAGAGACCGCACAACAAAAAGCAAAGGTTGAAGGCGAGCGAGCGGATGTTGAAAAGCGACTCTCCGACCTTCAGAAAAAACTTCAGGCACAAACACAACAGACCGAAGAGGCCTCTGCCGCACTGAAAAAAGCCGATCAAGCAATCTCAAGCGCCAACCGGCGCCTTTCTTCTCTCAAAAAGGAACGCGAGACAGTTGAAAACCGTCTTGAAAAACTGCGAGAGGAAAGCCGTTCAGTCGGCTCCAATCTTTCAAGCGCTCAAACGCTTGTTGAACAGATCGCACGCGCTCAATATGTCAACTTGCGTCAAAAGAGCTGGCAGTCCTTCATCGATGGCGACAATCCCAACGAGCGCAGCCGTACGGCTGCTCAGCTTAAATATCTTGCACATGCACAGACGCGCGCTGTTTCCAGCCTTGCCGCCGAGCAAAACCGAATCGACGACGTTGCCAAGGAAACGCAAGCTCGCCGTGCAGAATTGCGCAGGATTGCACAGGAAGAAGAGAAAAGCCGCAAAGTACTGCTCGAAGAAAAACGAGACCGTCAGCAGGCTGTAAAAAAACTCAACCAAGAGATTGCTTCACAACAAGCCGCCATAGAAAAGCTGAAGAAGGATCAGACACGCCTCGGCAATCTAGTGGCCCTTATTGATAAGAAGCTCGCAGCAGAACGCGCTGCAGAAGAAGCCGCACAAAAGCGTCAGGAAGCGGAAGCCGCAAGGAAAGCGGCCAGCAAGCGTGCCGCACAAAAACCGATACCGCTTATGAAGGGCGGCAACTTTGCGAAGCTTAAGGGCAAGCTAACCCGCCCCGTTTCCGGTCGAGTTGCGGCTCAGTTCGGCACAAAGCGCAGCGGATCTGCCAAATGGCAGGGGCTTCTTTTTCGCGCGCCGGAAGGCGCTGAAGTATCGGCCTGCGCTGCGGGAACTGTCGTTTTCTCGGACTGGCTTCGCGGCTACGGCAACCTCATCATCATCGATCACGGCAACACGTACATGTCGGTCTACGCCAACAATGAAACCGTCTATAAAAATGTTGGCGATCGCGTAAAGCAGGGCGAAACTATCAGCACCGTTGGCAATTCCGGCGGCGATGATGAGCCTGGTCTTTATTTCGAGATCCGTTACAAGGGCAAACCCGTCAACCCGTCACCGTGGCTTCGCAAATAGGCGACAATGTTTGCCTGTTTGCTGTTCGGCTCCATACCGGACGCAAGACCGAATTACGACATTTTTCACTTCTGACGACCATGAAATCATTTCGAGCGCTTTCGCTCGTCGGCGCAGGCGTATGCATCGGCGCGTTCGCGAGCATCGGGCTGCAGGCGTATGCCGCCAAGCAAGCTTCGGAAGAACTTCCGCTTCAGGAAATTCGACAGTTCACCAGCGTGTTCAACGCTGTCAAGGACTATTACGTCGACCCCATCACTGACAAAACGCTTCTGCAGTCGGCCGTAGAAGGGATGGTTAGCGGTCTTGATCCGCACTCAAGCTTCCTTGATCAAAAGGGCTTTGAGGATATGAATGAATCGACGCACGGCGCATTCGGCGGGCTTGGCCTAGAGGTTACGAAAGATCCTGCTGGCGTTCGGGTAATTTCTCCGATCGATGACACCCCCGCAGCCCGTGCAGGCGTACGGGCGGGCGACATCATCACGAAAATTGATGGCGAGGCCGCTGCGGATCTCACCCTTGAAGACGCTGTAAAGCTCATGCGAGGCGAGCCCAAGACAAAGGTGAAGCTGGAAGTCGCTCGAAAGGGCGTAATGAAACCGCTGCACTTCGAACTGGAACGAGCCATGATCAAAACGCAGTCGATCAAAATGCAGAAGTTAAAGGATGGGATCGGCTACATCCGTATTACGCAGTTCCAGGAGCGCACCGCCGAAGATCTCGCCAAACAGCTCAACGAACTTGAAAAATCAGACAATCTAAAAGGCTTGGTACTGGACCTGCGCAACGATCCAGGCGGTCTGTTGCAAGCAGCCATCGGCGTCTCCGCAGCCTTCCTGCCGAAAAACACCGATATTGTTTCGACGAAAGGCCGTGCGCCGCAATCCGATTATGTATTTAAGGCCATCGAGTCCGACTATCGCGCAGGCAATGCTGTTCGTGCGCTCGAGGATCTGACGGCCAAAGCAAAAACCGTCCCGATTGTGGTGCTCATCAACTCGTCGTCTGCTTCGGCCTCAGAAATTGTCGCCGGCGCGCTCCAAGATCATAAGCGCGCCACGCTTATGGGGGATCGCTCTTTTGGCAAAGGCTCCGTCCAAACCATCTTGCCGATGACTTTTGGCGATAAAACCGTAGGCGTTAAGCTCACAACAGCACGCTACTTTACGCCCTCGGGTCGTTCTATTCAGGCGCGCGGCATTGAGCCCGACATCTATGTCGACGACACACCCGAAGGAAACTATCCGTCCTTCCAGATTCGCGAAGCCGATCTTGCTCATCACCTCGTGAACGAAGGGGATAAAAAGATCGATGAAAAGCAAAAGAAAGCTCGAGCAGAGGATTTGCCATACGATGACAATGATGCCGCAGAAGCGCCTGACTACCAATACATGTTCGGCGACGAAAAGGATTGGCAGCTTCAGCAGGCTGTCAATTACTTGCAAGGCAAGCCTGTGGTTGAGTCAAAATATCGCGGAAAGCCTATTTCAGTTGTAAAGAAACTGAAAGCAGAGGAAAAAAAGCTGAAAGCAGCAAAGGCGGAGAAGACCCCCGAAGAGAAGGCTAAGAAGCCTTAAAAAGCCGATTAACCCGTTGTCCTGATAGAAGGCAAGATGCTCACGAGCACACTTCGCGAAAGACTTCGCCGACAAATCGACCTGAAAGAAATGGGGCCAGAACGTCAGGCCGCTATTGCTCAAACGCGCTTTCTTGTGATTGGCGCGGGCGGCATCGGATCGCCTGCCCTTATGTATCTTGCCGCATCCGGCGCCGCAAACCTCATCGTGGCCGATCACGATGAGGTGAGCGTATCGAATCTTTCGAGACAACTGTTGCATTCGGCTGAAGACGTCGGATGTAATAAAGCTGAAAATACCGCTCGAGCTCTGCCGCGATTTAATCCGGAAGTGCGAGTTACGGCCATTGCGCGGTGCATGTCAACGCATGCAGAGCTATGTGCCGTCATGGCAAATGCAGATGTCGTCCTTGATTGCACGGACAACCTTGCCTCACGCCAACTCATCAACCGGTGCGCAGCCGAATTACGCAAGCCCCTGGTTTTCGGCTCAGCTTTACGTTTCAGCGGTCAGCTTTCGGTCTTTGATTTCCGAGATCCAAACTCCCCCTGTTATCGTTGCCTTTTCGAAGATGACGTCTCTGAAAACGATCAAAAAGCAGCACAATACGGCGTTTTCACGCCGATTACCGGCCTGATCGGATTGCTTCAGGCAAGTGAAGCAATCAAAATTGCCGCCGGCATCGGTTCTTCGCTTGTCGGTCGGTTGTTGCTTGTAGATCTTTTAACGATGGATTTTCAAACCATTCGTTTCGGCAAACGCAGAGACTGTCCAGTTTGCAGCCCCTCCTCTGTTAATGGCTGAAAACAGTGCTTCAACTCTCGGATGTGCGTGACTTGTCTGTCGACATAAAGCGGTGCTTTTCGGTTTGAAAGCTTACCGTTCCGGCTTCGATACCCCGTACACCATACAGTACGTAAACCAATACGTTTTGCGCACTTAAGATTCATGAGGCTGTCATCGACCAGTACTGCTTGAGAAGGGCGCACGCCCTCACGAGCACATACGGCCAACAACATGTCGGCGCTGGGCTTCGGCCGCCAAACGCCAAAAAGCCGCATATCGGAACTCGTAACTACGTCGTCGAAAAAGTCGCGCATACCAAGCGCTGCAAGCACAGCATCCGCATAGTTGCGAGGGCCATTGGTGAACACTATGCGCTTCCCCGGCACCCTTCTCAAATCTGATTTCGGATCGCCTGCATATTGGATAAACGGACGGAAGTCGAAGTCATGTGTTGCAGGAAGAAACTCTCTGGGATCGATGCCGTGATTTTTCCACATGCCGAGAAACGTCGACCCATACTGAGACCAGTAAGCAGTCCGCAACGCACCTGCCGCTTCCCAACTTATGCCGAGACGCTTCGAAATAAAGTCATTCATTCGCAGATGGATCGCATGCAGCATTCCACCAGACGCTTCAAAAAGCGTATCGTCCAGGTCAATGAACCAAAGTTTGGGCAACCCTATTGCTCTTGGTTTTCGCCGCAACCGGCCAGCGTGCTTCGGCATCATCTCATTCATTTTTCTCTCCGATCCACCCAAAACATAAAAAAACACGGCCTTGCGCCTTATTTGACGCCTAAGCCGTGTTCCGTCCATTTCAAAATGCTACGGACCTAATCAGTCGCCGTACATCTTCTGCTTGAGCTCGCGGCGCTGCTGCGCCTCAAGCGATAGCGTAGCCGTTGGGCGAGCCATCAGTCGAGCCACACCAATCGGGTCACCCGTCTCTTCGCAGTAGCCATAATCACCATCATCGATGCGCTTGATAGCGGCCTGCACCTTCTTGAGCAACTTGCGTTCGCGATCTCGCGTACGCAGCTCGAGTGCATGCTCTTCTTCGATTGTTGCGCGGTCGGCCGGGTCAGGTGCAACCGTAGTCTCACGGAGATTAACTGTCGTCTGATCGGCATTGGCGCGGAGTTCTGCCTCCATTTCGCACAGACGATGACGGAAGAATTCGAGCTGACGATCGTTCATGTAATCGTCTTCGGACATCTGCAGGATTTCTTCCGCCGTAAGTAGTTTTTTTGCGGCCATTGTCGTCATCCTTATACGCTGCTTGAGCTGTAGAGCCGATTGCGGCGCCTGAGGCTGCACATCGCAGTTCTAGACGACGCAACGCTCAGATCCACCGCAAACGGCGGGACAAAAAAGCAAGGAGGCTTTATAGCGAATAATTGGGCATTCTGCCACAAAGGATCGTTACTTTTTTGCTGCTCCCCATGCTCACTCCGTTTTGCCTTCGCAAGTTTTAAGCCCGGCGCGAATAGCATCCTCCGGAAGATTTCTACCGATGAAAACCAACTTCGAGAAACGCTTCCTGTCGCCCCACGGTCCTAACACATCAGAGACGGCAAGCATATGCACGCCTTGGAATGCAACACGGAATTCGGAACCAACAAGCCACAAAACACCCTTGTAGCGAAGTAGATCAGGCCCGTACACGCTCGTCAGAGACATGATGTACCGCTCAAACTTTACGGGATCAAAAGGCTTATCCGTTTCGTAAACAAAAGTGTGAATGTCGTCATTGTGATGATGGTGATGATGATCATCATTAAAGAACGCCGGATCAACATCAAGCACGTCATTCATGTTGAAGCCCGTAATGTCCAAAACTTCAGACACGGGGCACTCACCCATATTGACGCGGCGAATCGGCGCACGCGCGTTCATTTGACGCAGCCGTGCCTCCAGCGCTTCTACATCTTCCTCGCTGACAAGATCGCATTTCGAAAGCAGAATACGGTCGGCAAAACCAACTTGATCTCGAGCCGCAGCCTCTTGATCCAGCGTATCGTTGCCGTACTTAGCGTCTACAACCGTCACAACGCCGTCAAGACGGAAGAAGGGCGCGACAGCATCGTCCATAAAGAAGGTTTGTGCGACTGGTCCTGGATTGGCTACGCCCGACGTCTCAAGCACGACATAATCAAACCCGATTTCTCCGCGGTCGCGCTTGTGTCGCAAATCCGTGAGAACACGTGACAAGTCTCCGCGAATTGTGCAGCAAACGCATCCGTTATTCATCGAAACAATCTGCTCTTTATCCGTATTGACGATCAGATCGTTATCGATGTTTTCGGGTCCGAATTCGTTTTCAATGACCGCAATTTTGTACTTGTGGTTCTCTGACAAAATACGATTCAAAAGAGTCGTTTTCCCCGCTCCGAGAAAACCCGTGAGAATAGTTACCGGGATGTCCGGTTCCTGCGGTTCTTCTACCACCATGATGAAAACCTCTGCATAACCCAAAAAAACTTCGCGCGTCTTTGATCTTTGAAAACTCAGGGACGAACGCAAAGGCGAAGGCCTTTGAGATACTCACCTTCCGGATAAGTCATCAGCAACGGATGATCCTCTCCACCGCCAAAGCGACCGACAGCCCAAGCGTTGACGCGGGCATCAATAACAGCCCCGGCAACGATCTTTTGGAATAGTTCAACGTCGATAGCACCTGAACAAGAAAAGGTGAACAGCTCTGCGCCTGGCGCTAGCAAGCGCAGGCCATTGAGATTGATATCCTTATAGGCTCTCGCAGCGCGATCGACATGATAGTGACTTGATGCAAACTTCGGTGGATCCAGAATCACAAGGTCGAATTTTTCACCAGCATCTCGATAACGGCGCAACGCATCGAATACATCGTCGCAAACCCACTTAGCTCGCTCCGGCGCAAAGCCGTTGCGTTGCGCATTACGCTCTGCCATTTTGAGCGCTTCTTGTGAAGAATCGACGGAAACAACCTCATCGGCGCCCCCCTTGAGCAGGGCAAGAGAAAATCCGCCTGTATAGCAGAAGCAATTCAATGCGCGCATGCCTCGACCGTGCTTGCGACGAAACGCTTCTGCAGCAAGTTGAGCAGTTAGACGGCTTTCTCTTTGATCGATGTAAAAACCCGTTTTGTGTCCGACCCGAACATCAACGCCGTAGCGCACTCCGTCCTCAACCACTTCAATTTCTGCGGGAGGCTCTTCTCCGCGAAGCAAGCCGGTGCGCAACTCAAGCCCTTCGCGGCGGCGAGTCGCTGCATCCGAGCGATCAAATATCCCCCGCGCTCCTGTTGTTTTTATGAGCAGGTCAGCGATTAGATCACGATGCGCTTCAACGCCAGCCGACTGAAACTGCGTCACGAGGAAATCGCCGTATTGATCGACAATCAGTCCGGGAAGCTGATCGGCTTCACCGAAGATAAGCCGAACAGCTGAAGTCCGTTTACGAAGCGCTTCACGTGCGGAAACTGCATTACGGATTTTCTCTTCGAACCAAATTTCATCAATCGCTTCGTCCTCACGAAACGACCAGCAACGGGCACGCAACGTCGAAGCCGGAGAATAAGCCGCCCATGCAAGAAAGCGCCCATCTGCTGCACGAATCGCAACGGTTTCGCCAGAAACGGGGGAGCCTTCAACTCGTTTGACGGCAGTGTCGTAGACCCAAGGATGGCGCCGTTGTAGCGATTTTTCCTTGTCTTTCTTAAGAATTAGACTGTTCATTTTCTTCTTTTAAAAAATCGTTCGGACGGCCTATTACCGCAAGCACCGTCTCAATCATAAATAGGGAAAAAACCTTCAAAAACTACGGAAGCGTTCCCCGTCAGCATGACACTCTCAAGTGAAGTACGACTCCGACAGAAAAGGTCTCCGCCGCGGGCATGAAACATCGTCTCTGGACCAAAGCGCCCCTGAAGACGCCCGGCAATGAACGCTGCACAGGTACCTGTTCCGCAAGCAAGCGTCTCGCCTGATCCTCGCTCATAGACGCGGATGCGAGCTTGCGATTGGCTCAGCGGCTCGACGAAACTCACATTGACACCCTCGGGGAAGTGGCCGCAGTTCTGCACACGCGGTCCGAGGTCCTGGAGATTGACGTCCGCAACGTTGCCGTCGATAAAGATCACTGCATGAGGATTCCCGAGATTAACAACGCTGAACCACAGGAAGTCACCTTTTTCTTCCTGCCATAACCCATACTGCATAATGCCGCCCGAACGACGTCGTGCAAAACCAGTTGGATCAAAAGGAATGTCGGCATAATCGAGCTTCGCAGCCCCCATATCAACTGTCATGCGCTCGCCATCGGCTTCTGCAGTAACGCTGATAATGCCATTCTTCACGCGAAGCCGAATGACCGGACCGTGAGCATACCCTTTGAGAACAGCAAAACGCGCAATGCATCGCGCGCCGTTGCCACACTGTTCGATTTCTTCCCCTGTATTGTTGAAGATTCGATAGCGAAAGTCCGCTTCTGCATCGTTATTTACTGGCGAAAGCAGTAGCACTTGATCACAACCGACGCCAAATTTTCTGTCGGCTAATCTCCGAATAAAAGCCGCATCAACCGGCGGCATTTCCTTCATGGCATCAAGCACGACGAAGTCGTTGCCTGCACCCTGCATTTTGCTGAAAGGCAGTTGTTTCATTTCGACTCACCGAAACTCGGAGATCAATACACGGAAGATTCGCCTTCAGGGCGTGTCTTAAAGCGTCTATGCACCCAAAGATATTGATCGGGATGAAGTCGGATATGTGTCTCTAGCTCTCTGTTGAGGCGCGCCGTATCGGCAACCGGATCGTCCGTCGGAAAATTTTGCAACGGCGCGCTGATCTCCACTTCATACCCATCTTCGGTCATCGTGGCAAAACACCAGAGAACCTTGGCCTTCATCACTTTCGACAGCCGTGAAACCATCGGTATGGTTGCCGCTTCAATGCCGAAAAACGGAACGAAAACGGAATTGCGGCGGCCGTGATCCATATCTGGCAGGTAATAAAACGGCAGCCCTTTCCGCATCGCACGAATGACAGGCCGCAAATCACTGCCATTGCTTTTTGGGATAAGCACAGGATTAGAAAAGCGCAATCGCCCCTTGAGCAAGGCTTCATCCCAGACGGGATTGCTTTGCTTTTGGTACAACGACACGCCGCGCACATAAGTGTTGAGCGCGATGCCTGCCGCATCGAGTCCGGCAAAATGCGGCGAAACGCAAATGGTCGGGCGATTCTGAGGATCTAGAAGATGCTCGAGACCTTTAAAGCGAACGAAAGACTGAATCTCCTCGGCCGACCCCATCCACAGCGTCCCATGGTCAATAGCCGCTCGACCAAGACGAACATAAACCCGTTTAGCAAGTGCGATACGCTCATCCTCGGTAAGCTCTGGAAAGCAAAGACGCAGATTCGTCAAAATAACGTGTCTGCGCTTAGGAACAGCGAACCAGAGAATAGCAGCGGCAATACGAGCGAGTCGCCAGCGCATTGGCATGGAAACGCCGTGAAGACGCTTGACGAGCGCCACCCACATGCGAGCGAAAAAGTTATTCATTGTCTCACTTGTCCTGTGCGGAAGCTGATTCTGCCGGCCGCTTGATGCCCTTTGGGCACTTGTACCTGTTGTAGCTCCACGCATATTGCGAAGGCATCCGGCGAATGATGCCCTCGATATGACGATTCATCGCCTCGGCATCCTGGCGTCCATCCCCGGAGAGCGGCTCGCGCCATTCCTCGGCATCAATCGTCCAACCATGCGACTGTCGGGTACCCCATGCAAAAATTCGAACAGCTTCAAACTGCGCAGCCACCTTGACAGGCAACGTAATCGTATACGCAGCCCTACCGAAAAAAGTTGCCCAGACACCGTCCCCATGCCGCGAAGGAACCTGGTCCGGAAGAGCTCCGAATGTATGGCCTGCTCGTAAATTTCGAATGACCCGCTTAACACCGTTTAAGTTGGTCGGCACCGCTTCAATACCTGGAGCCTGCCGCGCCTCACCAACGAGTCTGCGTAAAACCGTTTTTTTCGGCGGCTTATAAAGAATCGTGATGTTGCGGCCCGTTTCCTTGAAAAATGTTCCGGCAAGCCAAACCGGCAGCACTTCAAAACAACCTACGTGCGGCGTCATGAAAACAATAGGACGATTGCTTCGCATCGCTGTGCCGATAAGTTCTGCGGCATGCGGTGTTACGCGCACTTTCCGAAGCACCTCCTCTACGGGGCGGTACCAAACCCAAATGCTCTCCATCGCCTGGCGCCCAGCGTTGCGACCGACGCTCGCGAAAAGATGCTTGTCATCGTATCCAGCCGCCCGCAGATTCGCACGCGTTCGACGTCGATAGGTCGGAGCGAGCCAAAATGCACACTCGCCGATCACCGCACCAAGAAGCTGCAGAACACGAAGCGGAAGCTTCGACAGCAACTGCATCAACAAATGCATGTGTATGCCCGAAGATTTTCAATTCAAAAGTATCATTTTAAAGAAGTTCTTTAACTCAGTTATTACTTGATTTCTTTGTATTTTTAAACCTTCGATTACAGCAAATTCCGTTGAAGCGAACAAAAAACGCACTGCTGGGGAGTAGAAAGTCAGCGTTCGTCGCAGTATGATTCGCGGATCGCCGAGTTAAGAAGACAACTTGCGGGGCGAACCGAAATACCGCTAAAGCGTCTGTCGCACGGAACCCTTTGAGCCACTGCGTTAGGCGCTGCCTTTCATTCCTTACTTGGAGCATTGGCGAAATGGCCAGCGAATATCTTTTTACTTCGGAATCTGTCAGCGAAGGTCATCCGGACAAGGTGGCCGATCAGATCTCCGATGCAGTTCTTGATGCCTGTATCGAACAGGACTCTCTCAGCCGAGTTGCCGCTGAAACTCTCTGCACGACCGGATTGGTCGTTCTCGCAGGTGAAATCACCACCAACGCCAACGTTGATTACATTGATCTTGCTCGCGGTGTTTTGAAGCGCATTGGCTACGACAACACCGAATATGGCATCGACCATAAAGGTTGCGCGGTTCTTGTCGGCTATGACAAGCAGTCTCAAGACATCAAGCAGGGTGTCGACAAAGCTTGCGACGATGAACTTAATCTGGGTGCTGGCGACCAGGGCCTCATGTTTGGTTTCGCCTGCACGGAAACGCCGACACTCATGCCTGCGCCGATCTACTATGCGCATCAGCTCATGCAGCGTCAATCGCTCGTCCGCAAAAATGGGACACTGCCTTTCCTGCGTCCTGACGCCAAAAGCCAGGTGACGCTGCGCTATCGCGACGGGGTTCCCGTTGCAGCCGATACGATCGTCATTTCTTCACAGCATGCGCCCGAAATGTCGCTCGGCAGCAAGATGAAACCCGAGTTCAATGAAGCCATCATTGAAGAAATCATCCGCCCAGTCATGCCTGCCGAATGGCTGAAGGACACGAAGTTCCTCATCAATCCAACCGGCCGATTCGTTGTGGGCGGCCCGCAGGGCGACTGCGGTCTCACGGGTCGTAAGATCATTGTCGATACTTACGGCGGCTATTGTCCGCACGGCGGCGGCGCCTTCTCCGGCAAAGATCCGACCAAAGTCGATCGTTCGGCTGCCTATGCTTGCCGCTATGTCGCCAAAAACATCGTCGCTGCAGGCCTTGCCACATACTGTCTCGTCCAGGTCTCCTATGCCATCGGCGTTGCTGAGCCGATGAACATCACTGTCTTTACCCGCGGCACAGGTGTAGTGAGCGATGCCAAGCTCGCTGAACTTGTTCGCGCAAACTTTGATCTGCGTCCTCGCGGCATCATCAAAATGCTCGATCTTCGCCGTCCGATCTATTCGAAGACGGCTGCTTACGGTCATTTCGGCCGCGAAGAACCGGAGTTCACTTGGGAAAAGACCGATAAGGCTGCCACTTTGCGCGCCCAAGCGGGACTTTAAGGATGTTTCCTTTCTCAGTTTGACTGCGTTCCAGTTTTGTTTTAAACAGTCAGCTTAGAAACTAGGAAGAGAAGGCCGGTGCGGTGCTTGAATGTGCCGCACCGGCCTTCTCATTCAATGCTTAGCGCCAAACCCGAACAGATTCGTTGCAAAAAACCAAATCCAAGCGACCGTTGTAATATCTCAACTTTGTTCCAGAACCAACTTTCGGTTACTCAAGCAATTCGTTTCGACGCATTCATTATGAAAAAACGCGTGCTCACCGGCATCAATACGACCGGCACACTTCACATCGGCAATTACGTCGGCGCCATCCGGCCGGCTATCCGCGACAGCAAGAATCCAGATGTCGAAAGCTTCTTCTTTCTCGCCGACCTGCATGCGCTCATTAAATGTCAGGATCCAGTCCGCATTGAGCGCAGCCGTATGCAGATTGCGGCAACATGGCTCGCCTGCGGCTTAGACCCTGAACGCGTCGTTTTCTATCGTCAGAGCGATATTCCAGAAATCCCCACACTCAACTGGCTTCTTTCATGCGTCATGGCTAAGGGGCTTCTGAATCGTGCTCATGCCTATAAGGCCAAAGTTGACCAGGCAACAGCAGCCGGACGCGACCCCGACGCAGATGTTTCAATGGGACTTTTCTGCTATCCGGTGCTGATGGCCGCAGATATTCTGATGTTCAACGCTAATGAAGTACCTGTCGGACACGACCAGCTTCAGCACCTTGAAATGGCTCGAGATGCTGCGCAGCGCTTCAACAATTTGTATGCGCCTGCAGACAAGCCGTTCTTCGTCATGCCGCAGGCAACTGGCGGCAGCGCCGTTGAGGTTCTTCCCGGCCTGGACGGCCGCAAGATGAGCAAGTCATACAACAATGTCATTCCTCTTTTTGAAGGCGGACGAAAGGCGCTTGATGAGGCAATTTCTCGCATTGTTACCGACAGTCGGCTCCCTGGCGAACCTAAGGATCCTGACAGTTCTTCACTTGCCGTGCTGTATCAAGCTTTCTCTACGCCAGAAGAAACGCAGAGATTCCGTCAGGAGTTGATTGACGGACTAGGCTGGGGTGAAGCCAAAAAGCGTCTTGCTGAAAAGATTGATGCAGAAATCGGCCCGATGCGTGTTCGTTACGAAACCCTAATGGCCCACCCAGCACAACTTGAAGATATTTTGCAGGCTGGCGCTCAAAAAGCTCGCGCCATCGCCACGCCATTCCTGAGCGACCTTATGCATGCCGTCGGCCTCAGGAGCTTCACGGAGCCAGTATCTGCCGCAAGTACGAAAAAAAAGCAGAAGAAGGCGCAAGCGGATGTCATGATTAAGCAATATCGCGAAAAGGACGGACTCTTTTACTTCAAGCTTGTTGCCGCTGGCAGAGAATTGCTTGTCTCAAAAGGTTTTGAATCGGGACGGGAAGCCGGCCTTTGGATCCGTCGCCTCAAGTCTGAAGGAATCGCCTCACTTGCTGATGCCCCCGTTACAAAACTTGAGGATGTTGTCGAATCCGATATAGAGAACGCGCTCAAGATGCTTGCTGTTGAATAAGAATTGCGAAAAGTAAGCGCTCACTAACTATCGATTACTACAGTCCCCTAGCGGCGGCCTATAATAGCCGCCGCTTTTTTTATTCCGTCTGTCGAGGAGCGCTGCGACGAATCAAGGAAGTTTTTTGCTTCGAAAAACTTCAGGCTTCGCCAGGCTCGACAGGAATCGGCTTTCTCTAACGGCGCTCATCCCCTGACTACTTTCTGAGGACGCACAATGAGCGCCAATGATTACGTTATTGCTGATCTGAGCCTCGCCGATTGGGGCCGAAAGGAAATTCAGATTGCAGAAGTTGAGATGCCTGGCTTGATGGCTATTCGCAGAGAATACGCTGCCACTCAACCGCTTAAGGGCGCACGCATCTCTGGTTCTCTTCATATGACCATTCAAACGGCCGTTTTGATTGAGACGTTAACGGCCCTCGGCGCAGAAGTTCGCTGGGCGAGCTGCAACATCTTTTCAACGCAGGATCACGCCGCTGCAGCCATTGTTCAAGACGGCGTATCTGTTTTTGCCAAGAAAGGCGAGACGATTGAGGAATACTGGGCCTATACGCACCGCATTTTCGAGTGGCCTGACGGCGGCTTCTCGAACATGATTCTTGATGATGGCGGCGATGCAACGCTGCTTCTGCATCTGGGGGCCCGCGCCGAAGAAGACCGCAGTGTTCTCGATCAGCCGACATCCGATGAGGAAAAAGCGCTCTTTGCAGAAATTCGCAAGCATCTCGATCTTGACCCGCATTGGTATTCCTCTCGCCTCTCGCATATCAAGGGCATTACGGAAGAAACCACGACAGGCGTGCATCGCCTCTATCAGATGCATCAGCGCAACGAACTAAAGGTGCCAGCCATCAACGTCAACGATTCAGTGACGAAATCGAAATTTGACAACCTCTACGGCTGCCGAGAATCGCTTGTTGACGGCATCAAGAGAGCAACCGATGTTATGGTGGCAGGCAAAGTTGCAGTCGTCGTAGGCTACGGCGATGTGGGTAAAGGCTGCGCACAAGCCCTTCGTGCACTGTCTGCACAGGTCTGGGTTGTCGAAATCGACCCAATTTGCGCACTTCAAGCGGCCATGGAAGGCTATCGCGTTGTAACGATGGATTACGCGAAAGACAAGGCTGACATCTTCGTTACCGCAACAGGCAACGTTCGCGTCATTACTCACGATCACATGATCGCCATGAAGAATGAAGCCATCGTCTGCAACATCGGTCATTTCGACAGTGAAATCGACGTGGCGTCGATGCGGAAGTACCGTTGGGAGAACATCAAGCCTCAGGTAGACCACATCATTCTGCCCTCAGGCAATCGCATTACGCTTCTTGCCGAAGGCCGTCTTGTCAACCTCGGTTGCGCAACGGGCCATCCCTCCTATGTAATGAGCTCCTCTTTTGCGAATCAAACGCTTGCACAGATCGAACTTTTCTGCCATACCGACCGTTACCCGGTGGGGGTTTACATCCTGCCGAAGATTCTTGACGAAAAGGTAGCGCGTCTGCAGCTTACCAATCTCAATGCTCAACTTTCCGTGCTCACTGACGAGCAGGCCGCATACATCGGCGTGCCGAAGGAAGGGCCCTACAAGTCGGAAAACTACCGTTATTAATGAGCATTGAGCTGCATCGACTCAAGCGATTCTGCAGCCATCATTAGAAAAAGCCGCGCGGGTTTATATCCCAGCGGCTTTTTTCGCGCCCTTCAGATTTTGATCATTGCGTTGTGAAAACGAACTTTTTCTTCGGTCAGGATGCAGTCCAGCGGCTCGTCCCACGATTCAAAAAGCTCTAGCTGCACACAGCAGGCTTCCAGCGCAACCCCGCAGAGGAAGGCTACCCTCCCATTCTGTTCCTCTCTCCGCATCCGTGCTATGTAGCGATCAAAAAAACCGCCGCCATTGCCAAGTCTATGACAACTGTCAGAATAGCCAACGCAGGGAATCACAAGAAAATCCGGGGATACACCATGCCCCGTTGAAGAGATGATGCCTTTAGCATCACGGCAGATGTTTCCGTCAGCGTTCGGATCCCACTGTCGATAGCTCATCATATCGTCGGCATCAATAAATGGAAGCGCCAATGCGCGATTGTCACCAAGTTCAAGCCAATCGCAGAAAATGCCGCGCAAGTCCGGCTCCCCCAAAAGCGGCGAGTAAATCCCTATTACCCGCGAAGCGTTCAGCTTTTCACATAAGCGTTCTTCTGCTGCGTCTTCGAATCTTCCAGAGAGAAGGCGAGCCAGCTTACCTACGATTTTTTCTTCCGCATCGATAAGTGCATCGCTGCGTCGCACACGCAGTGCACGGCGCATCGTATTTTTTGCTTCAGACATTTTCAATTCTCCTTCTCTCGAAATCTTCCCTGCAAGGTGCCGCTATATTAACGGGCAATACCTACTACTTCTATTTCTTAGCCGAAGCTTGGATGCCTGTGTCGTTCCCGCTACGTGTTACTGCCTTTTGTGCGTTTTTTGCGCTCGCTGCTGCCACGGCTAGTTCGTCGCAAGCTGCAGAGACGCAGATTCCCCCAAGCACAGATAAGGAGGCTGTCGAAATCGAATCGGACGGCTGGTTCAACATTCTTTCGCTCTTCAGCCAGGAAGACCAACAAGAGCTGTCCCTTAAGAACGCAGTCGCATCTGATACAGATACGGATTCAGCAACCTCGACATCCATGCCCAGACGGCGTCTTATTCCCAGGCGGCTTGTCCCCATTACGATTGCAGAACGCTTGCAATCGCTAAGAGAAGCAGAAATAGACGCTCCCATCATCACTGAGTCAGCAGCCATGGTTAACCCTGCTGACGTCATCCGCGCTGTTGATCAAGCTTTTTCTGTGCGGGAGCCCTTCTTTGAACGAACATTCAATATCGCAGCTGCAGCAGAAGCAGCTGATGCCGCAGGCCAATTAACGGCGGAACTGCTTGATCTGCCCGCCGTGGATCCCCTCGACATCGCGCTTTATGCGATGCCGCCAGAACCGCTTGATAACGTCTTCTTAGCGGCCAAGGATGCCTATGTCCACGGCGATATCGCTGCGCTTAAGGAACTTTCGCCGTTACTTTCGAAGCATCTGCTCAAGGACTACGTCGAGCTTTGGACGTTGGTACTGACGTTGAGGGCTCAACCAGACGCTCCTGAAGTGGCTTACAACTTCGAGCGATTCATTGAGCTTCATCGGGGTGAATACATCGGAGAAGAAGCTGCTTTTCAATATCTGCGACTAATGGCAAGCCGCATGAATGCCGAACGCTTCGATTTTTTCTACGACCTGCTCGTCTGGCATCAAAAGGATTCAGATCTGGCCGCTTGGCATGCATTTTATGCACTCGGCACGCCTGACACCCCCCCGAAACCAGAACTGCTTAAATCCGCAAAGACTCTTTATCGGGATGCCGTGAACCCGCTTTCGGACGCCTACCGCACGCTTGGAGAAGCGATCGTTAAACGCGATCGAAGCTGGGCATGGCCACGAGTCATTCTTCTAATGCAGCGAGGAAAATGGGATGAGGTCAAGCGTGTGCTCGCAGATGTACCGAGACCGGAACTCCCTGCGTCAATTGCATCACTAGGCTCAATTTTAGACAACCCTATCGAATGGTTTCGTAAACAGAAAGATTTGTCCTCTTTGCATGCTCGATTAGGTGTCTTTGCAGCACTGCGTCTTTCTCGTACGTCACCCGAACTTGCGGCAGAAATTGCAAGCAAATGCCTGGATCGTAAGGCAAGTGCATTCTGGCGCTCGCTTGTTTGGATGCGAATTGGTTATTCAGGTACGGTCAAGCTTGAGGACAAAGCCTTCAGCTGGTATCGAAAAGCGGGTCGTGCTTTTGAGACTCGCCCTTTACTCGTATCAGATGCAAAAGCACTCGTTGCTTGGTATGCACGTGCTGCGCTTCGAGCCGGCAATTGGTATTCGCTCAATAAAATCATCGATGAAATGCCTGATTCGCTTCGTGCGGATGAAACCTGGGTTTACTGGCGAGGACGCGCACTCGCTGCCCGCGGACTCGAACGACAAGCAAAGCACGAATTCGAGCGCATTGCGGGTAATTACACGTTTTACGGGAAATTAGCTGCAGACGCGCTTCACAGACCTTACGCACTGGGATCTTCCATCAAAAATCCTCCCCAATCGCAGGAAATTGAAGCTTGGGAAAAAGATCCGAGCTTGGCTCGTGCACGCGCACTTTATCGCATGCATCTCTACATAGAGGGACATAAGGAGTGGAACTGGGGTGCCCGTACTCTAAAGGATCGCGATTTTGTTGTTCTAGCTGCCTATGCCAAGGAAAAGCTCCTCATTCACCGCATGATCAATACAAGTTTGCGTTCGGGCCACGATATCGTAGATATTCGCCAACGCTACCCAATGCCGCACTACGCCCTTTTTTCACGCGTGAGCCAGGCTCAACAAATTTCGCTTGCCTGGATCTACGGTCTTATTCGTCAAGAATCGCGTTTTATCCCAATGGTCAGCTCCTCGGTTGGAGCACAGGGACTCATGCAAGTCATGCCAGCAACAGCCGATTGGCTAGCCAAACGGCTAGGCGTTTCCGCATATGATCGAAGCTTGCTCACAGGGCTAGAAATGAATTTAGTCCTCGGCAGTGCTTATCTGCACATGCTTTTTGCTGACTTAGATTCGAGCTATGTACTTGCCACGGCAGCTTACAATGCCGGCCCCGCTAAAGCCAGAAGCTGGCGAGCAGCGCTTTCTGAAAGCACGGAGAGTGCAGTTTTCATTGAAACTATCCCATATTACGAAACGCGCGGCTATGTGAAAAACGTTCTCTCAAACACGCTCACATATAGTGTTCTTCTTGGCAATCCGATCAAAAATTTCACTTCCTTCATCGGACGCATTCATCCAAGCTATGCAACCAACCCCAACATTCCCTGACACTGCCCGTTCATCCATGCAAATCTTCACCGTTGGCGGCTACGTTCGAGACCGTCTTTTAAACAAACTCGGCGAAGCGAATCAGCCCAATGATCGTGACTGGGTTGTTGTCGGAGAAACGCCGGAAGGCATGATCCGCAGAGGTTTTTTACCGGTAGGAGAAGATTTCCCCGTATTCCTTCATCCTAAGACTCATGAAGAATACGCACTTGCCCGTACCGAACGGAAAACAGCTCCCGGCTATCACGGTTTTGTTTTCCATGCCGCTCCTGATGTGACGCTCGAAGAAGATCTTCGACGGCGTGATTTGACCATCAACGCGATTGCCATGACAGAAACGGGCAAGATAATTGATCCATACGGAGGCGTGAATGATCTTAAGGCCCGCATTCTCCGTCATGTCAGCGACGCTTTTGCGGAGGATCCTGTTCGAATTCTTCGCCTCGCACGTTTTGCCGCAAAGTTTCCGTCTTTTTCAATTGCTCCCGAAACTATGTCGCTGATGCGCTCCATGGTAGCCGCGGGCGAAGCAGACGCTCTTGTTCCAGAGCGCGTCTTGGCAGAATTAACAAAAGGGCTTGCAACGCCCGTCCCATGCCGCATGTTGGATGTGTTATCCGCCTGCGGATTCTGGCAACGCCTTTATCCAAACTTTTCCTTCGATGCTCCAGCACGACGTGCGCTACACATCACCGTTCGCGAAAGACTGTCGATGCCTGCACGCTTTGCGGCACTTGTTTCCAGTCTTCCTGACGACAAATGTATTCGGCAGTTCCTTGGCTCCATTCGAGCAAGCGCCGAAAATCTGAGCTTTGCCGAAGTCCTCAAGCGCATTGAATTCGATTTAAAGCGGCTTGATGAGCCCAATGATGCCGTCTCGATTTTCTTAAAAGCAGATGCGTTGCGCCGTCCGGAACGCATGACTGAACTGCTGCGGTATCGTCGGCTCGTGCTAGCCGACGCGGCTGCTTCGCATGCGCTTCTTCAGGAACAGCGCATACAAGCTGCTTTCTGCGCATGGCGAAGCATCGATGCAGGTGCTATTGCCAAAGCACAAAAGGACCCGAAAACCATACCCTCAGCGGTTTTTAATGCGCGAAAAGATGCGGTTGTTAAGGCTTGGAACTCGCTAGAGAAGCCTCCCTACTAACACAGCCACCAGGAACAACAAAATCGTGCTCATGAACGGCAATTCAATCTGACGCCCGCAGATCTTGAAGCTAAGATCTCCTGGCAGTCGGCCTACGCCGAAACGCCGAAGCGTCGGAATGCTCGTCAGAATGACGATTAAAAAAATAAAAATGACTATTGCCCATCGCATGATGCTGTCATTTTAGAGGCTTCGCTGCTCAAAACCTTGCTTTTTTCCCTTCTCCACTGATTCAGATGCTTTGTTTTCCAGATGAAACTTTCCTTCGATCCCGTTGTCGCCGTGTGTTTATTTCGGGACTGACTCTTCCCTGCTCCATTGGCATTTACAACAACGAAAAGGAGATGCGTCAGCGTTTGCGGCTTGACTGCGATGTCTGGACACTTAAACAAGTTGATAAATTCGCCGACGAAATCAATTGCGTTCTCGACTACGACCTCATTAGCGGCATTTTGCGCCAAGCAACTGCAAACCATACCAACCTGCAGGAAACGCTCGTTCGCAGACTGATCACTAAAATTGCTGAGCTACCCGGCGTTATGCTTGTTCGTCTGTCTTCCGCAAAACTCGATGCCTATGCCGACGCAGACGCTGTCGGTATCGAAGAATGGTGCGTCGGCTCATCCTTTTCTACTATTTCTTCTCATGATTGACCACGCCATCCCTATCATTCCTTTGCCCTCTGATTCCTCCGACATTTTCCGTGAGAAGAATGACCATTCTTCAGGGATGACACTGTCCGAACGCAACAAGCTCTCAGTTTCACAGAGAAAACTGGAAAAGCGCATTGTTCGTCTAACTGCACAAGCCATTACCGACTTCAACATGATCGAAGAAGGTGACAAAGTGCTGGTTGCGATGAGCGGCGGCAAAGACAGCTATGTGCTTCTTGACGCGCTTAAGACCTTGCGAGCGAGAGCGCCCATTCGCTTCGATCTCATTGCGGTCAATGTGCATCAGCATATCCCGCAATTTCCGCTTGAATCTCTCAAGGCACAGCTGGCTGCTTCCGGCGTTCCTTATCACATAGAAGATCAAGATACGAACGCCATCATCGAGCGATTGATTCCTGAAGGCAAAAACGTCTGCTCTCTCTGCGCACGACTTCGCCGCGGCATTCTTTATCGCGTTGCCAACGAACTTGGCTGCACGAAGATTGCCCTTGGTCATCACATGGATGATGTAGTCAGCACATTTTTGCTTAACCTCTTCTATGGCGGACGCCTCAAGGCTATGCCGCCCAAACTTAGAAGTGACGACGGCAAAAACATTGTCATTCGTCCGCTGGTATATGTCCGCGAGAAGGAGACGGAAAAGCTCGCCAAGATCCGCGGTTATCCGCTTGCTGCCAAGGGCATCTGCGGGGCAGGAGAAAATTTGAAGCGACAAGAAATCAAAGAACTCATCCGCAGCTGGGACCGAGAATTTCCTGGTCGGGTTTACAACACTTTTATGAGTCTGCAGCGTGTATCAGCATCACATTTGATGGATAAATCGCTTTACAGCTTCGACCGTTTTGTCCGCATAGCAGAGCAGAACAGCACCGAGTCATAAAGCAGCACTCAATTCTCAGCAGATCTGACGAAGACTGACGGCCTCATTTTTCGTTTTTCGATACAATCAAAGCCGCTTTATTACTACAGTCCAACACCACTCGACCGCCGAGTTTCGGCTAGTTAGCCCGAGTGCTTTTTTGGTTATCACGAGATGCGTACCCGTTCTCTTAAAGTCATTGACATGGCTGTCCACGACGTGGCCACCATCACCGCCGACAAGAATATTCAGGAATGCGCTGCTCAGATGCGCGCTGAGCACGTCGGGAGCCTCGTCGTTATCAACGCCGATCGCAAACCGATCGGCATGATCACGGACCGCGATATCGCCATTGAAGTTGTAGCCCGCAAGCGTAATCCTGAGGAACTAACAGTAAAGGATGTCATGACAGCGCCAGTTGTCACCGCGACACCCAATGAGGGCATGGTGACTGCACTGGCACGCATGCGCGAATTCGGCATCCGCCGTCTTCCAATTGTCAGCGAAGAGGGCACCATCGTCGGCGTTATTTCCAACTCAAATCTGATTGAAGAGCTTTCGGAATTGCTCGGTGGCCTTGTCCGCAACATTCACTCATCAAAAACACGCGAAGTGACGTTGCGCTCCTAGCCATCTTTTCTCCTCTCTTTGCTCGTCAAGGAATCAGGCCTCGGAATTCCGGGGCCTTTTCTTTGTTTCACGTGAAACACTGCTTCTGCAACATATCGCACATGTTTCACGTGAAACAGGCTGCTTGTTCGTTCATACCGATTGCCGTCCGAAGATGAGGTTGCATCCGCAGGTAGCTGCAAAAACGCTTTCCCCATTTGAAAAAAACCGTTCATTCACACATCTGCGCGAATGAACGGTTTGTGCTTTTAAAGCATCAGTAGCATTTACTTCTTCGACTTCTTATCGGCCTTCTTCCCTGACGGCAGGATCAGCGGCTGCAGATCGGAGCTGTACGCCTGCGGCATCCCGATACCGCCAAGACCACCATGATTTTCTGCCGTCTCAAACATGGCGCTTGCTCGCCCAACAATAAGAGGATTGACGGGCCCCACTGCCTTCAAATTACGATGCGCATAAGGAATGGCATTCAGCACATAACGCATGGCATTCAGGCGAGCGCGCTTTTTATCGTCGCTCTTGATGACAGTCCAAGGCGCTTCGGATGTATCCGTTGAGAAAAACATCGCTTCTTTTGCTGCTGTGTAATTGTCCCAAAGATCTAGCGAAGCTCGATCAATCGGAGACAGCTTCCAGCGCTTAAGAGGAGAGACTTCTCGCTCTTTGAAGCGGCGACGTTGTTCTTCACGGCTCACGGAGAACCAGAACTTGATCAGATAAATGCCGTTGCGAACCAGGTTGCGCTCAAAGCCAGGAACTTCGCGCATGAACTCGTAGTATTCATCGTCTGTGCAAAAGCCCATTACACGCTCGACGCCGGCGCGGTTATACCAGGAGCGATCGAAGAAAACGATTTCTCCCTTGGTTGGCAAATGCTGAATATAGCGTTGGAAATACCATTGTCCGCGCTCGGCTTCCGTCGGCTTATCGAGAGCTACGATACGTGCCCCACGAGGATTGAGATGCTCCATGAAACGCTTGATGGTTCCGCCTTTGCCTGCTGCGTCTCGTCCTTCAAATAAGATAACAACCCGTTGCCCCGTCTCTTTTACCCAAGCCTGAAGCTTCAGCAACTCAACCTGCAGATGATATTTTTCAGCCTCATATACTTTTCGGCGCATGCGATTGACATACGGGTATGCGCCCTTGGGCCAATCTGGGTTGAGCTGATTGTCTTCAGCCTCTTTTTCCTGTTGCGTTTTGCCTCGACGCTTACTGAATTCGCTCAGAAGCGCACGCAGAATGCTTTCACGATCTTCTGGCGACTGACCTGAAAGAATGTCGTTAATAACGTCTTCTTTGCGCGCATACCCCCGCTCCGTCATCGAAACCTTAAGGTGATTGAGAATGTCTCGACTGTTACGGAAACGAGGGGGACGATCAATTTTTTCGTTGGCATAGAGCGGCTCGCGCTTTTCGGTGCGTGATGCCCCTCGCTTCTCAGATGCTTCAACATTAGCATCGGAAGAAGTCGGCGCAACAGGTGCTGCCGCTGTTTTTTCATCGGTTTGCTGAGGGATCTCCGAGTTCTTTTTGGAAATATCTGTCATAAGTGCAGACTCCAACTTTCTTTAGTTTTAATAATTGGAATTCCTCGGGCAAGCCACAACCATCCTTATTATCTATCCCGTTTGTTGCCCAAAAGGAAATCATAGATAACCTGCCTGGGAAGACCGGTTGCCTTTGCACCAACGGCTGACAACCGGGAAGCAGGGAGCTCCGAAGAAAGCGCATTCAACCATTTGCGCGCCTCCTCGTTTAAGCCTACCCCCGAAGAGCGCATTTCATCAATGAGGATTACATACTCCCCCTTGGGATCGTGTCTCTGTGCCCACGCTGAAAGATCTTCAGCATGCAGCCTCGTTATAGTTTCAAATCTTTTCGTAAGTTCCCTAGCGATAACGACACGTCGTCCGCTTTGCAAAACTGCTCCTAATTCTTCGAGAAGACTGATAATTCGGTGTGGCGCCTCATAAAGTACAAAAGGTCTTTCATAATGCGCAAGCTCAGAAAGCACGCTATGTCTTGCGTTTGGCTGAGGCGGGACGAACCCGACGAAACGAAAGCCTTCGCCAAGCAGCCCCGCAGCGGATAATGCTGTAACTACCGCACTGGCGCCAGGAATAGGAATCACCCGCTTGCCTGCATCAAGCACAGCGTCAACAACCCGAGCACCAGGATCTGAAACAGCAGGGGTTCCGGCATCCGTCACCATGGCAACTTTTTCTCCGGCATCGAGCCGCGCGATGATTTGCTCTGCGCCAGCTCGTTCGTTATGCTCACGCACGGAAAGAAGTTTGGGCGAAAGTCCAAAACGATCCAACAACTTTCTTGTTTCTCGGGTATCTTCAGCAGCCACCGCGTCGACTCTTGAAAGTACCCAAAGCGCTCTGAGCGTGATATCGCCAAGGTTGCCAATGGGCACTCCAACCATATATAGAGCCCCCGACGGCATATCCTGCTCCGGCAGACCGGCTGTTGCCATTAAAGAATTGTCAGACCAAATATTTGCTTGAGAAGTCATGTTGGAAGTCAATAGGGCAATTGCTGCCCGCTGTATCAGCGTAGTGCTTTTAACTTTACCCGTTTTGGGCTTGTGCACTGAGTCGGAAATGCTGTCGGAAACAGCTATGCCGACAACAGGCATTTCATCAGTCAATGTCCAAAAAAATATCTCGCATACCGACGCTTCGTTACAGCAGGAAGGAAGCGCACCGGTATCTGCCCCGAAATTGACGACTGAATCGATTCAGCAGTTGCGTCCCGTGGATGTTGCAGAAGCAGGTCGTCCTCTGACAATCGCACTACTGATGCCACAGGACGGTTCTCCTTTTATGGCTGCTGCAAAAATTGTCGGCAACGGCCTTATGGCAGCAAGCAAAACAAGTGCGCGCCCAGCCAATATCCTCTTAATTGAAGCGCCGTCCACTGCCACCCTTGACGACCAGCTTGACGCTGCCGTTGCCGCTGGTGCTGACGTCGTCGTGGGCCCCTTGGAACGCAATGCTGTAGAGAATATAGCCGCCCGAGAATCTCTTCCGCTGCCGACCGTCGCCCTCAACATTCCTTCTCAAGCGCAGTCTGCGCCTGTTCCCGACAATTTAATCATGATGTCGGTTTCGACAGAAACGGAAGCGAAATACATTGCTCGTCTGGCCGTAAAAGCCCTGCCCGCCTATTCTGATCGATATGGATTCCCTCAGATCGCCATTTTGGTTTCACAAGGTGCCTGGGAGCAGCGCATCGCCGAAACATTTCAACAGGAACTCGCCGCTGCGCATGTAAATTACAACGTCATTACCATTTCGGAAGAAACACTTCCAACCTTACAAAAAAGCATCGAGCCGAAACTTACCGAAGAAGAAGAACTTGTATACAGAGAAAAAACGGCGGAAGCCCGCAAGCATTATGCGGCAGGCTCCACTCAACTCAAGCGAAGAATTGCTGCGATCCAGGCTGAGCGTCGCGCCCAAATAGCCACAACGGAGCCACCTTATCAGGCATCTTTGCTGGCACTGGATGCACAAACGGCAAGCCTTGTTCGAAACCGGCTTCCTCGGGAAATGCGCGTCTGGGCTACCTCCGCATCTAATCCTGGCGATCCGCGAACAAGCTCAACTTCTGCTGCGCTTGCCTACGACCTTGAAAATGTCGTTTTTTCCGAATGCCCTCTAATAGTGCGCTATGACGCACAAGGTTTTGAAGCTCGCTTTGAAACGGCAATGCCTTACTCTTTGGCAGCGAAGCGACTTTTTGCGCTCGGCGCCGACGCCTACGAACTAGCACAGCAATGGTCAATAAAGCGTCAAATCATCCAGTTCCATGGCGAAACTGGCTTCCTACAGTTGGATCGGAAACAGTCTGCCGAAGTGACCCGCACGCCGCAGACCATTATTGTTCGAGAGGGGCATTTGATTGAAGTAGCTCCTGACCTTATTTCAACTCCCGAGCTTCCGAACATCCAGCCCCCCAAGCCAATTGCAGAAACGAATACTCCACTTGTACAAGTGGATGAAATCTTTAATGACGTACGAAGGACTGATGTCAAATCGATCATCATCAGCCCTCAGCAGACAATTCCGGATCCCGTACCGACACCGATGTTGCCGCCAGTAAAACGACCTCTTTCAAGCGACACTTCAACCCCTCTGGCCCCTAACTATGCGACGGAAGCAACACCGATTCTTCGAGATGATGAATCTTTCAAAGCAATGCCCGGCACGATGCCGGCAAATAATGGTTCAACGGCAAATTCTGACGAAACTCTGTCTTCTCTCAACCTAGAAAGCGACAGCAATCGAGACTCTGAACTACAGGGCGTCGAACAGGCTCATTAGTCTTCGCTTTATTTTTTCACCATCCGCTGTTTTCAGAACCTGCAAGTGCGCTCTACGCCGCATGCAGTCTTCGAGACATATTTGCCCAAAGCTTTTAAACACCAGCATGGCTCTTATCACTCTTCTTAATGCAAGTCTCGCGTGGGGCGACCTGCCGCTTCTCGACAATGCCGCTTTTTCCCTTGAGAGCGGAGAACGGGTTGGTCTCATTGGTAGGAACGGGACAGGTAAAAGTTCAATGCTCGCCGTGCTGGCGAGCAAGCTTAAGCTCGACGACGGCGATATTCAAAAACAGGATGGCCTCTTGGTCAGCTATGTAGAGCAAGAACCGTTCCTGCCGGACGCTGAAACAATTAGAGAAAGCCTGATTAAACGTGGAAGGCTGGATATTGCGAGTGACGAACGCGAGCAATGGCGTCGTTTAGCGCGCCTTGATGAATATCTTCATCGTTTTGACCTCAACCCTGATCTTTCTCCCAAAAAAGCATCTGGCGGAGAAAAGAAGCGTGCCGCACTCGCGCTCGCATTTGCTCAAGCACCCGATCTCCTGCTGTTGGACGAACCAACCAACCACTTGGATATCGAAGCAATTCGTCGTCTCGAGAATCTGTGCCGCTTGGAGTTCAAAAATCAACGATCGCTTGTTGTCATCACTCACGACAGACAATTTCTCGATAACGTTGTCACTCGCATCGTCGAGCTCGACCGTGGCATCCTCCGCTCTTATCCAGGCTCATTTAGTGCCTTTGAGTCCAGAAAAGAAGAAGAGCTAGAAGCGGAAACGATTGCTAGACGTCGATTCGATAAATTTTGGGCGCAGGAGGAAGTCTGGATACGAAAAGGCATTGAAGCGCGAAGAACTCGCAATGAGGGACGCGTCCGCCGACTCGAGCAACTGCGCCGTGAGCGAGCGGCACGTCGCGAAAGAATGGGATCTATCAACCTCAAGATCGACGCGGGTGAGAAAAGCGGAAAAATCGTTGCTGAAGTCAAAGGCCTTTGCAAATCATTTGCCGGCCATGCCGTTGTTAAAAACCTTGACTTCACGCTTATGCGTGGGGATCGTCTCGGTTTAATCGGTCACAATGGCGTCGGCAAAAGCACGCTCATCAAACTGCTGCTTGGCAAAATCGATCCCGATGCAGGTTCCGTCCGGCTCGGCACCAACCTCAAGATTGCTTATTTTGATCAGCTGCGAGAGCAGCTTGATCTGACGAAAACAGTTGCTGAAACCATTTCTCCAGGCTCCGATTGGGTGGAAATTGCGGGTCAAAAGAAACACATCGTTGCTTACTTGAACGATTTCCTTTTTCCTGCAAGAAGAGCAAAAGTTCCCGTAAGTTCGCTATCCGGCGGCGAACGAAATCGCCTTTTGCTAGCTCGGCTCTTCGCGCTTCCCGCAAATTTACTCGTTCTTGATGAACCAACAAACGATCTTGACATCGACTCGCTTGAGCTCCTTGAGCAAACGCTGATGAGCTACCCTGGCACCATCATTTTGGTTAGTCACGACCGGCGCTTTCTTGACAACGTTGTCACGGAAGTGCTCGCCCCCGAGGGCGATGGCCGCTGGCGTGAATACGTAGGCGGTTATTCAGATTGGCTTGCACAGCGCCCCCAGCCTGTTGAACCAGAAAAACAGGAACCAAAAGAAATTCCTCTGCAGCCGAAAAATAAAGTGAAGCCCCAAAAGCTTCGGATGAGCTACAAGGAAAACAAAGAGCTTGAAGAGTTGCCAAAACGTATTGAGACTCTCGAAGCCGAACAGAGCGCTCTTATAGAAAAAATGAGTGCTTCGGATTATCACGCTCAAGGCGTAGAAGTCATTAAAGCAGACAACGAGCGCCTCAAAGCAATCGGTGAAGCGCTTACGGAAAGCTACGATCGCTGGGAAGAACTGGAAACGAAACGCGAACAAATCGAGGGGGTCTGAAGGGCATTATCAGCGGAGGACTGCCTGGCACATCTATAGCTCATAGTTTTATGAGTTAATGCTCACTTCTGTTAATTTACTTGAAAATCATTGAAGACGGCGTTGCGTGCCTCCTCCGCTTAAACGTTGTTTGAATTTGCGGTTTCAACCTACCGCAAGCATGAAATGTCCCGCTAGACTTAAGATCCTCACAATACAGCAAGGATGCATGCGTCCTTGCGAACGATCGATGTGCGTCGACGGCGCATTCATCTTGCAACCAAACTAGGACTTGATCGCTATGGGCCGATCCAGTGAACTCGACGGATTGACGACTCTGCCGGAATTGTTAGGCAACAGCATTGAAAAATACGCAGACAGGGAAGCGTTGCGTCAATACGACCGAAAAACGAATCTCTGGGAAAGTATTTCATATCGCACCCTCGGCGATCTCATCGAGCGATGGCGCCGTGCCTGGTGCCAAGCCGGCTTCGTGCGAGGTGACAGAGCTGCCGTGCTGATGCCCAATGGCATCGACAACGTTTGCGCGGATCAAAGTGCACTTGCAAATGGCATTGTTCCCGTTCCGCTTCACGCCATCGACACGCCGGGAGCCTGTGCTTTCATTCTGATCGACAGTCAAGCAAGCGTTCTTATTACGAATAAGCTTGCTCGCTGGCGTCAGATCCAGGGTACAGGTGTCGATATGCCGGATCTTCGCCTTGTTGTCGTGACCGATCCTGAACCAGACGACATCTTCAAGGAGCATGAACCCGTCGAAATCATGAAACTTGAAGATTGGCTGAGCTCTGGAGAAACTCAAACGATGCCGTTGCCGGCAGGCCCGCTTGAAGACGATCTCGCGGGCATTGTCTATACATCTGGCACTACAGGTCGGCCCAAGGGGGTAATGCTGACACATAAAAACATTGTCAGCAACGTCAAAGCAACTCTCGAATGCGTTTCGCCCCAAGTTGGCGACGTCTTCTTGTCATTTCTGCCTCTGTCACATACATTTGAGCGAACTGCCGGCTATTACTTGGCGTTGGCAACAGGCTGCACAATCGTTTACAACCGTTCAATCCTGCTGCTTGCAGAGGATCTAAAAACCGTACGGCCAACAGTCATCATTTCCGTACCGCGAGTTTATGAACGAATCTACGCACGCGTTCAAAACATGCTGTCAAAGTCAAGCGCAACGAATCGGTTTATGTTTGATTGGGCAGTAGAAATCGGCTGGCGCGACTTCTGCCGCCGCAATCATCTGCCGATAGAAAAAACCGCACGTGCCTGCCTTGATGGCATGATGCGAAGCTTGCTTTTGAAGCGGGTTGCATCAATGCTGCAGGCTCAATTCGGCGGCAGATTAAGAATTGCCATTTCAGGCGGTGCTGCACTCAATCCCAAAATCGCTCGGACATTCTGCGGTCTGGGGCTACCAATCATTCAGGGCTATGGCATGACAGAAACCAGTCCGATTATTGCGGGCAACTGCGTTGAACTTAATCAGCCCGAAACGGTCGGAAAGCCTTTCTGCAACCTGGAAGTTAGATTGGGAGAAAGCAATGAGATTCAGGTCCGCGGCCCATCCGTCATGAAAGGATACTGGCGGCGTCCAGAAGACTCTGCGGCAGCATTCACCAAAGACGGTTGGCTCAAAACCGGCGATGTAGGAGAATTTACTGCCAATGGTCTTTTAAAGATCAAAGGCCGCATCAAGGAAATTATTGTCACGTCGACCGGTGAAAAAGTGCCGCCAGCCGACTTGGAGTCGGCAATCGAAACGGATCCGCTGTTTGCCCAGACTTACATCCTCGGAGAAAACAAGCCCTACATCAGCCTCATTGCAGTTGTAGATCCAGCAGAATGGCAGCGACTCACAGACTCTCTCGGACTTGAACCTACAGGGCCAGAGAGTCTCGCGTCTCCCACAGCAAAAACCGCTGCGCTCAAACGAGCGAAAGCTGCTGCATCTGATTTTCCAAACTATGCGCTTCCACGCGCGATTGTGCTCACGAAAGATCCTTGGACCATCGAAAACGGGCTTCTTACACCAACGCTTAAGCTGAAGCGCGGACCGCTTTCGCAACGCTTCAAGAAAGAAATTGAGCAACTTTACGCAACACACGGCTAAGAATTAACCGCTATAACCCTGAGTCGGACGACGCACAATCGGAACCGTCGTCCTGGCTTTTGTACAATCAGCTTTTTCGCTCCCCATCACGGCAATACACACAAATGAACGACAAATCAAGCTACGTCCCTGCACCCCGCAAACTTCTTCCCGAATGGATGATCGGGGTAACGGACCGAGTGATGGACTATTACACGCAGCGCTACCTGCACTGCGATCCGGTTATTCTCAAGAATCCGCCGCTCCCGCAGGAAGGGCATAAATATCTGCTCTACGCACACATCCCCTTCTGCCGCACACTTTGCACATACTGCACATTTCATCGCTTTCTATTCAAAGAATGGAAAGCGCGTGAATATTTTGTCAATCTGCGCAAGGAAATGGACTACGTGAAGGCGCTCGGCTACGACTTTCACTCCATGTACGTTGGCGGCGGTACAACCACCATCATTGAAGAAGAACTCATCAAGACGATTGAGCACGCGAAAAAGCTTTTTCCGTCAATTCAAGAGGTTTCCTGCGAAACGGACCCGCAGATCATCACAACGCCCGCATTCAAGAACCTCAAAGGTTTGGTCGACCGCATGTCGATCGGCGTTCAAAGCTTCAACGACGACATTCTGAAGCTTTCAGATCGTTACGAAAAATTCGGCTCGGGTGAGCAGATCTATGAACGTCTGCAATATGCAAAAGAGCTTTTCCCTACCTGCAATGTCGACATGATGTTCGGGTTCCGCGGACAAACGCTCGACTCGATTCATGACGATATGGAAAAAATCGTCAAGCTCAATCCTCGCCAAGTAACGACTTATCCGCTCATGATTACTTCGCAGACAAGAAAGAGCGTTAAGGGGGCCATTGCAGCTAAAGGGAACCAACTTGCTGACCAGTACCGAACGATTGTTGACACGCTCGGCGATCACTATCAGCACCTTACATCTTGGACATTCGGCCGTACGCATGACGAGGGGTTCGACGAATATGTCGTCGACTACGATGAATATTTGGGTGTCGGCTCGGGCGCCTTCAGTTTCTTGGGCGATAGCCTATACGTAAATACCTTTAGCCTTCGACGCTACGGTGAACGAATTGCGCAGGGCAACACCGGCGTAGAGCGCCAACGCAAATTCGACAAACATGCAATCGTGCAGTACCGTCTGATGCTGGGTTTATTCTCACATCGCCTCTCAAGAAAATATTTCCGCGAAGTTCATGGCGTCGATGTTGATCGCTATCTCTTCAAGGAGATGCTTGCGTTGCGCATCGCTGGTGCTATTGAAAACGATCCGAATGATCCGGACCGCATCGTTGTGACGGAAGCAGGTAAATTCCTTGGGCTTGTCATGATGAAAGCTTTCTATTCAGCAATGGACAATGTCCGTGCTGAGCTGCGCGCTCCACTCAAAGAAGAAGACATGTAAGCGCAGCGCTCAGTAAGCGTTCGACAAAACGGAACCTTTCTATTAGAAGGGTTCCGTTTTTTTGTATGGACAAGGCTTCACACGTCAGCCTATATCCGATCAAATTAGTCGGGATTTCAAGTGATTCAAATGGTTAGCGATTTGCAAAGACTGCAGATGGAGAATTGATTTGGATTAAATGACAAATAGAAACATTTCCGACAATTCCTCAATTACTACTCAAAAACTACCTCTTTGGAATTACTTCTGCCTAGTCCGTTTCATGCGCCTCTCGTAGAATTGGCTTGTTTCGCAGAGGGCCTCTGTTGCTGACTTTTTTCCGACAGACCTGCCCTCGCTCAGCCAAGAGCGGCATTCATCAATGCCGCCGACGACCCCGCTGGACCCGAGCTGAAAAAAGCCCGGGCTTTGCTGTCGGCGGCAGGATGCCGAAACGCGAAGAACGAGAGAACGCGCGGTTGACAAGCCCAACGCGCTCTCTTTAATTCCGGAGAAAAATTCAATGTCCCATACGATCCAGGTCACTACCTTCCTGCCGGGCGCCAACGCCCACGGGGAAAGTGGTCCCGCCTACGAAGGCAACCTCCGAAAAGGGGAACTGCGCGGCATCATTCACATCAATAAGGACAAGTGCGTCGGGTGCGACACCTGCCGCAAGTTCTGCCCGACTGATGCCATCAAGGGCGGCCTCGGCGCCAAGCATGAAATCATTGACGACGCCTGCCTCTACTGCGGTCAGTGCCTTATCGCCTGCCCGTTCAGCGCCATCGAACAGATGAGCTTCGTCGACGAAGTCGAGCGCATGCTCGACGACCCCGAACGAATCGTCGTTGCGCATCCGTCTCCTGCGGTTCGCGTGTCTATCTGTGAAGAATTCGGCGGAGAACCCGGCGAACTTTCGACCGAACAGCTCGTCAACGCTCTCGAAAAAATGGGTTTTGTCGTGTATGACTGCAACAGCACGGCTGACCAGACGATCATTGAAGAAGGTACGGAATTCGTCAAGAAAATTCAGTATTGGATTCTCGGCGAGCGCGGTCCGGAAGTCGATGAAATGGCAAAGCATCCGTTCCCGCACTTCACGTCCTGCTGCCCGGCATGGATTAAAAACGCAGAAACCTATCACGCCGACATGCTGCCGCATCTGTCGACGGCAAAATCGCCGCTGCAGATGGGTGGTACCCTCGCGAAGACTTGGGCTGCCAAGTACATTCTGAAGTGCGATCCTCGGAAGATCTACTTCGTGTCCGTCACCCCCTGCACGGCCAAGATCTTTGAAGCAGCTCGTCCGGAAATGAATACCGCCTGGCGTTATCTTGTCGCCAACAAGGATATTCCTAAGGACACGCCCTCCTTCCAGGACATCGACGCTTCTTTGACGGCTCGCGACATGGCTGAACTGATGCGCCGCAAGGGCATTAATCCGCTGCTCGAGCCGAAAACCCGCGAACGCAACAACAAGCCGCTTGAAGTCTACACGGGTGCAGGCACCATTTTCGGCTGCTCCGGCGGCGTGATGGAAGCTGCGCTGCGCACGGCTTACTTCGCTCTCTCGGGCGAAGAACTCAAGAATGCGGACATTGAAATCGTCCGCGGTTACGACAACGCCATTGTTGAAGCCACAATTCCCGTGCCCATCAAGGCACTCGGCGGCAAGAAGTTCGATGTCCGCGTTTGCGTCGTCAACGGCGCTAATCAGGGCTTGAAAGAAGTGCTCAACCGCGTGCGCGTCGACAAAAACCGCTATCACTTCATTGAAGTGATGAACTGTCCGGGCGGCTGCGTCAACGGCGGCGGTCAGCCTGTCCAGTCCGCTGGGACGGCGTGGCTCCATCCGACGACGCCGTTGCCGCTTCGTATCTAATTCAGACGCAAGGAAAGAATAAAAATGCTGCTTTCTGAAAATTATTCGTATGCCGAACGCCCGGCTGCCCTTATTCTCGGGCGCCGCGGATTTCTGAAGGTCTGCGGCCTTTGCGTCGGTGCTGCCGTTGTCTGCGGCTGGGCCATCGGCGACATGGTTGCTCGCCGCGGTCAGATCATCAAGGCCCGTCAGGCTGGTCTTTATAAGGACGACAAGCTCTGCCAGGCCATGGGTCTGACGTCATCCCATCAGAACGAAGTCGTGATGTCCGTGTACAAGGATCTCGGCACGAAGCCGGTTGACCACACGATGCACGAACTGCTTCACACTCATTACTATCCGCGCACCATGCTCGCGACCTTGGAGGCTGAACATGTCTAATACCGCCGCCCCCAATGACCGCATCCTCCGCTTCCATGCGCCGGACAAGGTCTTTCACTCCCTGAATGCCATTACGTGGTTCGCCCTCCTTTTTACGGGTGCCTACGTGTATTTCTGCAACCCGTCTGATGCTGCAGCAGAAACGACGATGCTCGCGCATCTCATTCTGGGTGCCATCTTTACGTTCAACCTGCTCGCATTCATCGTGCTGGCGCCGGATCGCTTTGCGCTGATTCTTCGCGCCTGCCTGGAATGGGACTGGAATACGATCCTTTGGTTCCGCAACTTCGGCGGCTATCCCCGCCGCTTCTTCAAGATCCCGTTTGGTCCGGTGGAAGTGCCTCCCCAAGGTCGTTACAACGGCGGCCAGAAGGCGTCCTATCTCCTCTTCATCGGCATGGTCGCTGCACTCGCCGTGACCGGCTGGATGCTCTGGATTGGCGCTCCCGTCACTGGCAAGCTCGTCTATAAGTGGATGTTCTATTTCCATGTTTGGGGCTCGATTATCTGCTCCGTGCTTGTCGTGTGCGCTCACATCCCGCTCGCCCTGCTCTCGATGGAGCACTTCAAGGGCATCTGGCGCCTCGGTCCGGGCACCATCTCTTGGGAAGCCGCGGAACATCATGCGCCGACCTGGCTTGAACGCGACGTTATCCGCACCAACATCGAAAAGTAATCGCCTGATTTGCGACTTATCTTTCGTGTGATATAAAACGCGGGGGCGACCGAATGAATCGGTTGCCCCCGTTTTTCTGTAAGAGGAATCTTCGGCATGTCTTTGTCTTTGGGAACCCCGAAAGGTCTGCGATTGCACATTGGCCTTTTCGGCTGCCGCAACGCAGGCAAAAGTTCGTTGGCCAACGCTCTGACGAATCAGCACATATCCATCGTTTCAGATGTGCCTGGCACAACAACAGACCCTGTTGAAAAAGCTTGCGAGCTTGCCCCCATCGGTCCCGTAGTCTTTATCGACACAGCTGGAACCGACGATGTCGGCGCGCTCGGCGCTGCACGTGTAGAGCGCTCACTCGCTGTTCTCGAATGGGTCGATATTGCGCTTGTTGTGTCTTCGGCGCAAGGTATCAGTACCGAAGACAAAGAAATCATTGAGCGCGCAAAGGCGCTCGGCACACCGGCAATCCTCGTCCTAAACAAAGCGGGGCTTTCTGCACCTAGCGAAGCTGTCCTCGCTCAAGCTCGCACTTTTGGACTCCCCGTCGTTATCACGGACGCGCTAACGCATGACGGAATTGATGCACTTCGACAGAGCATTATCAAGATCGCGGACGAAAAGACTGAACCTGATCTACCGATTGCTGATGGCTTAGCCCACGCTGGCGATACTGCCATTCTTGTTACGCCGATTGATACGGGCGCACCGAAAGGCCGCCTCATTCTGCCGCAAGTACAGGCAATTCGGGAACTGCTGGATTCGCACGCCAAAGTTTTTGTTGTTCAGGAAGATCGCGTCAGCGAAGCCATTGCCGAACTAAACGCCCCCCCTGCTTTTGTTATGACTGACTCGCAGGTGGTTGTTTCCGTTGCCAAGCAAACACCGCCAGATGTCCCTCTGACCACCTTTTCCGTTCAACTGGCAAATGCCAAGAACGACATTGTTGCGCTTGCCGAAGGAACGGCTGCTTTAGCTCGTCTGAAAGACGGAGATCGCGTTCTTATTTGCGAAACGTGCAGCCACCACCCGCAAAAGGATGATATTGGTCGCATCAAAATTCCGCGCTGGCTACGTGAGAAAACGGGCAAAGACCTGCAAATTGAAGTCGCCGTCGGAAAAGACTTCCCCGACGATTTGACACCGTACGCCGTACTCATTCAGTGCGGCGGCTGCGTCGTCACTCGCCGTCATCTGCTGATGCGGTTGCGTCGAGCCAAAGCGCAGCATGTGCCTATGACGAATTACGGCCTCACCATCTGCTATCTGCAAGGGGTGATTGAACGCGTTCTTTCCTGCCATCCGCAAGCACTTGAGGCATACCGCAAAGCACTCAAGCAATGAAACCAAAAGTTCGTACGCCGCACATCGACAAACTCGCATTTCATCATGACGAAATCTCTTGCCGAATTGCTTCATCAGCAGACATTCACGGATGAAGAGGCCGCACGCCTTTTGGCGCTGACGGACCCTGACGAATGCCGCATGCTTCAAGAGCGTGCCTATGCGCTCACAACGGAACTACTCGGCACAAACGTCTATCTTCGCGGGCTGATTGAAGTCAGCAATGTCTGCACCGCCAATTGCCGCTACTGCGGCATCCGCAAGAACAATCACAGCGTCAAACGCTACACGCTCGACGAAGAAACCGTCCTCGCCTGCGCCTTACTTGCTGCACGTGCAGGATATGGTTCCATCGCCATTCAAGCTGGTGAACGTCGTGACCCGAAATGGATCGAATGGATTGCTGAACTGCTCCGCAAAATTCACGCGAAAACGGTGAGCGATGCTTTGCCGTCCGGTCTTGGAATTACATTGAGTCTCGGCGAGCAAACCTATGAGGTTTATCGCTATTGGGCCGAAGCCAGCGGCAATCCGCAAGGACTTCGTTATCTGCTTCGCATCGAATCAAGTAATCCGAAACTATTTCATGCACTCCATTGCACTCCCGGCAAAAACGAAAAAGTGCTCGAACATCGCTATCGCGCGCTTGAAGATCTCCGGCGAGCAGGCTATCAGGTCGGCACTGGCGTGATGATCGGGCTTCCTGGCCAAACGATCGAAGACCTTGTTGCCGATATACGTGCTTTTGAACGTATTGATGCCGATATGATCGGCATGGGGCCTTACATTACCAGCAGCGGCGCAGACATGGTTGACGAAGGCATGATGCCCGTTCCGTCGCTCATGCAGCTCTCTCTCAATATGATTGCCGTTACCCGTCTTATCATGCGAAACGTCAATATTGCTGCTGCAACTGCACTTGAAACGCTTGTGCCGAACGGCCGCATCAAAGGAATTCTGCACGGCTGCAACGTAGTGATGCCCAACATCACACCGCAACAGACGCGCTCAGACTATCAGCTTTACAACAATAAGGCTGGCTGTGAGGTAGGTGCGGAATCCAACATTCTTGTTGAGGAGAACATCGTTCATCTTGCCCATAGGACGCTGGGACTTAACAAGCTTGGATCTTCCCTGCGCTGGCAGATGCGAACTGCGGCCTGAAGATTGAAAAAAAGGGAGTGTTTTGATGACGCTCCCTTTTTTTCCCTTGATGCACTCTATAGAAGCGAATCGTTAATCGAACGTTTGGTTCATCTCGCGGGTCGTATGGAACGTCACCTGAGGCCAATGCTTCATAGTGGTTTCAAGATTGTAGATTGATGTCGCCAAGTAAACGAGATTGCCGTTTACATCGGTTGCAAGTCGAGCATTTTGTTCTGCCTCAAAGTCTTTCCGAGTTTTTTCATCAGGGAAAGAGAGCCAGCGAGCGGTAGAAACATCAGTAGATTCGTAAAGAGCATCCACTTTGTACTCCGTGGCAAGTCGCTGTGCAACGATTTCAAACTGCAACTGTCCAACAGCACCAAGCAGGATATTGCCGAACTCGCCTGTAAAGACTTGGATAGCACCCTCTTCACCGAGTTCTTGCAAGCCCTTTTGCAGTTGCTTGGCTTTAAAGGGATCTTTGCTCCGAGCAGCGCGAAACAATTCAGGCGCAAAGTTCGGAATACCAGTAAAAGCAAGTTTCTCACCCGACGTGAGGGTATCACCGATATGAAGCTGACCGTGGTTATAAATCCCGATAATGTCGCCCGCCACTGCGTCCGTCATAATGACACGATCCTGCGCCATAAACGTAAGGGCGTTCGGAATTTTCATTTCACGTCCTTCTCGGATGTGCTGCACCTTCATCCCCGGCTGATAGCGCCCAGAACAGACGCGGAAAAACGCAATTCGATCGCGGTGCCGAGGATCCATATTGGCTTGAATCTTGAAGACAAAACCGGTAAAGGCATCTTCCGTCGGCTCCACCTTTCGCATGCCAGCATCGCGAGGCTGCGGAGAAGGTGCCCATGCCACAAGCGCATCGAGCACGTCCTGCACACCGAAGTTGTTGACGCCTGAACCAAAGAAGACAGGACTTTGCTCCCCAGCGAGAAAACGCTCTAGACTGAAAGGCTCCGTCGCTCCTTGCACGAGTTCAATTGATTCGCGCACATAAGGCATTTCCATCGGAAACAGAGCGTCAAGGCGAGGATTATTAAGCCCTTCAATCGTTTCATGCGCTTCGTCAGACAGTCTTTCTTCCCCTGCAGTAAAGCGAACGAGACGATTATTCAAAAGTGAAAACACGCCTCGGAACGTCTTGCCCATGCCGATGGGCCAAGTGATAGGACAACACTGCAGCTTGAGAACGTTTTCGATCTCAGAAAGCAAATCGAGCGGATCTCGAACTTCACGGTCAAGCTTGTTGATGAAAGTAATGATCGGCGTATTGCGAAGACGGCATACTTCGAGCAACTTAATAGTCTGCGCTTCAACACCCTTTGCGGCATCAATCACCATTACAGCCGCATCAACAGCCGTCAGCACTCGATAAGTATCTTCGGAAAAATCTTCGTGCCCCGGCGTATCAAGAAGATTGATAACGTGATCGGCATAATGGAACTGCATGACAGAACTTGTCACGGAAATGCCGCGCTGCTTTTCAACCTCCATCCAGTCGGATGTTGCATGGCGAGAAGCTTTTCTTCCTTTGACTGCACCAGCCATCTGAATAGCGCCACCGAAAAGAAGAAGTTTTTCCGTCAGCGTGGTCTTACCCGCGTCCGGATGGGAGATGATGGCAAAGGTTCTGCGCTTCTTAACATCGCGCGCCAATGCCGGATTGATACTGCTCATAAAAAAAATCGTCTAGCGTCTGGAAGGACCACCCAAAAGGATCTGCGCCGAATGCGCTCGGTTGTCCACAAATGAGGCCGCCATTTTAACGAAGCAGGTCGCAAAGCGCAGAAATTCATCCGAATCCAAAATTGCTTTTCACTCAAGTAACAAAACGTTACTAAAGGCGCCTAAAATACAAAAGTTTATGCGCAGATTTGCGCCCCGAACGGAAATCTTTGGAGAAGCAAAATGGGTTATTTCCCACAGTGGAAGCTCAAAACTGAAGGCATCATCGCTCCAGACGAACGGCTGCCGACAGGGCAAACGCTTGCGCTCGGCGTGCAACACGTCGTTGCCATGTTCGGCTCTACGATCCTTGCCCCGATTCTCATGGGTTTCGACCCAAATATGGCAATTTTGATGAGCGGGATCGGTACGCTCATCTTTTTCTTGCTTGTCGGCGGCCATGTACCAAGCTATTTAGGCTCATCCTTCGCTTTCATCGGCGTCGTCATAGCTGCGACTGGCTACGTCGCAGGATCAGGCGCCAATCCCAACATTCCTGTCGCGTTGGGCGGCATCATTATTTGCGGCCTTGTCTATGCACTTGTCGGGCTCATTGTGATGGCTACGGGCGTACAGTGGATTGAGCGGCTGATGCCGCCGGTTGTCACAGGCGCTGTCGTGGCAGTCATTGGTCTTAATCTGGCGCCGACAGCCGTAAAAGGCGTAGGCACTGGAGACTTCAACGCCTGGATTGCACTTCTCACGATTCTCTGTGTAGGTGGGGTTGCCGTTTATACCCGCGGGCTCATTCAGAAACTGCTTATTTTGGTTGGACTATCGCTCTCCTATCTGATTTACGCGATTCTCACCAATGGTTTCGGCTTGGGAACGCCGATCGATTTTCAAAAAATTGCTGATGCAGCTTGGTTTGGCGTACCAAGCGTGACGACACCAACCTTTTCTATGACGGCTATTTCGCTCATTGTGCCTGTCGTGATCATTTTGATCGGAGAAAACCTCGGTCACATTAAAGCGGTAACCGCCATGACTGGGCGCAATCTCGATCCGTACATGGGACGCGCCTTCCTAGGCGACGGCATTGCGACGATGTTTTCGGCTTCCTTCGGCGGCACGGGCGTTACCACCTACGGCGAAAACATCGGCGTTATGGCCGCGACTCGAGTCTACTCAACGCTGCTGTTCCCTGTTGCCGCCTGCTTCGCCATCATTCTCGGCTTCTCGCCAAAGTTCGGCGCAGTTATTCAGACAATTCCTCAACCGATTCTTGGCGGCACATCGATTGTCGTCTTCGGTCTTATTGCTGTAGCAGGCGCTCGCGTCTGGGTCGTCAACCATGTCGATTTCGGTGATAATCGCAACCTTATCGTAGCAGCGGTAACGCTCATCCTTGGCGGTGGCGACTTTACGCTACACATGGGCAACTTCACTTTGGGCGGCATCGGCACAGCCACTTTCGGGGCCATTATCCTCAACGCACTTATGCAGCTCGGAGAGACACATGTGCAGAAGAAACCGCACGAAATCGATCTCACAAAATCCGAAGACGATTAATCAAGACATCTTATAAAACCTACAGGCGGCGCCACTTCCCTTGCGACGCCGCCTGAATCCTTTCATCGCTTAAGAGCAGCAAAAGCTGCGCCAAGCGCAGTCTGCTCACGTTTCGATTCTCTCAAGCCACGTTTTCGCGTGTCTTCTCGCGACGCAGTCTGCCCGACCGAAACTGCACTTTTACCGTCACTTCGCATAGAAAGTGCAATTCTTCTGCGCTTCAAATCTACATCCGTCACGGTCACTTTAACGACATCGCCCACTTTGACAACCTCGCGGGGATCCTTCACGAATCGATCCGCCATGGCGGAAACATGTACAAGACCGTTGTCGTGCACTCCTATGTCGATAAACGCGCCAAATGCCGCAACGTTGGTGACCACGCCCTCTAGCTTCATGCCGACGCGAAGATCCTCAATGCTTTGAACGGTCTCATCAAATGAGGCAGTTTTAAATTCTGACCGGGGATCTCGCCCTGGTTTTTCGAGTTCCTTCAGAATATCAACCACCGTGGGTACGCCGAAATGCTCATCGGCAAAGTCAGCTGGACGCAGACTACGAAGAAAAGCTACATTCCCCATAACATCGCGTATGCTCGAACAGCCGCAACGCTGCAGGAGCTTCTCAACAAGTTGATATGCTTCCGGATGCACTCCTGTGGCATCAAGCGGGTTGCGTCCGTGCGGAATGCGAAGAAAGCCTGCCGCTTGCTCAAAGCGTGCATTACCTAGATAGGGCACACGTAAAAGCTGCGTGCGATCAGCGAAAGGCCCGTGCGCCTCTCGAAAATCAACAATTTCTTTAGCGACACGCTTGGTAAGTCCAGCAACATACCCCAAAAGTTCTGCACTCGCCGTATTGACATCGACACCCACAAAGTTGACACAGTCCTCGACTACAGCATTAAGGCGACGCTCAAGTTTGCCTGCATCCACGTCATGCTGATATTGGCCTACGCCGATGGCTTTCGGTTCAATTTTCACGAGTTCGGCAAGCGGGTCTTGCAAACGGCGTGCAATCGATACGGCACCGCGATAGCTCACATCGAGTTCCGGCAGCTCCTGTGCCGCAAGAGCTGAAGCTGAATAAACAGAAGCGCCAGCCTCACTTACGATCACGCGCCGAGCACCTAAGGACGGCTCCGCTTTGAGCACTTCGTTCACTACGTGAGCTGTTTCTCTGCTTGCCGTTCCGTTGCCGATCGCCACAAACGCCGCCTTGCTCATTCGGATATAGCGAGCTAGTTTTTCCTTTGCAACTTCGAGCTGTGCTTTGGATGAATGCATCATCAGCACATCATGCGCAAGTACGCGGCCGGTTCCATCAATCACAGCCAGTTTCACGCCAGTTCGGAAACCGGGATCAAGCCCTACTACCGCGTAATGTCCTGCTGGTGCAGCAAGAAGAAGATCCTTCAAGTTGTCGCCAAAAACTGTGATGGCCGTCTCTTCAGCCCGTTCCTGAAGTGCTTCAAATAGATCGTTCTCAACCGCTGCACGGCTTTTAACGCGCCAAGCCCAGCGACATACACCTCGCAACCACTCGTCGGTAGGTCCGTCGGCATCCCCGATGTCAAAATATTCGCCAATCAATACCTCGCACGGATGCCGCGCCGATGACTCCGCGGCTTCGTCCAACTCAATTGAAAGATCAAGATAGCCTTCTCGCCGTCCTCGGAACAAAGCAAGCGCCCGATGCGACGGCACTCGTTCATAGCTCTCCCTGTAGTTGAAATAATCGCGAAACTTAATGGCTTCCCCGTCAGTCTGACTTGCTGCTTCATCAAAGCCATGCGCAACATGTGACACAACATCACCATGACGAGACATGTAACAGCGCAGTTTTTCGCGAAGCGTAGGATCAAGACTGAAACGCTCGGCAAGAATGTCTCTTGCACCGGCAAGAACCGAATCTGCATCAGCGAAACCCGCACCGGGATTCACAAACGCTAAGGCTGCTTCATGCGGCTCCAACAAGCGAAAAGCCAGCAGTTTGTCACACAAAGGTTCCAACCCTGCTTCTCTAGCCATCATGGCTCGCGTTCTGCGCTTCAGCTTGTAGGGCGCGTAAAGATCCTCAAGCCTCTGCTTGGTATCCGCAGCTTCGATATCTGCACGAAGAGATTCAGTGAGTTTGCCTTGAGCATTGAGCGCGGCGATAACAACTTCTCGACGGTCCTCCAATTCGCGAAGATATACAAGCCGTTCAACCAGAAGGCGTAACTGATCGTCAGAAAGACCACCTGTAGCTTCTTTGCGATAGCGAGCAATAAAAGGCACGGTTGCGCCACTGTCGAGCAATTCAACTGCTGCGAGCACTTGACTCGACACTGCGTGAATTTCTGATGCGAGTCGTTCGGCGAGCCGATCGGAAAGAGAGGTTTGGACCATAGCAAGAATGTTCTGCAAATAAGCGAAACGGGCGCGGCCTTCGTCGCTGCGCCCGTTGTAAATCGAAGGCAAGAGAGCCGGCATTCTACCGATTGCGGCAGCCTCACACCCCATGATCTGCACGTTTATGAAACAGATATTCGTTGCAATATAGCGTCAATTATCTGCTGATCTTTTGCTTCATAAGCCTGTCGTCGCAGAGCGGCAAAAAGCGCAGCCCTCGCATCGCCATCAACCTCAGCACACGGCTGCTCGTTGTATATAAATCGGACAAAGAGGCTGCCTTGTTCTGGTTCTTCCAGCTTCATCGTGAAATCGGAAGCCGGACGCAGGTCATCACCCGAAAAAAAACTGCGGTATATCCCACCAGCTTCATCTAGCGTGACTCGTTCCTCGAAAGAAAGATTGCCAGCGTGAAATCGTACACGGCGCACGAATTCGCAAACGCCGGCCTCAGTCACATGTTCGGCAAAAGCTTCGCTTGAGGCAATTTCTCCATAGAAGCATTCGGGATGGTGCGCAAATTCAACAATGCCAAGCCAAAGCGCGTCGCGGCTCGGGCCAGATTGATTAGGCATTTTCACACGGATGATGTGTTCGTGAAACTTCATAGCTGAGACTTAATGCAGATTGCGGCGCTTATTCCCCTTGATGCGACGCTCCAACCATTGACTGTACCTTGAAACAGCAAAACTTGAAAAAAAGTAAATCAAGGCAATGAAAACATAGCCCTCAATGAAAAAAGCCCGCCACTGCGCGTCACCCAAGGCAAGACGAAGGCTCCCTGTCAAATCGTACATGGAGACAATGGTTACAAGCGAAGTATCAAGAAAACATGAAATAAGACTGTTGACAAAAGCGGGAATAATGGCGACCAATGCTTGAGGGAGTATGACGTGAAAGTAGCTTTGCGGAATCGACAACCCGAGTGAAGCTGCCGCGTTGAATTGACCCGTGGGCACCGTTTGCAATCCGCCGCGGACCGTTTCCGCCATATAGGCAGCTTGAAATAGGACAATGGCTAAGGTCACCCGCCAAAAAGCATCGATCTGCAGCCATTGTGGCAAAAGCAGAGGAAAGATAAATGTAGCGACAAAGAGCACCGTAATCAGCGGCACGCCTCTGACGAGTTCAATATACGCAGTCGAAAGAAAAGAAACGACCGGCAATTTACTGCGACGGCCAATAGCCAGCAGAATGCCTATCGGAGAAGACAGCCCCATACCGATAAGCGTCACAATGACCGTAAGCGGCAGCCCGCCCCAAAGATCTGTTCCGACAGGTTTGAGTCCGGCAACACCGCCATACATCAAGGTAAAAAAGCAAGCAAGCGCAATGATCCAACTCGCCAGCAGAACATAGGAACGAGGTCGCTTCCAAAAGAAAGGAACAGCAGTTGCAGCCAGCGCAGTCAAAATGGCAAAGGTGCCGATGACAGGTCGCCACTGTTCTTCATAGGGGAAGCGCCCGAACAGTATCAGACGCCACTTTTCTGCGACAAACCCCCAACAAGCTCCGCTTGTTGCACGGCATGCTTTGAGATCGGGGCTCCAGACAGCATTAGCCACGCCCCACTGAATCAGTGCGTAAAAGATGTAACAAACAAAAATACCGAGCACGACGCTCAGTATGGTGCTTGGCACCGAATAAAAAAACTTTCGGCGCGCGCTCTCAACAAAACTACCTGCATTTAACCCTTGCGGCACATTTTTCATGACGCCCACTCCAATGCGTTAAATGCCACCTGCCGTCACTCGCGTATTAAACGCGTTCATGACAAGCGAAATGATGAGATTAACTGTGAGATAAACCAGCATAATGATGCAGATAACTTCAAGCGCCTGGCCGGTCACATTAAGAGCAGTCGTTCCTACGTTGACAAGATCGGGATAGCCGACCATCACAGCGAGCGACGAATTTTTAGTAAGCGTCATGAACTGACTTGAAAGCGGCGGCACGATAAGGCGAAGCGCCTGTGGAAAAATGACGTAGCTCACAGCTTCACCGCGAGTCAGTCCAAGTGCATAAGCAGCTTCCCATTGCCCGTGGCGAACGGACTCCACGCCTGCGCGCACGATTTCGGCAATGGACGCAGACGTAAAGAGTGTCAGACCAACCCAAAGCGTCAGAAATTCAGGTGTTATTTGGAGTCCTCCGCGCATCGAAAAGCGAGTCTGAACAGGATGATTCCATCCGCTCACAGCGCCACAGCCCACCCAAACAGCAAGACCTGTCACAACAAAAGCGCCGATGGCAAATAGACCAGCAACAAAGCTGGTATAGCGACGGCGCGAAAGATAAAAAACCGATGCCCCGCATAGAGCGGATGCTACAAGTGCGAAAAGAGCCGCACTCCCTCCCATCTGCGGCACAGAGAATAGGAGCCCCGTCTTAGACAGATAGAACCAATTGCCAAGGTGAATCGCCTGTCTAACGCCAGGCAATAGTTCCGTTACAACCAAGTAGAGCGCAAGAAGTAGCACCAGCAGCGGGATGTTGCGATAAGCCTCAACATGTGCCGCACCAAGAAACCGCAGCATCGGATTTCTTGCCAGCCGCATGAGTCCAACCACAACACCGAGAACAGTCGCTGACACTATCGTGAGCCCAGAAACTTTTAAAGTATTAAGCAGCCCAACGAGAAAAGCCTTCCAGAATGGATCGTTGCTCGAATACGGCACCAGCTGATCGCTGATTTCAAACCCTGCGCGATTGAATAGAAAGCCAAAACCGCTCTTAATGTTCTTTGCCGCCAGATTACTTTCTACATTAACGACGAAAAAGCCAGCCAAAAGCAGCAGCCCCGCGACGAAAAGAGCTTGAATAAGCATTTCCCGACGTTTCCGAGCACGCTCCCGGCTACGCCAGGCCTCATCACCGATCGTGTTTTCGGAATCTCTGAAAAACATGGATATCCCGTTGAGCTTCAAAAGGCTCCGCCCGTTCTGCGGGGGAGCCTCCAATTGGAAAGTCATCGCGCGCTGCGCCTGCAGGATCAGCAAGTACGGAGCGCCTACAAGTTGTTCAGCAGTCGATTAGCGAATCGGCAAAGCGTACATCAGGCCACCGTCCGAATACAGCTTATTTAAGCCGCGAGGCAGATTGAGAGGCGAATTCGGGCCGAAATATTTTTCCCAGGACTCACCATAGTTGCCGACTTGCTTAATGATCCGATATGACCAATCCTTATCCAGTCCGAGCATGCGCCCCATATCTTCACCGGTTCCGACTAAACGCATGACATTCGGATCTGTCGAGGACTTACGCATCTCATCAACATTGGCCTGCGTAATTCCATACTCCTCGGCACCAAGAAAAGCCTGGAAACACCAGCGAACAATTTCAAAAAATTCCCAGTCTCCGCGCCGAACAGCCGGTCCGAGCGGTTCCTTGGTAATTGTTTCCGGAAGAATTTCAAACTTAGAAGGATCCGGCGCTACAGTTCGCACGCCAGCCAAATCCGAAAGGTCCGACGTGTAAACGTCACAACGGCCAGAAATAAATGCACTCTGCGTTGCTTCAGTCGTATCGAAAACAACGGTCTTGTACTGCATCTTATGTGCATTAAAGTAATCAGCTGTCGTCTTTTCTGTCGTTGTGCCTGTCTGCACGCAAACGGTCGCACCGTCTAACTCGCTGAGCTTCTTCACGCCGAGGTCCTTCGGCACCATAAAACCCTGACCGTCGTAATAGGAAACAACGACAAACGCAGCTCCCTGGCTTGCATCTCGCGTCATGGTCCAAGTAGTGTTGCGCGCAAGCATGTCGATTTCACCCGATCCGAGCGCCGTCATATGCTGAGTCGAGCTGAGCGGCACGTACTTCACCTTGTCGGCATCGCCAAGAATGGCGGCTGCGACGCCGCGACAGAGGTTGACATCAAGCCCTTCCCACTTGCCCTGACTATTAGCAGACGAAAAACCGGGCGCCGATGTATTCACTCCGCAAACAAGTTCTCCACGCGCCTTGATTTTATCCAGCGTCGCACCAGCAAAAGCGGGCGCACTCGCGCAGGAGCAGCAGATAAGCGCTGCAGAAATAAGCCTGATATTCATGGCGAACCTTCTCCGAATGCTGTCTGCGTTTCTGTGGTCTTCGCTGCAGATTTCATGCGAAAACACAAATAAACCCCTCGAAACGCATTGGTTTTGTGGTTTAAGTAGTAATTGCCCGATTCGCTAGTAGCACAAGCAAAATCGAGAAAACAATCAACATTGCTTTTTGAGTAGTGTACCCTCAATCGAAACCGAAGCATTGGTCAAAACCAAAGAAATTCTCTCGGACATCAGTCGAAATTTGTATCGTCGTTTATCTCGAGCGTCCTTTGAAGACCTGTGGATAACTTTTAAATTTCGCAAAATATCAAACGCTTAATGTGATAAAATTCGATGTTCTTTTAACTTCTGCGGTGGTTTATGTCCTCATATGTTCAGATAGCGTCTCTCTTCCTGCTCGTGATAACCGCGGCTTTTTTCTCCTCAGCCGAGATCTCCCTGGCCGCAGCCTCCAAAACACGACTGCAGACGCTAGCTGACGAAGGTGACCGTCGAGCAGCGATCGCTCTCGAATTTCAATCCCATCCTGGACAGTTTTTTTCTGCATTGCAGGTCTGCGTCAATGCCGTAACACTGTTGGGCGGCATCGTAGGCGATGCTGCTTTTTCTCCGTTTTTTGAATGGTGCTTCAAACGGCTCCTGCCAGAGCATGACCTGAGCAACGTCTCATTCATCATCTCCTTCGTCATCGCAACTGCGCTTTTCGTCATTTTCTCTGACCTGCTGCCGAAGCGTCTGGCTATTGCCCGGCCAGAAGCTATCGCCATGGCGACTGCGCGTCCGATGCGCTTTCTTATTCGCATCTTCAGACCAATCGTTTTCGTGCTTGAGAAACTCTCCGATGCTTGCATGAAAACGCTGGGCGTACCGACGATGCGCCAGGAAACCATCACAAGTGAGGACATTCTTGCCAGTGTCGGCGCTGGCGCTGCAGCTGGCGTCATCGCTCCGCAGGAGGAAGCGGTCATTCAGAACGTTTTTGAACTTGAAAGTCGCCTGGCGCCATCAGCAATGACGCCCCGAGAAAATATTGTCTATTTCACGCTCGATGAAACGGAAGCAAGCATCCGAGCCAAAATCGCCACCGTTCCTTACAACCGATTCCTTGTCTGCGACAAAGACCTCGACCATGTCGTAGGGTTTGTCGACTCCAAGCATCTGCTTCGCCGCGTTCTGGACGAAAAGCCCCTTACCTTCCAAGGTTCCGATTTGGTTCAGCCATGCCACTTCATTCCGGATTCGCTGACGCTTTCTGAAGTGCTTGATGTATTTCAACGCACGCATGAAGATTTCGCCGTCATCATCAATGAATATGCGCTTCTGGTCGGCATGATTACGATCAACGACGTCATGTCGACGGTGATGGGCGATCTGGTGCTAACCTCTGACGACGTACAGATCATTCAACGAGATGAAGACACTTGGCTCGTGGATGGTTCAACACCGATTGATGACATCGAGCATGCGCTGGAAATCGACGAACTCCCTGAAGACTCTTCTTACGAAACAATCGCAGGCTTCATGATGTACATGTTGCGCAAAATCCCGAAGCGCACTGACAAGGTTGTTTGCGCAGACTACACCTTCGAAGTTCTTGACGTCGACAATAATCGCATTGACCAGGTACTCGTTACCCGAAACAAAAAACGCGAGAACACGAAGTCTGATGCACAAAATTGACATCCTTTGAAGACATCAGGCATTCGACTTCCGACAGCAACGCGATGGTCGGCCTCATGAAAAAAATCGGAGCTTATTTCCTGAGCAGAAGACCATCAATGCCTTCGGCAAGTGCGCACCTGAGTACCAGCACTTCCTATCCGAATTTTTTAAACCTGCGCCATCAACTGCCACTCGCTGTCGCTCTGGAGCCGATGTGACGTTCGATAGCATGTTTTCAAAGAAACAGTACTTGCTCAGACAGTGAGGGCGCTAGTCCAAGATGACCAGCAACCGCATCGGATTAAGCTCCCCTCCCTCTATAGCGCTCCCTTTACGCGGACAACACAGACCGTCCGCCATAATGCCCTTGCACAGATGCTGCTGGATGAGTCCCTGCGGCTTTTGCCAAATATATTTCTCTAGCCATGTTCTCAATCTGTCGCAGCAGACTATGCCGGACAAACACACAAGCGCAACAGTCTGAAAAGGCCGAAAGCTTTATTGCCTTCGGCCTTTCGCAACTATTGTTGACCGGCTACATCTTTTTTTGCTTTCGTGACTCGCTTGGTTGGAGCCGACTTTTTGGCTGCAGACCGCTTCGCTGTTGACTTCAGCGTTTTTTCTGCTTTTTCTGCATCGGCCTCGTCTGTTTTTGCCGGCTTATCCGCTTTTTCACGCTTTTCAAATTCAAAGACAACGTTTTTCTTCTTTGAATCGTAAACAAGAAATGCCTTAAAAGGCCTGTTCGTCCGCTTTGAAATAAAACCGTCAAGCAACGGCGTGCGTTTTTCCGTCAGAACTGCACGCACTTCTGCACGTGAAATCGGCCTTTGCAGAATAACTTTGCCTATACGGAAAGAACACTTACGATCTGTTAGCGCATGCTCACAGACATACTGTTCATTAATGTCAAGCACGCGAGCACCGCACACGGGACAAATACCAACATTCTCCGCCTCCTGAATCGTTTCGGGCGGAATTTCAGGCCGTTCTTCGAAATCGAACTTAAGTCCCCATTGATGCGTTTCTGGATCTCTTTGGAGAATAAGCTCGCTTTCGAAAGGAAAGCCACGCTTACTGACAAACCCTGAAAGCGGCCCAATACGGTGATTGGCAAGTAGTTCTTCAACCTCAAAAGGTTCAAAGGCGCGCCCCGACGGATGTTTAGGCAGAGAGAAATAGCAACCAGGCGTCGTGCAAGCAAAACGCCGATAATTCTCCACAATTTCTCCGCCACACTCGGGACAGCGGTTTTTGAAGTGAATCGGGTTGACGATTGGAACGCTATCGCCCTCATACTGCTTGGCGGCTGCGACAAGGGCATTCGTCATCGAACGAATCTCCGCCATAAAATCCTCTCTCGAGGCTTGCCCACGTTCAATCAACGAAAGTTTGTGCTCCCATTCCGCCGTGAGCTTCGGTTGCGTCAGCTCATCAATGCGCAGCCCACGAACAAGCTGCATCAACTGAAATGCCTTTGCGTTCGGAATCAATTCACGACCCTCGCGACGCAAGTATTTTTGTTCGATCAGCCCTTCAATCGTCTGTGCCCGAGTCGCCGGCGTCCCCAATCCTTTTTCAGCCATAGCATCGCGCAACTCGCCCGTCTCGAGCTTTTTGCCGGCTGTCTCCATTGCCGTCAAAAGCGTTGCATCGGAATATCGCGCTGGCGGTCGAGTTTGATCGGCATGAAGACTTACATCAAGAGCCGCCACCCCTTCTCCTTCGCGTACCGGCACGAGATCAGCCTGAGTTTTACCAACCCGTCCCGCAACTTCTAACCAGCCCGGCTTCACGAGGACCTTTCCTTCTGTAAGGAAGCACTCTCCTTCAACAAAGGTCTTGCGCGTCGTGACATTAAATTCAGCTGCAGGGTAAAACACAGCCATGAACCGACGAACAACAAGGTCGTAAATTTTCTGCTCTGTTTCCTCTAATGCTTTCGGCAATTCACCAGTCGGAATGATGGCAAAGTGATCACTGATCTTTTTGTTGTCAAAGATCCGCTTATCCTGCTTGACCCAATCGTTGCCAAGAATTGCCTGTGCAAACGATCGGTAAGTATCGAGACGACTAACATGGTCGAGCGTCTCTTTCACCGTCGGCAAATAATCTTCAGGAAGAGCACGTGCATCAGTACGAGGATAGGTCAGTACCTTGTGGCGCTCATAGAGACGCTGAGCAATGGCGAGCGTCATCTTTGCCGGGAACCCAAATCGGCTGTTGGCTTCTCGCTGCAGACTCGTCAAATCAAAGAGCGCAGGCGAAAGCGACGTAGTTCTCTTTGAGCTTTCGGTGACAACCCCAACCTTGCCGCGGCACTTTTCAGCAATGGCCTGAGCTTCCTCAATGCTCCAAATGCGCTCAGCCTTGAGATCGCTCGCCCCCTTAGGCTTTTGAAAATGCTCTAGGACTCGTACGCCCTCGTACTCACCAGCTTCAGCGCCGAAAAGCGCATGTACTTCCCAAAAAGCACGAGGCTTAAAATGAGTAATTTCTTCTTCGCGAGCCACGACGATAGCCAGTGTTGGCGTTTGCACTCGGCCGACCGTAGTCAAAAAGAAACCGCCTTCTTTCGAATTAAATGCGGTCAGTGCACGAGTGCCGTTGATGCCAACGAGCCAATCAGCCTCAGAACGACTTCGAGCAGCCGCTTCAAGGGGCTTCATTTCCTCATCGGATCGAAGCGCTCCAAATGCTTGCTGAATAGCACTTTTAGTCATCGACTGAAGCCAAAGGCGTCGAATTGGCTTCTTCGTTCCCGCCGCTTGAATGATGTAGCGGAAAATCAGTTCGCCCTCTCGCCCTGCATCGCACGCATTAATGATGTCTGTCACCGTTCTGCTGCGAATTTTCTTAGCCAATGACTCGAATCGTGCCTGTGAGCTTTTGATGGGCTGAAGCTCGAAATAGGGCGGGACCACCGGCAAATTCGCAAAAGACCACCTGCCGCGCTTGACGTCATACTCTTCGGGCGCCTTGATTTCTAGCAGATGGCCGACAGCCGAACCAATGATCATCGACTCGCCGACCCAAAAATCGCCGTCTTTCTTGAAACCGCCGAGCGCGCGAGCAATATCGCCGGCAACGGATGGCTTTTCCGCGATTACCAAAGTCTGGCCCATGCGTTACTCCAACTGCGAAAGCTTCGAATTTGAGACATGACCTCGAGCGTTTCGCCTTTTATCTGATTTCTTCTTTTCGTATTCATATTCCGCCCATGGCATGACGGGATGTGATTCGGCGGCATTATGGCATTCTTTGTCGGCATATACACGCCTTGTCTTCCAAAGCGGCTCGAAATAAATATCCCAGAGGCTGAAACGACGCTCTGAAAGCACTGCGTGCATTGGATGAAATCCCTATAATTTCGAGTCCCAACCAGCCGATTTATTCGGCTTGGAGCACATTTGATTCTTCAGGAGTTGGCGCTTTTCATTTTCATGGTCCTGCCAACTCGTTCTTCAAGGGAGATAGTGTCGTGGCGAAGCTGCCGATTGTTCAGTACCCGCATCCTGCGCTCGCCGCAGAAGCACAAATCGTTACGGAATTCAACGATGAGCTTCGCCGGCTTGCCGCCGACATGGCGGAAACAATGTATGCAGCCCCCGGCGTTGGACTCGCTGCCAATCAGGTTAATGTACTTAAGCGTCTCGTCGTGATTGATGTTACCGATGACAAATCCAATCTCATCGTTCTAGTCAATCCGGAAGTGGTTTCCACTTCGGGCGAACTTGTCGATCATGAAGAGGGGTGCCTTTCGCTTAAAGGGTTGTACGAGCACCTGAAGAGACCTTCGCACGTAAAGGTTCGAGCGCAGGATCTCAACGGTCAGTCATTCGAAATCGAGGCTGATGGCCTTCTTGCTACCTGTCTGCAACACGAAATCGACCATCTTCACGGGATGGTTTTCATTGATCACCTGAGCCGCCTAAAGAAATCGAGAGCCTGCACGAAACTCGCCAAGCTTCGTCGAGAAGAAAAGCGCGAAAAGGAAAAGAGCTCGGATAAATAAATGCTTCTGCCACAGTCATGCAGGGTGAGCATGACAATGAGAGGCAATCCAGCGCACATAACGCCCGACGAGAACGAGCGGCAGACTGTGTCCCAAGCCTTCAACCGCTTCAAGCCGAGCATCAGGAATCAACCGAGCAGTTTCAGCTCCAGCAGCAAAAGGTAGAAGCGGATCTGAAGTACCGTGAATCACAAGTGAGGGTACGCGAATTTGACGAACCTGCGCAGAGCGGTCTCCACTTACAAGAAGTGCAACTATCTGCCGCATGACAGCTTGAGGATCGAACTTAAGAAGCGCTGAGCGATCCAGCGCTTCTTTTATTTCCGCTTCACTCGGACGATATCTTTCTCCGGCTAGAGCTTCAAGAACCCTTTTAACGTGAGCTTTCGCAACCTCAGTCCCTGACCCTTCATCGTTCTTAAGTAGCGTTGCAATAGCTCGCAAACGACCGAACCCTGTCCGAGGGTTCCCTACTGCAGACGATATGGATGTCAGCGTAGCTGTCCGGTTCGGACACTGGCAAGCAAACACCTGCCCAATCATGCCGCCGAGAGAAATGCCGCAAACATGCGCTCGTCGAATGCCGAGCGCGTCAAGCAACCGTTCGAGATCAAGCGCCATATCTTCAAGTCCGTACTCTCCCTGAACGCGCAACCGAAGCAGTGCTCTCGCTATTGCTCGAAAAACTTCTGTCCTTGAGACATGCCAATCGACCATGTGCGTTGAATCGCCGCTGTCTCGGTTGTCGGGCGTAATGACTTGAAAACCTTCGGCTAGTAGCCCTGAAATCAAGGATTCAGGCCACGCATCCATTGACATGCCGAGCCCCATGAGCAAAATGATTGCTGGCGCCTCAGGATCACCGAAGCGACGATAGGCATATCGGAAATCACCGCTCAAGAGCACTTCCTTCGTTTGCATACATCCTCTTTTTTTATTCGAAAAACCGCTTTTAGCCCTTTACAACGCCTGCTCACAAACTAGCGCCTTTAGAATGAAGCGTCCATTCGGAGCTCCCTTGCTTGACCGGTGCATAAAAAAGGCCGTTAGGCATGATGTTCTCCGCGCCCGTGCATCCGTGCGCCAGGAATTACTCTGTTAGAAGGAGCGGCACGAGTCGAAACCCCGACCGAGCCGATTGCGCTTATGAAGATCATTTTTGCAGGCACGCCAGACTTTGCAGCCGCTGCACTGAAAAGTCTCATTGAAGCTGGGCACGAAATCGCCCTCGTTCTCTCGCAGCCAGACCGACCGAGCGGACGCGGCATGAAGCTCACCGCTTCGCCGGTGAAACTACTGGCGCAACAGCACGGCATTGAAGTGCTGACACCGCTCACGCTCAGTCTAAAAAAGGCGCCAGAGGAAAGCGCTGCCATTCATGAACGCCTTCGTTCAGAGGGCGCCGATTTGCTTGTTGTCGCTGCTTACGGGCTTATTCTTCCGCAACCCGTGCTCGACTGTGCAAAGGGCATCGGAAAGCATGGTGACATTCGTGCCGTGAATCTTCATGCCAGCCTTTTGCCGCGTTGGCGAGGCGCTGCGCCAATTGCACGAGCCATTGAAGCTGGCGACTCTCAAACAGGCATCACGCTTATGAAAATGGAGCTCGGCCTCGATACCGGCCCCATGATTCTCAAAGCCATTGAGCCCATTGCTCCCGACGACACTAACGCCACGCTCACGGAAAAACTTGCCCGACTCGGCGGCAAGCTGATCGTGCAGGCGCTCGAACATCCCGAGCAACTTGAATGCGAAGCGCAACCGGAAGAAGGCGTTACATATGCGGAAAAGTTACTTAAATCCGAAAGCCGTATCCGCTGGACGGAGAGCGCTGAGACGATCGAACGAAAACTGCGAGCATTTACGCCGTTTCCGGGCCTGCAATTTGAAAAATCCGGCGAATTCATGAAGATTTGGAAAGCGCGCGTCGTTGAAAATCCGACCGAAGCCGCTCCCGGCACGGTTTTAGAAGCAAAACGCCGCTTTGTTGTTGCCTGTGGGACAGCTGCGATTGAAGCTACTGTTTTGCAAAAGCCAGGTAAAGGCCGCATGCCAGCAGCAGCCTTCCTTCAAAGCGTGCACTTCGAAATCGGCGAACGCCTCGCTTGATACCATGCCAGAAAAGAATTCTTCAACATTGAAAGCACAGAACATCGCCGCAAGACGACAGTTACCGCTTTGCATGCTGATTCATAAAGCAGCATCCGCCCGTCTTTCTATGGTTCAGCAAAAGCGCACTTTTGCCGAGACGCTCGAAACTGTCGGTGAAGATCTGCATTCGCATGAACGCGCAGCCCTAAAGTCGATTCTCTATCTTTGCGAGCGTACACGAGCACGTTCGCAGGCACTGACGCGAATGCTGGTCGCCCGCCCACCGAAACCGCAAGTGCAGGCATTGCTTGAAACAGCACTGTCGCTAGTTTATTCGGATGCTTATCCGCAATTCACTGTCGTCAGTCAGGCAGTTGAAGCCGCCCGTCTTGACCGTCGAACTGAGCGCTTTGCCGGGCTGGTAAATGCAGTCCTGCGCCGAGCCATCAGAGAAAAAGATGCGCTTTTTTCTCAATTGGCAACCAATTTAGAGGTCATTTTTAACGCACCGCTTTGGTGGATAGAGCGAGTGAAGGACGCCTACCCGGATGACTGGCGTTCGATTCTCGAACTTGCTGCCCAGAAGCCGCCGCTCACGCTTCGCGTCAACCGCAGAAGAAGCACACCGGAAGATTATTTAACCGTATTGCGAAATGCCGGCATTGCTGCACGTCGAATTGGCCCCGAAGCCATTCTTCTCGAAAAACCGCGTCCCGTGGAAAACATTCCGGGTTTTGGAATGGGTCTTGTTTCCGTACAGGATGCTGGCACGCAAATGGCTGCCCACCTCCTCGCACCGCAACCCGGTGCAGAAGTTTTGGACGCCTGCGCGGCACCAGGCGGTAAAACAGCCCATTTGCTGGAGCTTTTCGACTGCAACGTCACTGCGCTTGAAATTGATCCCAAGCGCATCAAACTTATCGAAGCCACATTGAAGCGCCTAGGCCTCCAGGCAGACGTACGCTGTGCTGACGCAGCTAACCTTGCTGCTTGGTGGCAGGGCCAGTGCTTTGATGCCATCTTGCTTGATGCACCCTGCACAGCAAGCGGCATTGTCCGTCGACAGCCTGACATTCCCTGGACGCGACGGCCTGAAGATCCCATGACGCTAGCCAAAACCCAGGCACGACTTCTTAATGCGCTCTGGCCCTTAGTAAAACCCGGCGGCAAACTTCTTTTCTGCACCTGCTCAATTTTCCCTGAAGAAGGGACAGAACAAATCAAGGCATTCCTGAAGCAGACGCCTGACGCGAAAGCGTTGCCGATTGGAAGAAATCAGTCCCTGATGATGACGCTCATTCCTCGAGAAGAGATAGGCTCGTATGATGAAGACGAGAAGTCGATGAAGGATACAGTTGATGAACCGGCGGTTCACGACGGCTTCTTCTATGCGTTGCTCCAAAAAACCGTCTGAATAATCAATGTTTTTTTTCTGCCTGAGCCACACCTACCCCAACCGCAAGCTCAACAAGCTTGCGGCTCTCATGCTTGCCGCAAGCTTGACTATGGCAGGACTCTTCCCGCAACCCGCAGAGGCCGTGGAAGCAACGCTTATGTCAGTGGAAATCACGCGCGATGAACCAGGCGAACGTCCGGGGCTTTTTGTTGCAGATCATTTTGAATTTGACCTGCCCCAACCTCTGATCGATGCGCTTCACCGCGGCATTGCGCTCTACTTCACGCACGAATTTTCGCTCGTTAAAACGCGTTGGTACTGGTTTGACAAGCCTGTTGCGGAAAGCCGATTCTCAATTCGACTCGCCTTCAATCCGCTCACTCGACGCTATGGCGTTGCGTATAGCGGTCTTTCTCTCAATTTCGATTCTCTCGAGCAGGCACTTCCTTACATTAAGAGTTTGAGGCGCTGGCGTGTTGCCCCGAGCGGAGCTGTCACAAACGATGAAGATTTCGAAGCCGAAATCCGCTTTTTTCTCGACACCAACAAGCTACCCAAACCCATGCAGGTGACGACTAATGACTCCATCGACTGGACGGTCGAGAGTGAATGGGTTCCTGTGCAAATTCCTTCGGATGTCATTGAAATGCCTGCGGAGTAATAGCCGATGCCTTCCTGGCTTCGATATCTTTTCATCGCGGCGCTGGCTCTTGCCGGCATCTCGCTTTTCGGACTTGCCGCTACAAGCTCTGATTCAAAGCTGTTCGAAAAATGGTTCCCGGTGCTGAGCATCGTTAACCGCGCCATTGCAGTCCTGCTTTTCGCTGTCGTCGTTGCTATGGTTGTTCGACTTTGGCAACGTATTCGAGCACGCGAATTCGGTGCTTATATGACGTCAAAGCTTGCCGGAGTCATTGCGCTAATCGTACTGATTCCCTGCTTGACGATATACGTTGTTTCAAACGTCTTTATTTCTCGCTCAATCGATTCTTGGTTCGACGTGCGTGTCGAACGTGCACTGGATTCAGGCGTCACGATAACCCGGGGCATTCTGACCGAACAACAAAAGCAGGCGGAACTTGCTGCCCGACATATGGCGGAAATGCTGGTGAATACACCCACCTCGCTCATCATGACGGATCTGATGCACCTTCTTGAAGGTCACCAGAACATGGAGGCGCTCGTCTTTACGGGAAGCGGCACAGCAGTCGCTGCAGCTGGTTCGCGCATCAACGTCATGCTGCCTGATCTCCCGACGCCGCTCCAGTTGCAGACAGTCCGTTCAGCTGGCATTTACAGCGTTATCGATGGTGATGCGCTCGAAAATCCCGACGGCATCACAGAAGCAAGCCAGCTATCTATTCGCGTCATTGTCCCGATCAGCGATAACGATGAAACAATTGCTGCCGACGCCAACGAACAATCCGCATCGGATCCAAAACGCAACGTTCTTTTGCCAACCACGGGAAGACAGCCTCAGTTTTACCTGCAGATCATCCAGCCCGTTTCTAGTGAAACGACTAAAAACGCTGCAGAGCTGGTCGCTGGCTATCGAGACTATCAAACTCTCGTTCTGTCTCGTGCTTCGCTTCAAACAATCTATACGAGCACGCTGTTTCTCGTATTGCTTCTCGCAGCTTTCGGCGCCATTGCCGCTGCTTTAGCTTTTGCGCGGAAAACAACTGAACCAGTCATGCAGCTCGAACAGGGGACGCGCCGCGTTGCTGACGGCAATTTTCAACCGATTCGCGAGTTCTCGGGTAACAGCGAAATTAATGTGCTCACCCAATCTTTCAACACGATGATTCGCGAAGTAGCTGAATCACGCAGAGGCATTGAGGCTCAGCGGCTTAAAGCAGAACAAGCGCAGGCGTATCTTGAACGTGTACTCTCAAATATCTCTTCCGGCGTGCTTGTTCTCGATGCCAACTATCGAACTGTCTCGTCGAATCCTGCAGCGAAAAAAATCCTAGGCTCAGATCTTTGCCAAACAGGCAGTAATCTGCGTGCTAAAGCCCCAGATCTTGCGCTTGCCGCGAGCAATGCAAAGATCACGCTTTCTCTCGGAGAAACGCCGACCGTTGGCCTCGAATATGAGCTGAATACCTCAAAAAACGAACAATCACCTGAAGAGGCATTACGCACGCCGCTTTTCATCAAAATTTCACTCATGCCGCTTCGTTCAGGCGCAAATGGCCTGGTCCTCGTTTTCGATGACGTCTCGCAATTGATGGCAGCACAGCGAGCAACGGCCTGGGGTGAGGTAGCTCGCCGACTCGCACATGAAATCAAGAATCCTTTAACACCGATTCGACTTGCGGCAGAACGTTTAGAAATGCGACTTGAAAACAAGTTGTCGGAAGAAAGCGACATCAACCTTCTCCATCGAACTATTGCTACGATCACGACTCAAGTCGATGCACTTAAGCAAATGGTGAATGACTTTCGAGAGTACGCCAAAATCCCGACAGCAAAGCTCTCACGCCTTTCGCTCAATGCATTTCTTGAAGAAGTTGCTCAGCTATACCACGAAGCGGATGTGCCAGTCAGACTCGAGCTTGACAATACGATTCCGCTTATTGAGGCTGATCCCGCACAGTTGCGGCAGGTTCTCCACAACCTCATCTCCAATAGCGTGGACGCTACGGAAGGAGATCGTCCTCAAATCGTGATTGAAACAAAGCATATCGGCACCGGCACAGCCGCTGACGGCAGCGCCGTTCTGCTCCGCATCAGCGACAACGGCGTTGGCTTCAGCAGCGCCATTCTCGACAAAGCTTTTGAACCCTACATTACGACGAAAGAAACAGGCACTGGTCTCGGACTGCCAATGGTCAAGAAAATCCTCGACGAGCACAACGCCTCAATTCGTCTCTCTAACAAGACGGATCCAACCGGATGTCTTGTTATGGGTGCGCAAGTGGACATCATTTTTAAGCGTCTTGGGCACTGAGGCAGGCGCTGAAAGTACAATCAGGAAATCAACACATCTAGTAGCAAGGTATGGCAGACATCCTCGTAGTCGATGACGAACTCGGCATACGCAACGTCCTTTCCGAAATTTTGGTGGAATCAGGACATTACGTAACAACAGCCGCAAATGCACAAGAAGCCAAGGAGCTTGTCAAGAACCACAAGTTTTCCGTGGTGTTGCTTGACGTCTGGATGCCCGGCATGGACGGTCTTGAGCTTCTAAAAGAGTGGAATCGTGAACAAAAGCTCGATTTTCCTGTCGTTATCATGTCCGGACATGCAACGATTGATTCGGCAAAAGAGGCGCTCCGTGAAGGCGCAGTCGATTTTCTCGAAAAACCGATTTCGCTCAAAAAACTCCTCAATTCAATCGATTTAGCTCTTATCAAATGGCATGAAAAGCTCGTCAAGGAAGAAGCTGAACGAAAAGCGGAGGACAACCGTCGCCGCCGCAAGCGAATGATGGACAATCGGCCCAATCTGCCGAAATTCGAAATTCCAGAGTACAGCTTGACGCTTGACTTCAATCGCCCCTTCAGAGAAGTGTTGCTTGCCGTCGAACGCGCTTATTTCCTTACTGTCCTTCGATTTGTGAATCACTCCGTCGTAGGCCTTTCACGTCATGCCGGACTTGAGCGGACGCACCTTTATAGAAAGGTTCGTTCACTCGGCATCGATATGGAAAGTTATCGTGAAGCAAGCCGACTTGGACTTGATAAGGATCCGATGGTCTTTACGCACGGACCTCAAGCGCCACGCAAAGTGCACGCTACTGGCATCAGCGCTTCCGGCAGCTCCCTAATCCGATCAGGCTCTTCAACAATCCAGGAAGCAAGCACAGGCAGTATGAGCGCGCTTTCATCTAACAGCGAAAGCAGCACGATCCTTACTCCGCAGAAAAGCGAAGATTGACGTTGCTTCCTCTTAAATTCATCCGACCGTTCCACTCGAAACGGTCGGAGCTTTTTTATGAAAATTCTCATCATCGGTGCCGGCCGAATCGGCTCGGCTGTTGCAGAAAGCCTGGTTTCAGAAGCCAACGACATCACACTCATCGACCGTAATGCAGACAATATCGCAAGCCTAATGTCGCACTACGACCTGCGTGGACTCATCGGAGAAGCGGTGAGTCCGTCACTGCTGAAGGAAGCAGGAGCTGACGATACAGACATGCTGCTTGCCGTTACGTCTAGCGATGAGACAAATCTCGCTGTTTGCTTGCTTGCGGAGAGAATTTTCAACATTCCGACCCGCATTGCTCGTGTTCGCAACAGCGAACTGAGGAATTTTCCGCGAATTCTCAAGGAAGAAGGATTTGCTGCCACGACACTGATCTGGCCTGAACAAGCACTCACGAACTACATCGTCAAGCTTGTTGAAATTCCAGAAGCCTTGCAAGTAAAGGAATTCGGCGATGGTTCGGCTTCATTAGTTGCAGTTCGCGCCGAGGCAGGCAGTCCAATGGTTGGCGGCCCCGTAAGTGAGCTGCGCGCTCATATTCCGCACGCATGCGCCAGCATCATCGCAATCTTTCGTAAGGGACGAAACATTGAACTGCGTGCGCGCACGCTGATAGAGGCCGATGATGAGGTTCTCGTTCTATGTGACAGCCGTCATGCACGACTTGCCACAACGCAATTACGCAGACGCGCAGGCATTGTGAGAAGCCTCATCATTGCTGGCAGTCTAGAAATGGGGCGTGGCATCGTTGAAGCTTTTCAAAAAGCGGATCAAACAACAGCCCCTGCCACTATTCGAATCATTGAGGCGGATGAAGCAAAAGCTGAAAAGCTTGCCGTTGAACTCGGAGATGCCGCCACCGTCCTTTGCGGTGACTTTGACGACGAAGAAACGCTGGCATCAGCTGGTGTCGAAAACTGCGATCTCTTCATCTCTCTCTCTCCCGACGATGAAAACAATATTCTTTCCGCCATGCTCGCAAAACGACTTGGTGCGAAGCGTACGATTGCACTCGTCAACCGACGCGTCTATGGAGATCTGATTGAAGGATCGAAAATCGATGTTACGGTTTCGCAAACACAAGCCGCTCTTGATGAACTCGTTCGCTTTGTTCGGCGTGGCGACGTGACCGCCGCCTATACACTTCGTCATGGCATCGCCGAAGCACTTGAAATTGTTGCGCACGGCGCCAAAGAAAACTCTAAGGTGGTCGGGCGACCTATTTCAAAAATCAAACTGCCTGAAGGCTGCCGTATAGCAGCTGTTCTGCGCGAAGGCGCCGACAACACTCAGCATGTTCTGATGCCGGATGATGATGTCATTCTCGAACCAGAGGATCACGTCGTCATTTTCATCCCCAATAGACGCCTCATAGCAAAAATAGAACGGCTTTTCGCTGTTGATGTTGGTTTCTTCTAAAAAACTTACCCGCCCAATGTTTCCCACATGACGGGCTTGTCGTGCTTGATAGCGCGCCGAATCATGTTCTGCAAAGGTACGACACGCTGATAGAAATTAATGCGCGCCTCGTTTTCCTTTATTAACTTTGCCAATTCTTCTTCACGTTGAAGCGTTGCTGAATCGCCTGTAAAAGATGCACGCTTCATTGCCTCGAGCTCGGCTTCCCTCGCCTGAGCCTCAGCTTTATCACGCGCCTGCGCCTCGTCGAGCTTCCGAAGAACCTCCTTCAAATCGTCTGTCCCCCAAGCACCTCGAGGCGGAAAAGGTTCTGATATTGTTTTAAAGATCTCTTCGGCCGTTTCCTTGAACATAATGAAAGGACCTGCAGCCACAGAACTGAATTGAATCAAAGCCATATGAATCACGGTAGCTGGTTGATAAGTAAATCCTGTTTTTCACTCCGAAAAGCAGGGGCCTGACCGTTAATCCTCAATGCTAAACTGCCTGCGTTCAATTGTTGGAGTGAATCCTCGTGATCGGGATATGCATCATCGCTCACGCACCGCTCGCCTCCGCTCTTAAAAGCTGCAGTCAGCACATATACAGCACGACTGAAGATGCGGACTGCGATAGCATCGCTTGTTTTGATGTGCCTGCGGATCTGGACGTCAAGGCAGGCATTGCGCATGCGGCAAAACTGATCGACAGACTTAAGTGCAACGACGGTATTTTGATTTTTACAGACCTGTTGGGCGCTACGCCTTCCAATATCGCGCACAACTTCCTTGATGATCCCAAAGTCCGCATCGTGACAGGCGTCAATTTGCCCGCAATCATCACAGCACTCTCTGCACCGAAGGATGCACCAGTCAATCAAGTGATGACTCTTGCAGAAGGTGCGGCACATGCAGGCATTTCCTCTCAAATCGGAAGAGAACCTGAAGGAACAGACGCATGATTACCCAAGAAATTGAAGTGCTCAACAAACTGGGACTCCATGCGCGCCCTTCCGCGCAGCTTGCCAAAGCAGCCAACCTATATCGAGCCTCCATTACGCTTACTCATGGCAAAAGGTCTGTGGATGCCAAATCTATTCTTGGTCTGATGACAATGGCGCTACCGTACGGCACAAAGCTCACGCTCAATGTTGATGGCCCAGATGAAGCCGATGCGGCCAAACATATTACGGATCTGTTTAAAACCCGATTCGGCGAATCCGAGTAATTTTTTGATCTTATACGTATGGCCGAAATCAAGCCTGCTGATTCGCTCCAGAAGGAAGCGTCCGTCGTCCTGCCTGACCCAAATGCGGTTTCGACAGTCGACAGCAACGCGCAGTTGCAAGAGAAAAACAAACCTGCTCACGATCTCGAAGGCCTCTCCGTATTTCCGGGCGTTGCCTGTGGCATTGCTTTGTTCTTTTCTTCTTCCGACCTGGAAATTTCACAATTCCAAATTGAAGCCAGCGCCGTTCGTGGCGAACTTCAGCGTCTCAGAATGGCGGCAGCAACGGTCGGTAAAGATTTGGCAGGACTTTCATCGGAACTAGAGGACGAAACACTTAGTGAAGCAGCTTCGTTCCTAGATGTGCATCGATCCATCATTGAAGATCCAACGCTTATTTCGGAAACGGGCGCCATAATTCGGGAAAAACTGGTTAACGCCGAATGGGCGCTTTCGCTTCGACTCGAGCAGATTCGCCGCGATTTTGAACAAATAGACGATGACTATCTGCGCGAACGCATTGAGGATATTGCATGGGTTTTCCAGCGTATTCAACGCGTTCTTGCCGGCCGGCGAAGTGCGAAAAGCCTATTGAGCGCGGATGCTGTCGATGATCCCGTCATCCTTGTTTCTGACAGCCTGGATCCTGCCGACATGCTCCAGCTCAGGGAACGCGACGACCTCGACATTGTTGGCATCGTCATGGCAGAAGGCAGCGTCACAAGCCATGCAGCTATTCTTGCTCATAGCTTTGAGATCCCAACATTGGTCGGTGTTCAAGATGTACTCGAACGCGTACAAAGCGGAGATGAGGTTCTCGTTGATGCTGAAAAAGGCATTCTTCGCATCGGTCCAGACGCTGCCGAAAAAAAGAAAGCCGCAAAATTCATGCGCGAAATCCGCGCGCGTCGACGCGAGCTCGTTAAGTTAAAAACAGCCAAAGCCGTTACAAAGGACGGCACTGCGGTTTCTCTTTGGTCGAACATTGCGCTATCGGAAGACTTGGCGGACGCTCGCCGCGCTGGCGCGGAAGGCATCGGCCTTTTTAGAACAGAATTCCTTTATTTGAACCGCACTGATCTGCCTGGTGAAGATGAGCAAACGGCCGCGTACAGAAAGATTATTCGCGGCATGAAAGATCGAATCGTTACTATCCGCACAGCTGACCTCGGCGGCGACAAAATGCTTTCGAAAGAATCGATGGCACTTCTTTCTGAAGAGTCGCTTGAAGAAGCCAACCCAGCACTAGGACTCCGTGCGCTTCGTTTTTCTTTTGCCTATCCCTCACTATTCAAAACACAGTTGCGGGCCATTTTAAGAGCCGGAGCAGGTACATCTGTTCGTATTCTTTTACCGATGATTTCGAGCATCAGCGACGTACGGCTGGCACAATCAGCCATTGAAGATGCTCAGAAATCTTTGGACATCGATGGCCTTCGCCACTGCGACGAAATTCGAGTGGGCGGCATGATCGAAACCCCCGCTGCTATTGCAATGCTCGGGGATCTGATACCTTTATTAGATTTTTTCTCTCTTGGTACCAACGATCTCGTGCAATACACGCTCGCCGTCGACCGTACAAACGCCGCGGTTTCCGACTACTATCAAGAGACCCATCCAGCTGTTCTGCGATTTATATCAGAAAGCATCAAGCGCGTCCTAGGTGCAGGTAAAGACATTTCCGTCTGCGGTGAAATGGCAGGCCGCTCTGACTTGACTCCATTCTTTATTGGATTAGGTTGCAGAGCGCTCTCAATGGATTCTTCTCACATTCCTGCCGTCAAAGAGCGAATACTTTCACTCTCGCTGGATGATTGCGAAGAATTCGCCCGCAGTCTTATTCGCAGAAAGAGCAGTGAAAGCGTCAAAAAAGCAATTATCGAATTTGCAGAAGCACACCCTGCCTCGGAGATTCTCCATGGAAACAACTGATGCCTTAGCCAAACCGCTTAACGATGATGAATTCGTCGAACTGGGAGAGCTTCTTGCTGAGATGCCAGATCCGTTCTCCCCGATGGAAGCGGATCGCATGGATGGTTATCTCACCGCGATAGCACTTCTGCCGGAAAGAATTCCGCCAAGCAAATGGATGCCCTTCATTTTTGATGAGACAGACGGCAACAACGCCACTTTGCTCGACGAGAAGAAAGAGGAGCGCTTAGAAGAACTTATTTACCGGCGCTACCGATCTATAGAAGCATCACTGAAGCACCTGAAGCCTATCGACCCTATCATCTACGACTTAGAGGATGAAAGGGGGCGAACGATTGGTGGCTGGGAAGCAATTCGATCACTTTCGCCGTTTGCATCCGGCTTTCTTGAGGCTATGAATCGCTGGCCTGGGCTTGCTGACAGTCATAATGAACTTGTAGAAAGCGCGCTTCTAGGTATTCTCCGACACTTGCCGGAAGAAGAAATTGGCGATCTGGTCGATATTCGAAACGACCTGGAACTTGAAAGCCCGCTCGAAAATCTAAAAGAAGCGATCGAAGACGTGGCTCTCAGCTGTGCAGAAATAGCCTCAGTTACTCGCGGTTTCCTGCCGCAAGAGAGAAAAGTACCGCACTCTGCAAAAGCACAGCCCGCACGCAAGTCACAAAAGGATTCGAGAAAATCCGGCAGACTGAAGCGACGCATTTGAAAGAGCTTTTTTACCTGCGGCGCTCATGCCATGAAACAGCCCAAACCAATCCAAAAACTGGCAATCCAATCAACGCAGTCATAGAAAAGAAGCCGCCATAGCCGATGGCCTCAACAAGATAGCCGGAAAACCCAGCTAAAAATTTCGGCACCATCAGCATTAGGGAACTGAAAAGTGCATACTGCGTAGCCGTATATCCCTTCGTAGTCAGTCCAGACAAATACGCCATGAATGCCGCCGACGAAAGGCCAGATGCCAGGTTGTCGGCGGATACCGTCAAGGCCAGAAACACGACATTCGGACCAAGTCCAGCCAAAATGGAGAAAAGAAAATTGGTGAGGCAAGAGAGCAGTGCGCCGCACATCAATATACGCATAACCCCGTAACGCATCGTTGCAGCACCGCCAACGAATGCGCCCGCAAGTGTCATCACTACGCCGAACACCTTTGTTATGCCAGCCACCTGCGATTTTGAAAAGCCGATATCTGCATAAAACGGATTCGCCATAACTCCCATTAATATGTCTGAGATTCGATAGGTAGCTATCAATAGGAGAATCAAAAACGCGCTACGGCCAAAGCGTTGAAAAAATACTGTAACGGGTGCTGCCAGAGCAGAAAAAAAACTCCGTTTTTGACAATCGTTGGCAACGGCATCCGACGATTTCGTACGTGAAGTCAGAACCTCAGGTTCGGGAGAAAGAATCGTTGCAATGACACCGACCAATACCGATGCAGCCATAACAAAATAGCTCATCCTCCAGCCGGATAAATCATAGCCAACGCCCTCCTGTTCAAACCACGCAGCTACTGCTAGCGCACCAGCACCAGCCCAAATCATCCCCAAGCGATAACCAGTTTGATACATGGCGGCAAGCGCTGCCTGCCGCTCTTCGCTGGCTGACTCAATGCGATACGCGTCGAGCGCGATGTCTTGGGTAGCTGATGCAAAAGCACAAAAAAGCGCAGCAGCAGCTAACGGCATTAATGCTTTCCCAGGATCTGCAAGCGCCATCACACACAAACCGAAAATAAGCGCAACCTGCGACAGTAAAAGCCATGAACGTCTACGACCTAGCAAACGCGTCAGCAACGGAACTCTTACTCGATCGATAAATGGTGCCCAAACCCACTTAAAACCGTATACCAAGCCGATCCATGACAGAAAGCCAATAGTTTTAAGATCAATACCTGCTTCACGTAACCTAAAACTGAGTGTACCGAGCACCAATAAAAGCGGAAGTCCGGAACTGAAACCGAAAAAGGCCATGCGCAGCGCACAAGGTTCCAGATAAACCCGCCAAGCATTCATAAAGCCAAGAGAACCAGTGCCGTTCTCGCGCAGAGACCGCCCCATCAGCCTCGGACTCCCAAAACCTCATCTGCCCCTTTCAGCCAGCACCATTGTCCGGGAGCCAAATCATCCGGAAGTCGATAAGCTCCGACAGCACTTCGATGCAAAGTCAGCACACGATTACCGCACGCAGCAACCATACGCTTCACTTGGTGATATTTACCCTGGGTTAGCATCATGCGAAGCTGGAGCCGCTGGTCATCCACAATTTCCGCCATCTCTGCACTTATTGGTTTCGGATCGTCAGCAAGAACAACCCCCGAAAGAAGTCGATCGACAAGATCTTCAGCTGCAGGATGCTTGAGCTTTACTTCATAAACTTTACGAACGTGCCGCTTTGGATGCGTGAGTCGATGTAGCAACGCTCCATCATCAGTGAGCAGCAATAACCCTGTCGTATCGGCATCGAGTCTGCCAATAGGTTGTACATGGCGAGCTCGAAGCTGCCCTGGCAACAGATTCATTACGGAAGGATAGGCTGAGGGCTTCATTGAACACTCGTAGCCCGCAGGCTTATTGAGCGCAATGAGCGCCTTTTCGCAATAAGGCCAATCAACACCGCGATACGTAAAAACCAAACCCTCAGGCTCTACCTCTTCATCTGGATCGTCGTGAATCTCTCCCTTAATAGCAATGGCACCAGCAGCAATAATGTTTCGGCAGTCATACCGAGTGCCGAACCCTTGAGTAAAAAGCAAATCGTCTAGCTTCATCATCAATTGAACGAAATGTCGTAGTCAACCCAAAAGGGGGCATGATCAGAAAATTTTTCAGTAGCGTATATGTCGGTCGCTCTAGCACGTTCGGCAAATCCAGGCGTCGCAATTTGATAATCAATGCGCCAACCAACGTTTTTAGCTCGAGCCTGCCCGCGTTGACTCCACCAGGTATAACGGTCAGGCCTCGGATCAAGACGGCGGAAAACGTCCACCCAACCATATTGTTCAAAAAGAGTCGTCATCCAAGCTCGCTCTTCAGGCAAAAAACCGGAATGATTCAAATTGCCCTTCCAGTTCTTCAGATCGATTTCTTTGTGCGCAATATTGATGTCGCCGCAAAGAACCACCTCGCGTCCCGAAGACCTAAGCGTATTCAAATGCGGCAGAAAGACTTCCAGAAAGCGAAACTTAGCAAGCTGCCGCTCTTCGCTTGAGCTGCCGGAAGGAAAATAAGCTGAGATTACTGAGAGCGCGCCAAAATCGACTTCAACATACCTCCCCTCCGCATCAAACTCCGGTACGCCGAAACCTATACGAACAGCGTTAGGTTTTCTGCGGCTCCATAAGCCGACGCCAGAATATCCTCGCTTTTGCGCCGTGTGTACGAATGAAACATAACCAGGCAACTCCAGCAAATCAGGACCAAGGTCCTTTTCTTGCGCTTTGAGTTCCTGAACGCAAAGAACATCCACGTTCATGCCGCCGAACCAGTCGAAAAAACCCTTTCTGGCTGCGGATCGAATACCGTTGGCGTTGAACGTCATGATGCGAAACATACGATGAAAACTCTGAAAAAAATCCAAGGAACAGGTTCTAACAAAACAACTATTTCCCTACCTCGGACATCTCCGCCTTGGCTGCTATCAGCACAACGACTGCATCATTTAAAACAGACGTAGAAAACAAGCGCAAAATCCCCGAAAGAGACGGAAAATCACTCGGTTTTATAATGCGAAAATCCCGTGGAGAGCGCTCTACGGCGCCCGTTTCGGGCATCCATCAGAAAAATTTGAAAAAGTTCAGAAATTTTAGCTTTTTAAGCCACCTATCATGCAGACGATTCAGCAGCAATTCATCGAATTCGCCCTCGAGGCCGACGTTCTCCGCTTCGGTGAATTCAAGACCAAGGCCGGCCGCCTTTCCCCGTATTTCTTCAATGCTGGTCTCTTCAATACAGGCGCGCTACTCGACAAGCTCGGCGCTTTTTACGCGCAAACGCTTCTTGCCGCGCGAGATGCCGGCAAGATCAAATTCGACATGATTTTCGGTCCAGCCTACAAGGGGATTCCTCTGGCTGCAAGCGTTGCAATCAACCTTGCGCGGCTAGGCTGCGACGTGCCTTGGGCCTTCAATCGAAAAGAAGCCAAAGATCACGGCGAAGGCGGCGTAATTGTTGGTGCGCCATTAAAAGGAAAAATCGTCATTATTGACGACGTTATTTCCGCAGGCACTTCGGTTCGAGAGTCCGTAAAGATTATTCAAAATGCCGGTGCCACACCTTCGGGTGTCCTGATTGCTGTAGACCGCATGGAGCGCGGAGGCACGGCAACCGAGCTTACGCCAACCAGTGCTGTTCAAGACGTTGAAGAGCATCTGGGACTTTCGGTTGTCTCGATCATCAACCTTAATGACCTGCTTGCTTTTATGGACAGCAGCTCTGAAAAAGCAAAAAGCGTTTCCCATTACCGTGATGCTGTTGCAGCCTACCGCACTAAGTACGGCGCCTAAGCAAGATCTCTCACTCAATACAGGATCGGGTAGAGAGCTCCATCACAGGTGTTCTCTACTACTCAGCATTGCCCAGTCTTGTCGGGGAATCGGACACACTTTCTAAGTTAATGCGCAGCGGACAAACACGCGAGCTGCTGGGCGCACCAATAAAAAAAAGCGACGGTTTCTGGCTGAACCGCCGCTTTTTTTCATATTAAGTTTTTATGCCCTCAAGCTCCGAGCTTGCTGCGTAACAACTCGTTCACCTGCGCAGGGTTCGCTTTACCTTTCGTGGCCTTCATGCACTGCCCAACCAGCGCGTTAAGAGCTTTAGCCTTACCAGCACGGAATTCATCAACTGACTTCTGATTCTTGGCAAGAACCTCGTCGATAATTGCCTCGAGTGCCCCCGTATCGGAAATCTGCTTAAGTCCCTTGGCTTCGATTAGTGCATCAACTTCTGATCCTTCACCAGACCAAATGGCAGCAAAGATCGTTTTTGCACCCTTATTGCTGATGGTTCCGTCAATAATGCGTTCAATAATTTGCGAAAGGATCTTTGGCGTAACCGGTGCGTCGCAAAAACGCATGCCTTCCGTTTGATTAAGCGCTGCTGCTACTTCACCCATTACCCAGTTGGCTGCGATCTTCTTATCCTTGACGAGAGCCGCTGTTGCAACATAGTAATCGGCAATATCACGGCTAGCCGTCAAAATCGACGCATCATACTCAGGCAACCCGAACTCTGATACGAGTCTGGCTCGCATCTCATCAGGCAGTTCAGGCATTTCGCTACGAACTTGTTCGATCCATTCATTACTGATTTCAAGCGGCAACAAATCAGGATCAGGAAAGTAACGATAGTCCATCGAGTCTTCTTTAGTCCGCATGAGGCGGGTTTCACCTTTTTGCGGGTCGTAGAGCCGAGTCGCTTGAATGACCGTGCCACCATCTTCGATCAGCTCGATCTGGCGCTGCACCTCATAATCGATTGCCTCCTGAAGGAACCGGAACGAATTCAGGTTTTTGATTTCGCACCGCGTACCGAACTCCTTCTGACCAACAGGTCGAACAGAAACATTCGCATCGCAACGGAAATTCCCTTCCTGCATGTTTCCATTCGAAATGCCAAGCCAAACGACAAGTGCATGCAGTGCCTTGGCATAGCCAACAGCTTCAGCAGCCGAACGCAGCTCCGGCTCCGTCACAATTTCAAGAAGCGGCGTTCCCGCACGGTTCAAGTCGATGCCGGAGTGCCCCGCCACAATACCGTGCACAGACTTGCCTGCATCCTCTTCGAGATGCGCACGCGTCAGATGAATAGTCTTGATGTACGGATCACCATCTTTGGGCTCGACAGCAAAGGTCAGCTCCCCGCCAACAACAACCGGCAGCTCAAACTGGCTGATCTGATAACCCTTAGGTAAATCAGGATAAAAGTAGTTCTTACGGTCGAAAACCGAATGATTCGCCACCTTTGCCTTAATAGCAAGGCCGAACTTAATTGCTTTTTCAACAGCGCCCTTATTGAGCACAGGGAGTGCACCCGGCAATGCCAAATCGATATAACAAGCATTGCGGTTGGGCTCATCGCCAAAATGGCACGGTGCACCCGAAAAAATCTTGGAGTGGGTCGAGAGCTGCACATGCGTCTCAAGACCAATGACGACTTCCCACTTCATATCGGAATCCTTTTCTTTCTTCAGACGACTTGATTAGTACCCATCCGGATGGCGGAGATGCCAATCGGTGACACGCTGCCAAGCGGCGGCAAGCCCGAAGAGCTTCGCTTCAGTAAAGTGCTCGCCAAGCAACTGAACACCAATAGGACGACCATTTGAGTGGATACCACAAGGCATAGCAATGCCTGGCAGGCCGGCAAGCGATGCAGGAACCGTATAGAGATCAGAAAGGTAGGCAGAAACCGGATCAGCATTAGCGCCGAAATCATATGCCGTGCTTGTTGTCACGGGACAAGCGATTGCATCGACAGACTTGAAGGTTTCATGGAATTCGTTGGCTATCAATCGGCGAACGCGCTGAGCCTTCAAGTAATAGGCGTCGTAATAGCCGTGCGAAAGCACGTAAGTCCCGATCATAATGCGACGTTTTGGCTCCGATCCGAAACCTTCATTTCGCGAACGCTTCATCATATCGATGATGTCGGTGTATTCGGCTGCACGATGCCCGTAACGAACGCCATCGAAGCGAGATAAATTCGAGCTCGCTTCAGCACAAGCCACTACGTAGTAAACAGGCACGCCAAGCCGTGCCATCGGCAAATCAATGTCGACAATTTCGGCGCCTTGACGTTCGTATTCTGCAAGCATGGCATCGATCGCAGCAGCTACTTCGGCATCCAAGCCTTCGCCCATCCATTTGCGCGGGACACCGATGCGCATTCCTTTCACTCCCTTGTCGAGATCACGAGTGAAGTCTTCGGCAGGCATGTCCACGCTCGTCGAGTCCCAGGGATCATGTCCAACCATGGCGCTTAGGACAGTTGCACAATCCTGCGCAGATTGCCCGAGAAGCCCCGCGGTATCGAGAGAAGAAGCAAAAGCAATCATCCCGAGGCGAGAAGGGCGGCCGTATGTCGGCTTAATACCCGTTACGCCAGTAAACGCCGCAGGCTCTCGAATCGAACCGCCAGTATCAGTCCCTGTTGCAATCGGTGTAAGCCCAGCGGCCACGGCACAGGAAGATCCGCCCGAAGAACCGCCTGGGACAGCATTTTCATCCCACGGGTTGTAGACCTTTCCAAATGCAGAATTTTCATTGCCGCTGCCCATGGCAAATTCGTCGCAATTGAGCTTTCCGAGACAGACCATGCCCGCCTCTTTGAGCTGACGAACCACTGTTGCATCAAACGGGCTCATATAGCCTTCGAGCATGCGGCTTGCGGCAGTGGATGCCCAATCTTTTGTTACGAAAATATCTTTGTGAGCAATGGGGATGCCTGTGAGCGGGCCTGCCGTCCCTGTCGCAATACGACGATCCGCTTCTGCCGCCTGGGCAAGCGTTGCTTCCGGACGCACGTCCAGATAAGCGTTGAGATGTTTATGCTCTTCAATGCGCTTCAGATAGAACTCGGCGAGCTCCACAGCGGAAACCTGCCGATCCTTCAGAAGACGAGAAAGCTCAATGACGGAAGTAAAACTCTTCTCGAACATAAAGAAACTCTTCTTTTGGATTTTTATTCGATGACCTGCGGCACAAGGAAGTAACCGTCCTCCTGCTCAGGAGCGTTCTTCATGTTTTCCTCACGGTTCTCGGACTGGCTAACGCAGTCTTCGCGCAGACGCTCAACACCGTCATGCGGATTCGGCATCGGTTCAATGCCGTCCGTATTCACGGAGCGTATCTGCTCGATCATCTGAAAAATATCATTGAGTTCGCTTTGAATGACCTGAGTCTGTTCTTCAGAAAGGTCTATGCGGCCAAGATCGGCGATCCGGCGAATGTCGCCCGCACTTAAAGGCATGTGAGACTCTTCTTGGAAAATGTGGTTGTGGGATTTGGCGCTCGCGCCCCGAAAAGCCCTGCCTTTCAGTAACAAACCTAAACAAGGAACCAGCTGAGTTTGCAGGAATTTCGTCTGCGTCGGACGGGCAGTTAGTTTATCATTACCCATCCTTTATGCGGGGCTATGCTGGACAAGGCGAAGCGAGGGCGGGCGCTTGTGCAAGAGCGCTTTCCCTAACTGGTGCGCTCGGCGTAAACACCCGCGCTACCATCTTCCGTCGTTCGCAGAACATCATCATGTTTGGCTTTTTCCGCAATTACTTTTCCAACGATCTCGCCATCGACCTCGGTACCGCCAATACGCTCATTTACATGCGCGGAAAAGGCATCGTGCTCAATGAACCGAGCGTCGTCGCCATTCGTCAGGAAGGCGGACAGAACGGGAAAACAACTATCCATGCCGTCGGTAAAGCAGCTAAGCAAATGCTCGGCCGCGTTCCAGGCAATATCAGCGCTATTCGACCAATGAAGGATGGCGTCATTGCCGACTTTACGGTCACTGAGCAGATGCTCAAGCAGTTCATTCGAATGGCGCATCCCTCGAGGCTTTTCGCCCCCAGCCCGCGCATCATCATTTGTGTGCCCTGTGGCTCAACTCAAGTTGAGCGCCGTGCCATCAAAGAAAGCGCTCTAGCCGCTGGCGCTTCGGAAGTTTTTCTCATTGAAGAACCAATGGCTGCTGCTATTGGCGCTGGGCTTCCTGTTAATGAAGCAGCCGGTTCGCTGGTTGTCGACATTGGTGGCGGTACAACCGAAGTCGGTCTTATTTCGCTTGGCGGCATGGTCTATGCCGGCTCGATTCGCGTGGGCGGAGACAAATTCGATCAAGCCATCATCAACTACATTCGCCGAAACTTCGGCATGCTTATCGGCGAGCCGACAGCCGAACTCATTAAGAAGAAAATCGGTTCAGCTTTCCCTGGCTCGGAGGTCATGGAAATTGAAGTGAAAGGGAGGAATATTGCTGAGGGCGTTCCTCGTACATTCACCGTTCATTCCAATGAAATTCTTGAAGCCCTCTCCGAGCCGCTCAATCAGATTGTCGTTGCTGTTAAGAACGCCCTTGAAAAAACGCCGCCTGAACTCGGCGCCGACATTGCCGAGCACGGCTTGATGTTGACTGGCGGCGGCGCTCTGTTGCGCGATCTCGACCAACTTCTTAAAGAGGAAACGGGACTGCCCGTGCATGTGGCGGAAGAACCGCTGAACTGTGTCGTCAAGGGATGCGGCATCGCACTCGAAAACATGGATAAATTGCGCACTGCATTTGCAGTGGGTTAATCGCGCCGCGCGAACAGAGACATTCATGCAGTACGGACCACCGCCGCTTTTTCGTCAAGGGGTCTCCGCTCGGGTTCGTTTTATCTTTTTCGTTGTGCTTTCTCTCGTCGCCATTCTGGTCGATGGTCGTTTGCGTGCGCTCGAGGGGCTCAGAAGCGCCATCATCAGCTTTACATCGCCAATCGAGCGCGTCGTTTCGTTGCCTTCGAAACTGATTGGCGAAGGAGAAAATTACTTCACGAGCAAGAGCAAACTTGCAGCAGAAAATCGACGCCTGACGGAAGAAAACCAGCTATTGCAGCTTAAAGCTGCCCGCCTTGATGAAATGACGCATGAAAACGAACGTCTTCGTGCTCTCGTCAATGCTGTGCCTAGATCTTTCAGCCAAGTGGTAACGGCCGAAGTTATTGGCCGTGTTGCGGACCCCTTTACGAATCGAATACAAATTAATGTTGGTGAAATTGAGGGCCTGCAAACCGGTATGCCTGTCATAGGCGCATTCGGTGCGCTCGGTCAAATCTCTAGAGTTGTAGCGCACGCAGCTGAAGTGACGTTACTCACAGACCATCGACAACAGATCGCCGTTATGAATGAACGAACAGGAGCGCTTTTCATAGCATCCGGAACGGGCGACGGTCTGCTCGATGTGCTTTTTGTTCTGCCAAAGGCCGACATCAAGCTTGGCGATCGTCTCGTAACCTCTGGGCTCGATCATCTGTTCCCGCGCAATATTCTTGTCGGAACAGTTGATGCAATCAATTACCAGCCGGGAGAAACTTATCAGCGCATCAGTGCTGTGCCTAGCGTAGACACCGCCGATATACAGTTCGCAACAGTTGTTCTGACGAACCCTACCCCAGCTGCTTCGCTGGATGAGGAAAACGCAAAGTCGCCTCTCGAACGAAGACGACGCCCTCGGAAAGAATAGCCACTGATTGAAAGAGACATTTTTCGACCTTTTTTCTGATCGACTGATATATCCATGAACCGCTTTGCGAATTTAGAGTCTCAAGGAGCCGATAGAAACCTAGTGCGACCGGCCTCCTCGTTGTGGATATTCAGCACTTTTGCCGTCTCCTACATCTTCATGCTCGCCACCGCCTCCGCAGATATCCTGTGGTTGCCGGATTTGTTGGCCCTGACGCTCATCTACTGGATAGTGCATCAACCGCAGTCGGTCGGCATGACTATCGCTTTTATTTGCGGCATCCTGATGGACGTAGCAAACGGCAGCGTGCTTGGTCAACAAGCACTTGCCTACGTCACACTTGCCTATCTTGCTTTTAATTTGCATAGGCGTTTGCCTTGGTTCGACTTAATCGGCCAAGCGCTTCACGTTCTGCCTATGCTGCTATTAGCGCAAGTGCTCGTCATGCTTGTTCGTCTGTGGTTCGATGGACTCTGGCCCGGCTGGATCTGGTTCATGCAAAGCTTGACTGGCACATGTCTCTGGCCTCTGTGGTCTATGTTGCTGTCTATGCGTCGGCGTGAAAATGCCAGCGACATCTGAGGACGGTTCTTCAGATGGCTCTCGAATTCAAAGAAAAAAGCGAGGATGTCGCGCCGTTTCAGCGGCGTCTTCTATTTGCATTTGCAGCAATCATCTGCTTTCTGTTGGTGCTTGCTGCTCGTTTGGCATGGCTGCAAATCATCAACAAGAACGACTATGTTGAACGTGCAGAAAAAAACCGTACAGAACGAATCACGACACAGGGATCCCGCGGGCTCATTGTGGATCGTAACGGCCAGCTGATTGCCGGCAATATCCAGAATTACACACTTGAAATTACGCCAGACAAGGCTGGCAACATTAACAAGACTATTGACTCTCTTTCCAAGATCATTCGAATCACTGATGCAGACAAGCGCCGCTTTAAACGGTTGCGTGAAGATCTAAACCGATACGATTCCATTCCAATACGATCGGATCTTTCGCCCGAAGAGATTGCCGTATTCACAGGTCAGCGATGGCGTTTCCCTGGCGTTGAAGTCAACCAACGCGCCAGTCGCATTTATCTTCAAAAAAATACAGGAAGCCATATAGTCGGCTATATCGGCTCAATTTCTCAATGGGACAAGAAACGACTTTCGGAAGAAGGTACGCTCCAGCTTTACGAAGGAGAACGCAATATCGGCAAGGTCGGTATAGAACGCAGTTATGAGCACTTGTTGCACGGAGAGCCAGGTTACGAAAGCTTTGAAGTAACGGCGGGGGGACATGCTGTTCGCACCCTCGCTATTGCACCTGCGAAACCGGGACGCAATCTGAAGCTGACGGTGGACTTCAACCTTCAGCGCGTTGCCGAAGAAGCTATGAAAAATAAGACGGGCGCCGTCATCGCGATCGAGCCTAAAACAGGCGGCATTCTCGCCTTCGCTTCGCTTCCGACGTATGACCCAAATCTGTTTCCTGGCGGCATTGATCCAGATTCATGGAACTACCTCAACACGGCAGAGGAAAAACCACTCCTCAACCGTGCAATGCGTGGTCTTTATCCTATCGGCTCCACATACAAGCCCTTCATGGCGCTTGCCGGACTTGAAAACGGTGTAACTACCCCAGACTTTATATTGAACGACACGGGCGTCTTTCAGCTTGGTAACCATCGCTTTCGCGACGTTACCGGCGTTCCGAAAGGAAAGGTCAATTTACGAAAATCACTCGCCGTTTCTTCCGATGTTTACTACTACTGGCTGGCAACAGAGCTCGGTGTTGATCGTATTTACAATTTCATGAAGCCGTGGGGATTCGGACAGAAAACCGGCATTGATCTTGTTGGCGAGCAAACGGGTATTTTGCCCAACCGCGAATGGAAGGAAAAACGGTTTAAAACGCCATGGTATATGGGCGACACGCCCCCAATTGGAATCGGTCAGGGCTACAACGCTTTCACGCTTCTGCAGCTTGCGCACGCTACGGCGACGCTCGCTAATCGCGGCCGCATCATGACGCCGCACCTTGTGGAGTCCATAACCAATCCGATATCAGGCGAAGTGACGAAAGTAGCAGATAAATCTACCGGAACAATTCAACTGAAGAAAAGTAATGTGGATGCTGTGATCGCCGGCATGATTGATGCCGCCAGCACAGGAACTGCACGCGCTGTTTTTCGCGGTGCGCCTTACACGGTTGCCGGTAAAACAGGAACCGCACAGGTTGTATCAATCGCTCAAGACAGTCGTTATGACGAGAAAAAGCTTTCGCGCCGCTATCACGATCACGCGCTATTCATCGCATTCGCCCCGGCAGAAAACCCGAAGATCGCCTTAGCCGTTCTGGTTGAAAACGGAGGATTCGGTGCAAAAGCAGCTGCGCCGATTGCTCGAGAAGTCATGGACTACTGGCTTACTGGCAAAAATTCGCTGGGTCTGCCTCCGCCGCCAGCTACAGAGATGATGAAAAAACAAGGAAAACCAAGCGGCACAGCTGCCCGTTCAAAGGCACATAACAAATGAAGAACGAATTCGGCAGATACCTTCAACTAGTGAGCCGCTTCGTGCTTTCCCGCTTAATGCGGATCGATCTGATGTTGCTCGCAATCGTCATGACGATTACGACGATCGGTTTCATTACGCTTTTTTCAGCCGGCTACAGTTTCCCTTGGCGCATTGAAGACCAAGTTAGAAACATAGTCATAGCTGGCTCAGTCATGCTCATTGTTGCCCACATTCCCGTCAAGTGGTTTGAAAAGGCTGCGTTGCCTGCTTTCGTTCTGGGTGTATGCCTGCTGATTGCAACGCTGGCAGCAGGCGTCACAGTAAAGGGCGCCACCCGTTGGCTTAACATTGGCATTCGCATTCAGCCTTCGGAAATCATGAAGCTTGCAGTCCCGATGATGCTTGCGTGGTATTACTATCGCCGCGGAGAATCGACTGCCTGGTGGGATCATGCCGTCGCCTTTGCATTGCTTGCTGTGCCAGTGGCACTCATCATGAAACAGCCTGATCTTGGCACAGCTATTCTTGTCGCAATTGCCGGTTGTTCTGTTATCTTCTTTTCTGGCATCAGTATTAAGGCCGTTGCCTGCTTTTGTCTTCTCGGCCTCTTATCTTTGCCAGTCGCCTGGAATCTTCTTCACGACTATCAGCGCGAACGCATCATCACTCTGATCGACCCAACAACTGATCCCCTCGGCAAAGGTTTTCATACGTTGCAGGCGCAAATTGCAATCGGATCTGGCGGCTTTTCTGGAAAAGGCTGGATGCAAGGTACGCAATCACACCTCGACTTTATTCCAGAGCGAACGAGCGACTTTATCTTCGCGGTTTTTGGAGAAGAATTCGGCTTTGTCGGCGCATTGATCTTGCTGGGGCTTTTTTCTGCGTTGATAGCCAGAAGCTTCGTTATCGCTGGTACTGCATCCTCCCGCTTTTCTAGGTTGCTCGCAGCATCCATCGGGGTTATTTTCTTCACCTATACGTTCGTCAATATCGGAATGGTGAGCGGCATTCTTCCCGTCGTTGGAGTGCCGCTGCCTTTCATGAGCTACGGCGGAACCGCACTGCTGATGCTCGGCATTTGTACGGGAATTCTTCTTTCGATTTCCGCTGAAGCTAGAAACTAACAGGGAGTTCTTGAATGGCCAACATCCGTCGTCTGAGCGCGCTAGCTGCTGGTATAGCCGCTCTTCTTTTGGCCGGTTGCAGCTCGAACAATTACTACCAAAACGACGGCCCGCCGTCCGTTTTCAGCACCACTTCCGATGAAAGTGCTGTGCCGCGGGTTGAACCGTTTAACACTGCTTCTCTGCGCCCCTATACGGTTTTCGGCAAACGATACGTCCCCGTAGCTAGCGACATCGCCATGAAACAGCAAGGGGAGGCCTCTTGGTATGGAAAGCAGTTCCATGGTAATAAAACCGCAATCGGCGAAACATATGACATGTATAAGCCGAGCGCTGCGCATCCGACCATGCCGTTGCCTTCGTATGCCAAAGTAACCAATCTTGAAAACGGTCGCTCGATCATCGTAAGAGTCAACGACCGAGGCCCTTTCCTGAACAACCGCATCATCGATCTCAGTTATGCAGCAGCAAAGTCTCTCGGATATGTCAATAAAGGGACGGCGCGCGTTGAAGTTGTTCGTCTAACCAACTCCCAGATTGCTACTGGCTCTTGGCAAAGTAACAATGAACCTGCCACAGCCGTTGCAGCTTCGCCGGCAACGGGTGCCTATGATCCAATCGTTACAGCCCCCGCAACAGGATGGGGCATTCAGATTGGTTCCTTCACAATGCGCGAAAACGCATTTAAATATGCTGCTCATGCTGAAGCAGTCCTGGCGTCGTCTGGCAGACCTATGGCTAGCCGCATTGTTCAGGATGGTTCGCTCTATCGGGTCATCGTCGGTCAAGGGATGCCTCATGCTTCAGCATCAAACGCAGCTAAAGATATCGGCGCACGCCTCGGCTGCGGTGCTTTTGCCATTGAAAAATAAAAGAACGAACGTCTGCGGATTTAATTCACCATGAAAAGAGACGATTTCATAGAAAAATCCTGGTCCAACGATACACTAGAAGCACTTTCAGCCTTTATCCGCATTCCCTCAAAAAGTACAGCTTTTGACTCAAATTGGGCCCAAAATGGTTACCTTAGGCAAGCTGTTGACGAAGCGGCCTTTTGGGGGAAAAAGTTATTTCCTAGCGCTCGATTTGAAGTTCTTGAGAAAAAAGGCTATCCACCTGCACTTTTTGTTGATATCGCATCAACCTGCGGACACAATGGCCGCCCTGCTTTTTTCTACGGTCATTTCGACAAGCAGCCAGAAACGAAAGGCTGGGCCGACGGCCTAGGACCGTGGGAGCCTGTGATTCGAAACAATCGTCTTTACGGACGAGGTGCATCTGACGATGGCTACAGCTTTTATCTGGCCCTTACAGCGATTAAAGCACTGGAAGAAGAAGGCGTCCCGCACGCACGAGTCGTTGGTCTTTTTGAAACAAATGAAGAGTCCGGATCCTATGGCCTAAAAGATTATCTTTTGGAAATGTTGCCGGCATTTGGTAACCCTGCTTTTCTTGGCATTTTGGACCTTTCTATCTGTGACTACGAGCGTATTTGGCTTACGCAGTCGCTTCGAGGTGTCGTGAGCTTTCGTCTCACGGTTGAAGTCCTTGAGTCCCCTGTGCATTCAGGAACGGCTAGCGGCATTGTTCCGAGTTCGTTTTCCATCATTCGCGCCCTGCTTGATCGTTTGGAGGATCCGCAAACTGGACGCGTGAAGCTCTCTTCCTTCCATACGAAAATGCCTGTTCGGCATTTGAAAACTCTGAAGCAGCAAGCAGCCCTGCGAGGTGAGAATGTTTGGAAAAACTTTCCCTGGAAAGGGTCTACAGAACCAAGAAGCCGTAATCCAGAAGAAGCTATTATTTTGAACTCATGGGAGCCAACGCTTTCAGTTCTAGGTGCAGATGGACTGCCTTCGACTTGCGAAGCAAGTGCTCTGATTCGTCCTTCTACTTCGCTTCTTCTTTCTTTCCGCATTCCGCCTCACGTAGACCCAAATGCGGCACTTGCCGAAGCCGAAAGCGTGCTCACAACCAATGTACCGTTTGGTGCAGTCGTGACTCTTAGTGACAAACGTGCCGAAAGTGGGTTTGATGTTCCTGCTCTTGATGAATGGCTGGAAAAAGCACTCAATGCGGCTAGCATCAAATATTTCGGCAACCCAAGCTCCCAAATTTTCGAAGGCGCCACAATCGGGACAATGAAAGACTTTCACGAAGCTTTCCCCAATTCCCCCTTCCTTAACACTGGCGTACTTGGGCCTAAAGAATGCGCGCATGCACCGAACGAATCCATCAATCTAGACTACGCTGTTCGGCTCACAAAAGTCATTGCCGACATCGTGTCGCAGATTCCTAAGGATGCTCAATGAGAAGAGATTGTGTTACGCAGGTGATCGTGACTTGGCGGGACGGTGAAATCGACAACTTTGCCACGCCGTTTGAAGCCGAACGCTTTATTAATGCAGCTATCGAAGATTTAGGCGAACCGGAAAGCGCTTGGCTTGAGGATATGCACGGTAATAAAAAATGGGACTATTCGATCGTAGAGGATGAAGAAGGGCGAATTCGTCTTGTTGACTGACTGAATATTAAAAAAGGAGCTTAATATGCAGAATTGTGAGCTTTGCGGACCTCTTCGAGAAAAAGCTTTCTGGAAGAATTCTTGGTTCTATGCCATTGATGCGTCTACAGATGAATTTCCATGCTTTATCCGCATCGTATGCACACGACATGTAGCTGAGATGTCAGAATTGACAAAAGCCGAACGCACGTATCTTTGGGCGTTACTGGAGATCGCTGAAGAAACGATGATTTCCTATCTTTCTCCCGACAAAATCAACTACGCTCAATTTGGCAACATGGTGCCACACCTGCACTGGCATCTAATCGCTCGCTGGAAAGACGACCCATATTTTCCTGAATGCCCATGGGGGCAAAAGCAACGAAATATTGCTTCTAACGTCGTTCTTGCTCGTCGCGCCAAAACAGATCTACTAATCAAAAAGCTGCCTGCAATTTTCGATCAGTTACCCTGCCCGACCGAATAAAGCTGTGAAAATTAAGGCCGACAAGCAAAGACTGTTGCCCCTGCTATTCCAGAAGAAAACAATGAACGGATTCGTTTATTTTCCTCTGTTGTCAATTGAGCAAAAACAATCTGCACGCTGTTGCCGCCCGGCGAGTTATCTGCGACGACAATATTACTGATTTGCTCATTACGGGCAATTGATGCCGCCCATTTTTTTGCTTCGATCTTATCTGCGAAAGTTTTCAAAACTAACCGCCAACGACCGTCAGGGAGCCCTTCTACTCGACTGTTAATTTTCTTTTTAAGCAAACGTCGATAAAGTGCTTTAGCTGCGCTCTCTGTTTTGAAAGGACCTGCATAAACAAGCATTTCAAAGTATTCCGCTTTCTGAACAAGCGCTCGATTTATAAATCCAATCGATTCAAGTTTAGGCGTAAGCATGCTCAGCATAGACTCGGGAACAGGAGACAGAACAAGACAGTCTGTTTCAGAAAGAGACACTGGCGTCGCAGTCGGCAGAATGTTATCTGTCGAATTCGCTTCAAATTCCGGCGTCGTTTGAGCGTCTAGCACAGTCTTTGAATCCTGCTCTGTAGGTGTAGAAATGATCAGCGGCTTTCGGTATGCAAAATTATCCACGCTCGCCTGTGTTATTTCGGGCGCCGATCGTTCCACAAGACAATCCCTCTGCATCCACAAAAGAAGCGACGCAGCAATAGCGGCAACGACGAGCAAAAGACTCATCAGTTTCATGACGATCTCCATTCCGAAACAGCTGCACGCGCGGCTAAGCCTCTTAACACTAAATTGTGTCTGACGATCAAATTAGGTACAAAAGTTCGCAGCCGCTCAGACACAAAACTAGAAGCGCCTCCAGAAAGAAGAACTCTAACGGACGGTGCTATCTTTTCGAGCTCCGCCAAAGCAAGTCGCACAAGCCCAGCCTGAGCGTCAAGAATACCTGTGGCAAGCGCATCCTGCGTACTTTCGGGAAATGCCTCCCATTGACCGAGTTCGACGGCTAAAGCAGGAATCCCATCCGCAAGTATTTTCTGCATCAACGTCGGTCCTGGTGCTATACGTCCACCCAAAAATTCATATCGGCCGCCTCCCTGATTGAGAATTGCATCCACAGTAGCGCAAGTACCCATTTGCACTACTAACAGCGATTCATCAGGGGAAATTGTTCTGATAGCGTCCACGGCACCTATGGCCGCATACCATCGATCCGACCCAAGCTGTCCAGCTCTTGCATACCTATTTTCAAGAGAAAATCCAGAACAAATAAAGCGTGCCTGCGGACGAACCCATTCCCACTTGATATCGTGGTCATTGAAAAACTTCGTCATTGAAAAAGCAATTTCGGGAGCAGCGACTGTACAGCCAACGACCCGGGTAGGCTTAAGCGACAACCATTCCTCATAGAGATGAGCCTTGTAGTCAATCGAATCCCTATGAACGACGGTATGCGGTTCATCCTCACACCCCGGTAAACACCATTTGAGTGCAGTATTGCCCAAATCAATCAACAAGCTTGTCATTTATTTTTCAAAGCGCATATTTCGCCTGACAAACAGAACCAGCGCCCCGATGCCGATGCGAAATCGTCAAAAGATTCAAGCATAAGACGTCCGTCCTCATCAATGCCTCGATCGATGCCCGTTCTCTCTATCCCATCGCCGCTAGTCCAGGTTACAACTCTTCCGAAAAAAGCGTCTGCCGCAGCCCAATCTTCTCTCAGCTGTGCTGCATATATTTCGTTGGAGAGCTTTTTCAAGCGTTCGATAACCTCGAGTGTTACCGCCGCTAAGAAAGCTGTTCTCGCTTCCGGATCTACTGCCAGCGTCGCGCCTCCTGCATTTCGAAAGTCGCGGATCGGCCAGCCGTTTGTCGTTGTCTCGTTATATTGAACGACCAGATTGCAGCCGATACCAACGATGAGTGAAGTCTGGCCGTTATTGTCTTGTACAGCTTCACAAAGGATTCCCCCAGCCTTGCCATCATTTGCCCACAAATCATTAGGCCACTTGAGAGAAAGTTCGATGCCGAACCGTCTAGCTGCGCAGACGACAGCAAGTCCTGCCGCAATAGCACTGAGTCCACATCTGAAAGTTACTGGAAGCCCGATTGAAAAATAAAGTCCGCACGTCGGTTCACACCAACTTCTACCCTTTGTCCCCCTTCCAGCTTTCTGCGTATACGCAACCTCTAAAACAGGTCTGTGAAGCGCATGCTGACGTGCGCGTTGCTTTAGATCGTCGTTCGTCGAACCTGTTTCATCAAGAAACACTATCTCAATATCGGCATTGCTCAGCAACCTCTCGGCAAGCTCTAAGGATAAGAAACGCTGTATCACTTTGTTTTTTCGACCGTTTTTGCGATTCAAAAGCCAAGCCGCTAGAATACTCCACTTAACTTTTTTCCGAATCTCGAAAGAGAAAAGATTTTCTCTCAATACCGACCAGGGAAAACTGCCCGCGTCAGTTCCTGCGAGCCTGCTTCTACATACGATGTCCTGCATAACAAAGCTATATGCTTTCATTGTCCTTTGCTTGATGCTTTGTTCCACCCGCGTCCCGGCTGCCGGCTCCAGCTGCCTAGTGGATCTTGAAAGTGGACAAACCATTCTCTCGGAATCATCGAGCGATCGCATTGAAAACACCGCCATTGCAGCGCTGATGAGTGCCTATACCGCGCTTGCTTTAGCAGAAGAACGCAATGAAAGCCTTGACATCCCGCTTGCAGATGTCAGCAACAAATCCGAGTTTCGGAAATCGGAGTCAAACTTAGCTGATGCTATAGAAGCGGTTTTGCTGGCTGCAGATAAAGAAGCACTTCAAGCCATCGTTAGACACTTTTCCGCAGATGAAGCTACATTCGTTATCGAAATGAATACAAAAGCTCATCAGCTCGGGATGGAACAATCTTTTTTCCGAACACCTTATCCAAGCGAGAAGCATCTACAAAATCAAACATCCGCAGCGGACGCCGCACGCCTCTGCATCTCGCTTTATCAACGGTACCCGCTGGTTCGAGTTTGGACTTCAGAAGAGATTGTGAGATTCAACAATCGCGAAATCCAAAATAAAAATTTCTTCCGTCAGCGAAGCAGTGCCATCACTGGTATTTTCGCTTATACGAACAACGAATCAGCTAACGGCATTATCCTTGCAGAAGACCGCAGATCAAATGGTAGAACTCGCAAGCTACTTGCCGTTGCTCTCAACGAGAATGATCGCGAATCGCTGATTGAAAGAATTTCCACACTTTTATTACGAGGGTATCGAGACTACGAGACTATTCGTCTTTACAAAAGTGGTGACATTGTTGGCAGTGCACCAGTCTATAAAAGCAATATAAGTAAAGTAAAACTTAAGACTGTCAATGATGTCTTTGTTAGCTTGACAAAAGAACGAATGCTTGAGCTCGGCGAAAAAGCCGTCAATATTTCAATCGAATATCATAACCCAATCGTTGCTCCTCTGAAAGCAGAAACGAATCTCGGTAGATTGATCATTTCAGTTGGCGATACCATTATCTCAACAGCACCAGTAGTAGCCGCGGAAGACGCTGAAAGAGGCGGTTTTCTTCGCAGACTGACCGATACAATTAAGCTCGCGATTTATCATCAAGAAAAGTAAATCTCATGACCGACTCTCACAACAAAGAACTTCCGAGCAAACTCGAATGCGCAATGATCAATGCGGAAACTGTAATGCAGTTTCCGATGTCCTTTCCTATTAAGGTAATGGGGCTTTCTTCAGATCATTTCGAAGCACTTGTAAACAGCATTGCTGCTTTGCATTTTCCGGACTTTAACGAGCGCTTGACAAAGATCGAATACTCTAAAACAGGCAAGTATATGTCCGTAACCGTCACAGTTAATGCACAGTCAAAGGAACAACTTGATTCTGTCTATTTAGCGTATACATCTCATCCTGAAGTCAAAATCGTTCTTTAAGTCCGTCTGCGATGTCACTCTTAAATCAATCCGATGGAAAGCCGGATGACTACCCCGGACGTATAGGCGCCTGGCTAGCTTTCACACGGCCAAAGACCTGGGGACTCACGGTTGCTCCTGTTCTTGCATCATTAAGTCTTGCTTGGAGCGAACAACACGTTTTTGACCCAGTCATCGCCTTTTTCACGCTGACGGTAGCCGTTTTGATGCAAATGATCTCCAATATGGAGAACGATTTAGGTTATACGCGTCGACGTGCAGAAACCGGTAACAGAAGAGGTTTGCCTCGAGCGACAACTCGAGGTTGGATTTCTGTACGCGACGCTGAACGCGCCATTCGCGCTGCCATTGCGTTAGGACTGCTCAATATTGCAGTTCTCATCTATTTCGGAGGATGGATTTTTACGGTGATCGGGATTGCGTCAATTGCCGCAGCCTACTGTTATATGGGCGGTCCCAAACCCATCGCTTATACGCCATTCGGAGAGCTGTTGGTGCTGATTTTTTTCGGCATAACTTCTGTTTGCGGCACGTTTTATTTGCAAACAGGCTTCTTAAGCCTAAACGCTATTTTGCTTAGTATTTCGCTTGGCAGCATCGCTTCAGCCGTTCTCGCAGTAAATAACTATCGCGATAGAGAGCACGACGCAAGTATTGGAAGGAAAACACTGGCCGTCGTTATGTCGGACACGGCTTTCATAAAACTCTTTGAAGCAATGATTATCCTGCCGTATCTGATCATTGCTGTTATCGTTGTAAAAGATATGACTTATTGGCCTTATTTCCTAGTAATGGCCAGCTTTCCAGACTGCATGCGTTTACCGGAACAGTTGAAAAAACTTCAGCATGAAGCCCTCAATGCAGTAATGTTTGCTTGCGTGAAATTAGAGGTGAAATTTTGTGCTCTTTTCTTTATAGGAGCCCTTATTCAATCTCTGCTGATTCAACTTACGATTAGTCAAATTTCACTCTGACTACAATGCCCTTTCGATTCTTCGACTGGGCATTTTTCCCTTTTACGTCACGCCTTTGTACTGTGGTGTTGAGAAACCACTTACCTACGCAATACTGAGATTTCAACCCCAATGCACATATCAGACGTCCAGAGATATGTACCGTGCGAACAACCTCTTTGAAGATACGAGACAAAGGTTACAAAAACTCTCATAGATCAGAGAAGAGAGGACAATTCTCGTTCGAAACGGCTGGACCAGCTTTGAACGTGATGGTTTAGCGACAATGCTAAATCAGAGTGTTCGAAGTGCATGAGAACTCTTCCTGGGTGCTTCTCATGCACTTGAACCACAAATCATTGATTAGAAAGTGAAAGCCTAGATCTCAGCAGAACCGCCTCTGCTTGAAGCCGAACGACACATAACGTCCCCCTTCAACACCTGACGCTGTGTAGGCCTAGATCATGACTATATGATGATTTAGTTGTTTTCCGACTCTCCTGGTTGCTCCACGTTCTGCATTCTGCGAGCAACCTCTTCCGGAGATTCAACAGTAAAACACGTCACTATTTTCTGAACACCAGAGACCTCAGCAGCAGTTTGCGCGGCAAGCTTTGCTTCTTCCCGTGTTACCAACCCCATCAGATAGACAATTCCGCGATCGACAGTAACCTTCATCTGGTTCAAGGAAATGCGGCTGTTGCCGATAATCGCAGACCGTACCTTTGTCGCAAGCATCGAATCTGAAAGACGTGTCGTCATAGAAGACGGATCCATGACTGCCAGCTCGTTGATGACTTCACGCACATCTAAACTCACGCTGGCAACCTGCTGAGCAACTTGTCGATCATTAAGTGTCGCTACTTCACCCGAAAGAAGAACTCGCCCTTCGTAGCTTGTTACTGTGATGTGTCGCTTGGATTTACCAAGTGCTTGATCAATTTCATAGCTCACACGCTTCTCAATCACTTCGTCACTGACAATCGTACCCGTTGAACGACGGTCTGTAACCACAGTCGCCGTAGTCACAGCCGCTCCACCGACAATCAACGGCGCAGCCACACAGCCGGAAAGAATCAACAAAACCGGTATGAACGTTGCGCTCAGCGCCGCTCGGCTAATTGCTTTTTTCATCTTGTCATCCTGCAACAAACATTTTTTCTTCGGTGGCCTCAAGCCCGCATAAAGTGTTCAGTTTATCGAAAGAACAAGGCTCATCTGTCGACACTTTCGTTAAGGGATAACTGCGTCCCGAGCAGATTGTTGACTGCTCTCCAATAAATAAAGAATTGTTCCCGTCGAAGAAGCAATTTATGCGAGCGGAAGCGAATGACATCGTTATCTCGCCACAGTTTTAAGACGCTGCGGATGCTGTCTGAGCTGGTATTTAGAAGCGAAGCCGCTACACGTCTAGAAGGGGGGATAGAGAGGCCAAGCCACTCCACGGACGGAGTTGTCAAACCTTCCGAGAAGCTTTTATCGAGTTGAGAAGCACACAGAATGAAGAAAATACCGAGTCTCGTCTCTAAATCTACTGAGTGATTCACAAGCAAACCACATCGGTCTGAAAGAGCACAGGCAGCCGAATAGCTGTAAAGCTCTTTTTGCCAAACTGCATTTTGATCACAGATTCTCAGCAAGAGTTCTGCATTGACAACTAGTACCTCCGTTGTCGTCATGCACCAGTGCTGCCGAGGCATCTGATCTGGCAGATAGAGCGTTTCGTAACTTCCGCAGAGCGTCCCCGGCCCCGCTATAGAAATAAGCAAAGGATCTTCATGGTGGGCATCAGTGAGGGCTTTCACCACCAAACCGCGCCGTACAAACATTAGCTTGGAAAAGAATCCCGGGGTTTGATAGATGACCTCGCCCCTTCGAAACAGAACGCTGTGTCCTAAACCATGCATGACGCCGGCCATGGATCTAGATAATTTCGGGGAAAACCAAGGAAGAACTGGAGATTGGGTGACCATGCCTCTAAGAACAACAAAAATGTTGTTGTTTTTGTTGATAAATTATGTTGATAACTTCTTTGTTGTTTCTTTGAATTGTTGACAACTCAGTGTTCGTTCGAAGAGCCCGGAAAACCATCAACAGGTTATCCAATCGAATAAACAATCTATCACCCCTACTTTCAACAAGGTTATAAAAACAATAACTTGTTGATTTTTAACTAAAAAAACAACTTATCCACAGAAAACCACCTTCCCTACTTACTACTAACGACTAATTTAAAGAATTAAGAAGAATAATAGATAAGCAAGTAGATGTTTCCGCATTTTATCGAAGGTTGATCGCTATTAAATTTTTCTTTTGGCCTACGGAAAAACGAGGCTGAATAGGAATTTCTCTTGTGAAAAATTTGTTGATGTAGCGGGGGTTTTGTTTGGTTTCTTTACGGATATTTCTTGGATATCACGTGGATATTTTGGTGTTAAGAGTTATTTATGTTGCGTATTGTGAATACCGAAGGGAACTAAAACGGAAGGGATGCTTGTTTCTACAGCTGCAAGATGTCGTACTTGATCGTCGAAGAAAATGTGAGGTCGTATGGCTTCGAGGATGGCTGTCTTAGACAGACCATCAAGCAGAAATAGCTCTGCTGCATTCATTCCGAAACTTTTTAATGTCGTAATCAGTCGAGCTTCACTTTGAGCACCGCGTGCAGTCACAATAGAGATGCGGATGGCAGGGTTGAAATACGGATCCGACTGTCCGTGAAGCTGATAATCAAGTCGCTGAAAGGCTGAGAGCTTTTGAAAAAGATCGCGCAGTGGACCAGGTGAGTGCGGTGTACTAGCTTTTTCTTCTTCAAGTCTTTGAAAACCGCGTAAACCCTCTTTTTGGAATTCTCGCTCAGATTCATCGTCAGCTAGAACACCATCAAAGTCAAAAGCAATTTTGAGAGTTGGATCGTTGCTGTCTTCTGTGTCTGGGATAGGATTGGGTAATACGAGTCCGGCTGGAAGACCTGCACGTATGGCTTTTTCTACATTTTCGGGATTAGCTGAAAGAAATAGGGAAACTCTGAAGGCCTGAATATAAGGAAACGTAGAGTGTCCCGAGGTGAAGGCACCAGCATTGATCGGCAGGCTATAGTGTCGGCAGGATTGAAAGAAGCGCCGAGCTGTTTCTGGCGAATTGCGTGAAAGAACCACCACACGGAAAGGCGCAAGATCTCCAAAGAGTTGATTGAGCCCTAGAAGTCGTTTGACGAAAGGAAAGGCTACGCCAGGTTTTAAGGGGTTGTTTTGATTCTTTAACTGATAATCTCGGAAGGCCGCATAACCTTCTTTCTCAAAAAGCTGATGCTCAGCTTCTAAGTTGAAGAGTGCTCTTGACGATACCGCTACCACGAGCTGCTCTTGAAATTCAGTCATGGAAGGATCCTTAAAAAAAGCCTTCCGAACCCTGTAGGTTTCGGAAGGCAAAAGAGTCAACTTTTTAAGCGTCAACGCTAGCGAAAAGTGCATTGCTTTCGATGAAAGCCCTTCGTGGCTCAACGACATCTCCCATGAGCATGGAGAAGACTGCATCGGCGCTAGCGGCATCTTCAATGCGAACACGTAGCATTCGTCGTACTTTCGGATCCATCGTCGTATCTCTCAGCTGCGCGGCAGTCATCTCACCAAGCCCTTTGTAGCGTTGACGGATGATTCCTTTTTCGGCCTGTTTTAGTAACCAGCTGACGGCTTCACCAAAGTTTTTGACCGGTTGTTCTGCATTGTTTCGGGCAACTACAGCTCCGGTTTCTATCACCCCTTGAAGCATCTTGGCGCTTTCTTGTAGCTTCTTGTAATCGGCAGACAGGACAAACTCCGGGTGCATCGTAGTTGTTTTGTAGTTGCCGTGCTTGAAGCGATGAATCTTCAAAAGGTGCTTTTCGTTGGGTTCGTCATAGACCGCTTCAATTTTCACGTTTGGATCACGCATTTCCGCCTCAAGGCGACGAGCGCTCTCTGCAGCGCTAAAGGTATTTTCAAGGTCTACTTCAACACCAGCTGCAATGGCGAGCAGAACGGCACGGTCAATAGCTGTGCCCAAGCGTTTAATAACGTTATCTGCTGCAAAGAATTCGTCCACAAGAGCTTCTAATTGCGTGCCTCGTATTGCAATGTCGTTTTTGCGGTCCTGTGCGTTCTTGTAAAGCCTTGCATCCTGGAGCGCGAGTTCCTTGAGATACGCATCCATTTCCGCTTCGTCCTTGAGGAATCGACCTTTATCTTGTCGATTTTTCTGAACTTTATAGAGCGGCGGTTGCGCAATGTAGACGTAACCGTTCTCAATTAACTGCGGCATCTGACGATAGATTAGCGGTAAAAGGAGCGGTCGGATGTGCGCGCCGACTACGTCCGCATCGGTCATGATGATGATGCGGTGATAGCGAAGCTTTGAAATATCAAAGTTTTTACCGATATTCGTTCCCAGTGCAAGCGTGAGCATACGAATCTGCTCGGAATCTAGCAGCTTGTCTTGGGCAGCTTTTTCAACATTAAGTACTTTGCCACGCAACGGCAGAATGGCTTGATAGCTCGAATCTCGCCCCTGCTTAGCTGAGCCACCAGCGGAATCGCCTTCCACAAGAAAGAGTTCGGAATAGGCAGGATTTTTTTCACGACAATCAGCTAATTTGCCAGGTAGGCCGCCCCCCATAACATTCTTTCGCGTCATGTCACGGGCTTTGCGAGCTGCTTCACGAGCTCGCGCAGCCGAAACGATCTTCTCGCAAATGACTTTTGCATCAGCTGGATTTTGTTCGAGGAAAAGCTCTAGCTCACGCGCGACAACTTCCTCAACAGCAGGACGAACTTCACTTGAAACAAGTTTGTCTTTTGTTTGAGAGCTGAACTTCGGTTGCGGAACTTTGACTGAAAGCACACATGTCAAGCCCTCGCGCATATCGTCGCCTTCAGGATCCACCTTAGCTTTTTTAGCGAATTCGTTCTTAGCGATGTAGTTTTTCAGGACACGGGTCATCGCGGCGCGCAATCCTGTAACGTGCGTTCCACCATCGCGTTGTGGGATGTTGTTGGTATAAGCGGTGAGGACTTCGTTGTAGCCATCTTGCCATTGCATGGCAATTTCAACTTCAACGGGCACATTGTTGCTGATTACCGTTTCTTTGGCGTGAAAGATCTTTTGATGCAGTACGTTTCGGCTCTGATTCTTGAACTCAACATAAGCAACTAGACCCTTATCAGTTTTGAGGTGAGCTTCATGCGCAGTTCTCAAATCCTTAAGGGTGATTGATACGCCTGAATTCAGAAACGAGAGCTCTCGCAAGCGGGAGAGCAAGGTGTCGTAATTGAATTCGGTAATCTGCTCGAAGATCTCCGGATCCGGCAGAAAATGCACCTCTGTGCCTCGGCGATTGGTATTGCCGAGAAGCTTCATCGGGGAGACATCCGTCATTTCTCCGGTGATCGGATTTTTCTGCTTTTCAATTGTGCGATTTTGCACTTTACCGCGTGCGAATTCTAAAAAGCGAGCTTCGCCATCACGCCGAACGACGAGTCTGAGCCAAGTCGATAATGCGTTGACGCAGGAAACGCCGACACCATGAAGACCGCCTGAAATTTTGTAGCCGTTGTTGTCAAACTTTCCACCAGCATGAAGTTCCGTCAGAGCAATTTCGGCTGCGCTTCTCTTCGGGTCATGCTTGTCGTCCCATTTAATAGCCGTAGGAATGCCGCGACCGTCGTCAACGACAGATACGGAGTTGTCCGTGTGTATCGTTACTTCAATTTGCGAGGCAAAGCCGGCAAGCGCTTCGTCGATGGAGTTGTCGACGACTTCGTAAACGAGGTGATGAAGGCCTGAACCATCCGCTGTGTCGCCAATATACATGCCGGGACGTTTTCTAACGGCTTCCAGCCCTTCGAGGATCTGGATGCTGGTTGCGTTGTACGCAGCCGCATCGGGGCCCGGCAGATCGTCCAAATTGACATCCATACGCTTCAACTCTGTACGCGGAGCCTGTTCCTCGATGTTTTCGTTATTCTGGATATCCGTTTCAATCATTTCAACAGCTTGGATTGGGTAGCAAACGCTCAATTGTACCTGTACTGCAACGACTGGCGATGTTGTTGCTGGGCGATACTTAAATACGCATTGGCATGATGACGTATTGGAAGTTCATCGAGTCTGGCATCGTAATCAGAACACTCTTCGGTGTAGCAGCGAAGTGGAAAACCACCTCCGTGTTCTTGAGTGACGTAAGAACGTCGAGCAAATAAATCACATTGAAGCCGATATCCAGATCACCCCAACTCCAATCGATGTCAATGACCTGATTCGCCTCCTCTTGTTCGGAGTTCGACCCCTGGATGAGCAGCTGATTTTTGGAAAGTAGCCAGCGGACACCGTGGAACTTCTCGTTGGTAAGAATCTGTACGCGTCGAAGCGCCGTAATTAGATCTTCGCGGTTGATGCTGACGGCCTGCGCATTGATCTCAAGATTAGGCATAACCTTTTCGTAGTCAGGGAACTGCCCATCAACAAGTTTGCTCAGGAATTCGACATTGTCAAAGTGGAAAGCGCATTGCGTGCTCGAAAGACGGACCTGTACTGGCGTGTCATCTTCAGGCAGTATGCGCAAAAGTTCGCGAACCGTCTTGCGCGGAATAGTTGCTTTAATTGGTTTTTCCACAGCAGTAGCGCCTTCAACGGTCGCATCGCAATAAGAAAGACGATGCGTATCGGTGGCAACACATTTAATGAGACCGTTGTCGACGATCATGAGTACGCCGTTGAGAAAGTAGCGAATGTCCTTATTAGCCATCGCAAAGCTGGTCATAGCCAGCAAGTAACGCAACGTTTTCGCTTCGATTGTGAAATCTGTCAACCAGTCGTTTCCGGTGATGACTGGGAAGTCTCGGACTGGCAAGGTCTGGAGATTGAACTGGCTATTCTTGCTTGAAAGTGTGACGCGGTTGTCGTCATCGATTTCCAGTTCGAGTGCATCCTGCGTCTTGAAGGAGTTGAGAATCTCATTCAATTTTTGAGCTGAGATCGTGCAGGCTGTTTGGACGCCCTCTACGCCAACAGGAGATGTCGTTTGAATTTGAATGTCAAGGTCTGTTGTGGTGAAGCGGACGCCGGCGTCTTTCTGCTCGACGAGAATATTGCTCACAACAGGTAAAGACTGGTTGCGTTCAACGATGCCGGCAACAATTTTGACGGGATTGGCAAGGTTTTCGCAGGTGCAACGGATGAATTTCATGATGGCGTCTGTCTTGTTGTTGATTAGAGCTGCCCGCGTCATCCGCGGATCATCTGCTCTAGGATGTTAATTTCGTGATCCAGTTCGATTTTGCACTCTCTTTCCTGAGTGATTTTGCGAACTGCGTGCATAACAATTGCATGATCTCGACCGCCGAACTTTTCGCCGATCTCAGGATAGCTGTTTGGTGTCAGCTCCTTGGCAAGATACATGGCTAGTTGTCTTGCGAAAGCCACGCGATGGCTTTTTCGCTTCGACACAAGTTCTGATGTCGGCATTTTGAAATAATTCGCAACTATTTGTTGTATGCGATCGACAGTCACGAAGGTTTCCGACAGCTGGAAGAGATCACGCAGGGCGATTTTGATGCGATCGATTGACAAGCTTCGTACCGCACCGGGGTGGAACTGTTGATAGGCGACTATTTGCTGTAGAGCTCCTTCAAGCTCTCGAACATTCGACTTCAAGCGCTTGGCTATAAATGCCGCTGCTTCTTCGGGAAGTTGAATATTCATGACAGTTGCTTTACCTAGCAAGATTGCTGTTCGCATTTCCAGGTCCGGTTCTGCAATCGAAACCGTGAGTCCTTTGCCGAGAATTCTCGTTAAAGATGTCTGAATTCGAGGATTATCTTCAGATACCAGAACCAACTGTCGACCATTTTCAACAAAATGTTCGAAAAAGGTTGCTAGCGTCTCGACATCTCTAAGAGAAGCATCGTCAATGAGGAGCAAGTCCAAAGCTTCTAGCTCTTCCCAAGAGCGGCTGTCTTTATTAGAAGAAACAGCAAGACGATGGATAAGATCTCGTGCCGACACGCAGAGCACTTTTGCTTTCGGATGCAGGCTTAAGTAGCGAAGCCCAATCGCGTGCATCAGGTGCGTTTTGCCGAGTCCGACGCCGCCAGAAATGCAAAGGGGGTTGTATTGAGAGCCCGCTGTTTGAGAAACATGTTCAGCCGCGGCAACGGCAAGTTGGTTGGCAAGACCAAAAACATAGGATTCAAATGTGAACTTAGAGGTAAGCCCTGTCTTTCGATGCAGCGCCTGCTCTGCGCAAGTGGGATGGCGCTCAAAGCGAGGCGCATCGCACTCGTCTTGAATAGGCTCGAGCTGAATTGATACGCGCACGTCTGCATTCGCACGCTGTGCAGCTTGTGCGATTACTTCAACTAGCTGCGCGCGAATGAAAGGTAGTTTAGAAGCTGATGATGACAAGGTGAGCTGCGCTTTTTCCTTGTTCCAGGCTATTGGCTGAATATCTCTAAACCACGCCGCGTGCGCGCCCAGATCGGGACCAAGAAGGTGCCGAAGCTCTATGAGGCATTTTTGCCAAAAAGCAAGCATGGCCATGAAGCGTAATCAGGCGAATTTGAGCGTATGTAAAAGAATCTGCCATTCTAACGTTTAGACCTTAGTTGCGCGACCTAAGGCGTCGAACGAAGCAGAAGGCACTAATTGTTAATATCTTGAAATCTAAAGAATATCCAAAAAAATAACCCCTTCTTTAAGAGGGTTGTTCACAACGCCTTGTGAATAACTTTATTCGTAAAAATCAAAGGCTTGAATCGTCGTATGATCAAGTAGAAGATACATTTCAACAAGCCGATGTGGTCGATTTGCCAGAACGACACTAGATATTGTGCTCTGACTGGCGATGACACAAGCTTGAAGAAAATTTTCGAATTGAAAGAGAAAGTTAGCTGTATCCAATTGACAAATAGACAGGCTTTGAAGTCTAATAACAGGCTTTTCGCACTTTCTTCTTTCTCGTGCGCGAAGGGACGCGCGCGGTTGTGTCATGTGCTTGATTGCGCTGTTCGATTCGCTCTAGAAGCACCAGATGTCGACTAAGCTAGAAAGCTGCCTTTGAATTTTGACTTCACACGCTCCCAAGATTCCTTGACGAGAGGCTTCACGGAGCTTTACTTCTTAAGGAAAACAAAATGGCAACGAAACGTACCTACCAGCCTTCCAAGGTCAAGCGCGCTCGCACGCACGGCTTCCTTGTTCGCAGCCGCACGAAGGGCGGTCGCCGTGTCCTGGCCCGCCGCCGTGCTAAGGGCCGTCACGTCCTCGCTCTCTAAGACAGGTGTGGCGGCGAAAGAGAAGTCGCAAGCCGCTATGTCTCTTTTGGAGAAAAGGTTCGGCTTTCCCCGAAGCATGCGAATCCTCGAGACGAGCAGCTTCGGGGCGATTGCCAGAACACGAAACGAAACAACGTTTCGAGTTCATTCGACATTCTTCAGTGCCGGCTGCATGGAAACTGATGCAGTCGGACGTTTGCGTTTTGGCGTAACCGTCGGTAAACGCAATGCACATCGGTCAGTCGATCGGGCAACTGTTAAACGAATTCTTCGAGAGAAGGCTCGGCTCAAAGCCCCCCGTCTTCGAGTGTTGGTAGAACGCGCAGAGAAGCCTGTCGGTCTAGATGTGTCGTTGAGACTAAAGGTCCCGTTGACCGTAGCTGGGGCGTCGGAGCAACATAAAGCCCGAAAGCGTCTTTTGGCTCAAGATGCCGAAAAGCTTCTGGCTGTGCTTGAGGCCCGCATACGTCAACGATATGCGGGCTAGGAGGAGGATGCGGTGAAAAATCCGATCACGCTTCTTATGCTCGGCGCCATTCGGCTCTATCAAGTCACGCTTTCGCCGTGGGTTGGACGGCAATGTCGATATCTGCCAACCTGCTCCCAATACGGTATGGAGGCGATCGCTCGATTCGGGCCTGTCAAGGGCGGCTATCTAACCTTGATGCGCATTGGCAGATGCCATCCGTTAGGGGGGTGCGGATATGATCCCGTCCCCAGCAAATTCCGCTGGCGTTGTTGGTGCGACGCCTGTCGAGCTGAAACCGCGGCAGACAAGTCGGCTGATGGATCCTCATTCTTCAAACTGCAAAATCGTTAAGCAAACGGAATCCCCATGGGAAAAGAAGTACAGCGCGCCCTGCTTTGGGTCATTCTGATCGGTTCGCTCTTCATGCTTTGGGACAATTATCAAGTCTACAAAGGCGGTGAATCGTTTTTTGGTGCAGCCCCCACCCAAACCGCCGCTGAAGAAAAACCCGCGGCAGCTACTATTCCGATGGGCAATAAGGATGCCGCTGCAGACAATGCTCTCCCTCAAGTCGCTGCGGCGCCTAGCGAGCCAGTCGTTGTAACGACAGACCGCATGAAGGTGACGTTTGACTTGAACGGCGCCCGCGTAGTTGGCTCTGAAATGCTTCTTTTCCCTCAGCAGGCATCTTGGACAGAAGTCGGCCTAGCGGGAAAGGTGCTTGGCAAGACGCCTGCTCCGGATCTTGGCAACGTGCATTTGTTTGAACTCAGCAAAAGCCGTACCTACATGGCGCAAAGTGGTCTTGTAGGAGGGGAGTATCCAACACATCTTGATCAATTCCGTCTCGTGAGCTCAAAACTTGAAATGGGCTCGGACGAGCATCTTGATGTTGTCTTCGAAGCCGAGAAGGGTGGTCTTAAGGTAGTGAAGACCTATCGCTTTACGCGCGGCAATTACGGTATCGATGTTGAAACGACCGTAACGAATGAAGGGACAACTGCAGTTAAGCCGCAGATCTATTACCAGATCACACGCGACGGCGGTAAGCCTGCTGGCGACAGCTCGATGTATTCGACGTTTACTGGGGCGGCTGTTTATTCGGAAGAAGAAAACTTCCAGAAAATACAATACTCGGATATTGCGAATCAAGACGCCTCTTTTATCGAATCAACAGACAACGGCTGGATTGCAATGATTCAGCATCATTTTGTCAGTGCATGGATTCCGCCGCAGGGAGAGGCTCGCCAGAACTATGTTCGAGAAGTTGGCAAGGATCTATATTCGGTGGGGACCCTTGTTCCGCTTAAAGAACTTGCACCTGGTGCAAGCGAAACGACAACTGCAACGCTTTATTCTGGCCCGCAGGAACAACAGCGTCTTGAGCAATTGGCTCCCGGGCTTGAACTGGTTGTTGATTACAGTTGGCTCACATTCCTCGCTAAGCCGATCTATTGGCTCTTGTCGTTCCTTTACGGGATCGTAGGGAACTGGGGCTGGTCAATTGTTCTTCTGACTTGCATAGTGAAGGCGATTCTTTACCCGATTTCCGCTGCAGGCTATCGCTCGATGGCTCGTATGAAGGAAGTGACGCCGCGCATCAAGGCAATTCAAGACAAATATAAAGACGACAAGCAGCGCCTCAATCAGGCGATGATGGAGCTTTATCGCAACGAAAAGATCAATCCTGTGGGCGGCTGTCTGCCGATCATGCTCCAGATTCCGGTTTTTCTTGCACTTTACTGGGTCCTTCAGGGATCGGTGGAATTGCGTGGTGCTCCGTGGATCCTTTGGGTTCAGGACTTGGCTATGCCTGATCCGTGGTTCGTTTTGCCGTTGCTGATGGCAATCACCATGTTCCTGCAAATCTTCCTTAATCCGAAGCCTGCAGATCCAACCCAGGCAAAGGTGATGTACATCATGCCCGTAGTCTTCTCGGTCATGTTCTTCATCTTTGCTGCCGGCCTTGTTCTTTACTGGCTGACGAACAATATCTTGTCGATTCTGCAGCAATGGTGGATCAATAAAACTATTGCAACAGAGCGAGAAAACCGACTTCGTACGCATAAGTAGGCCAGTATTGTTCGGCGTTTAGTACGGCGCTGACCGAATAAAAAGAAAAACCGAGATGGCGAAAAGCCGTCTCGGTTTTTCTTCGAAAGAAAGAGTTATTTTCTTCGTCTCAGCAAGAGAAGCGGCCAGAGCCATGCTGATGCAAGCCAAAGGAGTACGCGCAAAAGCGTTATTTGCTTGGATTCGTAGCGATAGGTTTTAGCAAATATCAGAATGGCGCCAACGAGAGCCCAGAGAAGAAAAATGCAGTAAACCAGCGCCCGTTTTTCATAAGTGTCGCCTATCCAGGCCGCAACGACGGCAGCTGTAGGTACCGAAAGAACGACAGCAAGGCAAGCGCCGACCAGAGCTGGTCCGAAAAACTCACCTTTTTTCTTATTTGGCGGCTGACGAGAAGTGAAAGACATTGGAAAATTCAAATCGTCCGCGTTGATGTGGTGTGAGAGCAGCCCTCTGAAAATAACACGAGCGCTTGTGGGACTGCGAAGGAATTGATATGCACAGTAACAAAGATCCGATCGTTGCCGTATCGACGGCTGCCGGCCGAGGCGGCATTGGCATTGTTCGCCTTTCTTGTGAAGGTAAGCTAGCGCCGCTGTTTCTTGTGAAGCTTTTTGGCAGAACTGATATCAAGCCAAGATACGCTCATCTTTTGCCGTTTAAGGATGATAGAGGAGAACTCCTCGACACTTGCATCGTTCTTTATTTTCAAGCGCCAGCCAGTTATACGGGAGAAGCTGTCATTGAAATTCAGGCCCACGGCGGACCAGTTTTGATGCAGATGATTTTGAGAGCATGTCTCAAAAAATGCAGGGATTTGGGACTTCGGCTCGCTGAGGCAGGGGAGTTCACAAAGCGAGCCTTTCTGAATGGACGTATGGATCTCGCTCAGGCCGAAGCGGTGAGCGATCTTATCGATGCTGTTAGCGAATCTGCTGCCCACGCAGCTACGAGATCACTGACGGGGCAATTCTCCCTTTGCATTCAGCATTTAGGCGGTCAGCTCAACGAATTGCGCGCGTATGTAGAAGCCATTCTCGATTTTCCGGAAGAGGAGATTGACCATCTGGCTGAGGGACGAATTTTTGAGCGAATTGCTGAGTGCATTCGAGAACTTGAGGATTTATTTTCAAAGGCTCAGCAGGGAAAGGTTCTTAAAGATGGTGTTTCTGTAGCGCTTGTTGGCAGTCCTAATGTAGGAAAGTCAAGTCTTCTCAACGCACTGGCTGGCGATGACGTTGCTATTGTGACTGAAATTGCCGGCACGACACGTGATCGCATCGAACACTGGGTCACGATCGAAGGCGTACCAATCAAAATGATTGATACGGCCGGGGTTCGCGAAACCAACGATGTTGTTGAAGCAAAAGGTATTGAGCGGACGATGCAGGCGCTTACTGAAGCAGACGTAGTACTACATCTGATTGATGCTTCCGGTGACATTTTTGATGACGGTAAGGTACTCGAGACGGTTCGCAGCGTTGTTAAGGCGACAGTTCCCGTCATCACAGTGGCAAATAAAATCGACAAGCTTTCGTCCGTGTCAACAACGCAGTTCGAAGAAAATGCAAATAAATACTTTATTTCGGTGAGAACGGGTCAAGGTCTTGAGGCTCTTAAAAAAGCGTTGCTGGCCGTCGTGAACATGCAAAACTCCACTGACGGACTTTTCATGGCTCGAGAACGTCATTTGGCGTGCCTCGGAGAGGCTCGTGCGCACTTGGCTGCAGCAGCGGATATGAGAAGCGAATTTTGTATGATTGAGCTCCTTGCCGAAGAGCTGAGACTTGCTGGAAAAGCGCTTGGGGAAATTCTCGGAGAAACGACTGCAGACGATATCCTTGGCATGATTTTCAGCAAGTTTTGCATCGGTAAATAATCCGAACGAATTTTTTCTTTTTGAAATGGATTTTCCTGAAACCTTTGAGGTCATCGTCGTCGGCGGCGGACACGCGGGTACCGAAGCGGCACTTGCTGCCGCGCGCATGGGACGTCGCACTTTGCTATTGACGCACAACCTGGATACGCTCGGGCAGCTTTCTTGTAATCCGTCTATTGGCGGTATCGGAAAAAGCCACCTTGTGCGTGAACTCGATGCCATGGGCGGGGCAATGGCAGCCGTAACCGATGAAGCAGGCATTCAATTCCGTATTCTCAACAGCTCGAAGGGACCTGCGGTTCGTTCTACTCGTGCGCAGATCGACCGTCAGTTATATCGAGCCGCCATGCGTTCCCGTGTTGAGGCACAGGACAATCTCTGGTGTTTCCAACAGGCGGTTGACGACCTGATTGTTGAGCATGGACGTGTCAGAGGTGTGATTGCCAAAACAGGCATTTGCTTTCATGCCGAGGCTGTTGTGCTTTGTGCAGGAACGTTTCTCAATGGATTAGTTCATATCGGACTGGAGCATTATGAGGCGGGTCGTATGGGTGACCCTTCGAGCATTCGGCTAGCTGAACGGTTGAAAGATCTTGGGATGCCGCAAGGGCGTCTCAAGACGGGAACGCCTGCTCGCATTGATGGACGAAGCATAGATTTTTCAAAATGCGAGGAACAATGGGGAGATCTTGAACCAGTTCCTTATTTTTCTGTATGGAAGCCGCGCAATCGTCATCCAGAGCAACGCCCCTGCTGGATGACGAGAACGAATGCAAGGATGCACGAGCTCATACTCGAAAATCTGGACCGATCGCCAATGTATACAGGCATCATTCAGGGAGTCGGTCCTCGTTACTGTCCTTCAATTGAAGATAAGGTAAAGCGTTTTGCTGACAAAGATAGTCATCAAGTGTTTTTGGAGCCGGAAGGACTTCGTGTCAATGAGTTTTATCCGAATGGTATTTCGACAAGCCTGCCTTTCGATGTTCAGATACGCATGATTCGAATGATGCCTGGACTTGAAAAGGCGCATCTGATTCGACCAGGTTACGCGATTGAATACGATTATTACGATCCTCGTGGTTTACAGAGGTCGCTGCAGACTAAAGCAATGCCTGGGCTTTTTTTTGCTGGACAGATCAATGGTACGACTGGCTATGAGGAAGCGGCGGCGCAGGGGCTTTTGGCGGGTATTAATGCCGCACTTTATGCTCGAAACGAGGGGGAATGGGTGCCGCGACGTGATGAAGCATACCTTGGCGTCATGGTGGATGATCTGACAACCAAGGGTGTAACCGAGCCGTATCGTATGTTTACAAGCCGTGCTGAATATCGATTGAGTCTTCGTGAAGACAACGCTGACATGCGGCTTAGTGAGACAGCAGCCAAGCTTGGTTTATTGACAGAAGCGCAGATCTGTGCTTTTGAGCACAAGCGCAAGAACGTTCAACGCATCCTGCAAGATTTTGACAAAACTTGGGTAACGCCAACTCAATTGGGAGAAGGTGAGGCTGAGCGTGTTCTGGGGGCTCAGATCGAGCGCGAATACTCCTTGAGAAGCCTACTCGCACGTCCAGGTGTCTCAATGAGGAAGATTGCTGATTTAAAGAGAAAGAACGGTGAAGCTGTTTACGATTTGTCCAATGTTGATGAGGACACGTGTGAACAGGTGGAGATCAATGTTAAATATGCGGGCTACATTTCGCGACAGAAGGACGAAATTGAACGTGCTGCCGCGAATGAAGCATTAACGATTCCTCCCAATGTTGACTACGATGCGGTTCCTGGCCTTTCATTCGAAGTGCGTCAAAAGTTCAAGGCTATCCGGCCTGAGACCATTGGACATGCCTCTCGAATCTCTGGCGTGACACCTGCCGCCATAACTTTATTGCTGGTGCATCTTAAGAAGCATCATTTTTATAAGGCGGACAAAGGAACGAGTTTCCCCAAGCCCGGAGATTGACAATGAAAGCAAAAACGCTTAAGCAGACCGATTTTGCTGTGGATATCGATCGCTTGGCTAGTGGGTTGACTCAACTTGGCCTTGGCACGCAAGGCCAAGAACTAGACCTTTTTGAGCGGTATGCAAAGCTTCTCGGGAAATGGAACCGGGTATATAACCTGACGGCTATTCGAACAACTGAAGAAATTTTGACGCATCATCTGCTTGACTCAGCGGCACTTGTGCCGCAACTTGCAGCACTTGCGCCGAATGCACAAAACCTCCTAGATGTGGGTTCCGGCGGTGGACTTCCTGCGGTTCCTGTAGCAATACTTCGCCCCGATCTTGAGGTACGGGCTGTGGATGCTGTTGGTAAAAAGGCTGCTTTCATTCAACAGGTTGCCATTGAGCTCGGGCTCAAAAATCTGCAGGCAATTCATTCGCGCGTTGAAAATATGACAGGTATTTTCGATGTCGTGACGTCAAGAGCATTTGCGAGTCTTGGTGATTTCACGCGTCTCACCCGTCATCTACTTGCCCCTGATGGGCTTTGGCTTGCCATGAAGGGCACGCTTACTTATGAAGAAGAAACGGCTGTAGCTTCCGATGTCAGAATTGCGAAAGTTCTCGAAATTTCCGTTCCTGGCCTCAATGAGCAACGGCACCTCTATGCATTGAATGTGGCGTAAAAATGGAATTTTTCGGCGGTTTAACGTCTGCGTTCTTAGGGGCGTTTATTTATACCTTCACGACACTCATTCCAGTCATCAATCCGTTTAGCGGAGCGATGTTCTTTGTAACACTGTCGAGTCAGCTATCTGACGGTGATCGAGCATACGTTGCAGGTCGAATTGCGATTTTCTCGCTCATTATTCTCGTCGTGTCGTTGTTTGCTGGACACCTGATTCTCGGTTTCTTCGGTATTTCGGTGGGGGTGTTGCGTTGTGCGGGCGGTATCGTTCTTTTTGCTGCAGGCTGGTCGGCTTTGAATGCCCCCTCTCATGAGGCGTCCAAGGCTACCGCTCCGCAAAACCTGCCTCGTTCGCGTTTGAAGGCTATGGCTTTCTTTCCGTTTACTTTGCCGCTGACAACTGGGCCGGGTGCAATTGCCGTGTCGGTAGCGTTGGGTACAAGCTTGCCTTTTAATGTGGCCAATATTGCGGGAACTATCATCGCAATCATTGCGACGGTAATCGTTATTTGGCTCTGCTATAGATACAGCGACAGAGTAAGTAAAGCTGTCGGCGCTGCAGGCGCGGATGCTCTTGCACGAATTTTTGCATTCATCCTTATCTGCTTAGGGGTTTCGATCTTCTGGCAGGGCTTTTCAGAACTTTGGCTCGCACTTAACGCGCAGTGAGAGGCTGTTCGCTGCTTCTAAGCTAAAAAGGGAAGCTTTGTACAATAGATCGCTCTATCCGCAAACACGGAACTGAATTTTCATAAAAAACAAACTATTACTGAAGCGCACGGAACATGGCCCAAGTTTTTTGCATTGCCAATCAGAAGGGAGGAGTCGGCAAGACGACGACGACCGTCAATCTTGCCGCGGCACTAGCGCTTCGTGGCAGACGAGTCTTGATGATCGATCTTGATCCTCAAGGAAACGGAACAACGGGATGCGGCATTGAAAAGCATGCTCTGAACGCGTCTGTTTACGAATTGCTGATTGGCCTAAAGAAGTTTGAGGAGGTTGTTTGCCGCTCCGAAGCGGGTTTTGATGTATTGCCCGCCAATCGCGAGTTGTCTGGCGCCGAAGTTGAGCTCGTAAGCTTTGCGGATCGGGATTTGCGGCTCAAGAAGTCGCTTGCAGACGTGATTGGCAACTACGATTATGTTCTGATTGACTGTCCGCCAAGTCTCTCGATGCTGACGCTGAATGCGCTTTGCTGCGCCGACGGCGTCATTATTCCGATGCAGTGCGAATACTTTGCATTGGAAGGGCTTACAGACTTGGTCGGCTCAGTGAAGCGTGTTCACGGTGATAAAAATGCCGGTCTGCGAATCATTTCGATTCTTCGTGTCATGTTTGACCCTCGCATTACGCTTCAACAGCAGGTGAGTGAACAGTTAAAGAAGCATTTCGGAGCGAAAGTTTTTGACACTGTGATTCCGCGTAATGTTCGCTTAGCGGAGGCGCCAAGCTATGGTAAGCCAGGCGTAACGTATGATCGTTCGAGCAAAGGCGCAAAGGCGTATATGGCTTTCGCCGACGAAATTTTGGCTCGACTCGAAGGCGGTTCCTCGCGCTGATGGAGGTGGATGTGGCGGAAAATCGTAAGAACAAGGGGCTTGGCCGCGGTTTGGATGCTTTTTTCGGCGGAGAACTTGTTGATGATGTAATGGCGCTCAACCATCAAATCGAAGAGGTTGACGTATCAAGCGTTCATGCCGGTAAGTATCAACCACGCATGCGTATTGAGCCATCTTCACTTGAGGAATTGGCTCAATCGATTAGGGCACAGGGTGTGATTAGCCCGATCGTCGTGAGGCCGACCGGCGGTGCGAACTACGAAATCATTGCTGGAGAAAGACGCTTTCGCGCGGCTTTGTTGGCAGGGCTAAAAAAAGTGCCGGTCATAATTCGCGATGTTGGCGATAAGCAGGCTCTTGCGATGGCGCTCATCGAGAACATGCAGCGTGAGGATTTGAATCCGCTTGAAGAAGCGCATGGTATTCGCCGTCTTATCGAGGAGTTCGGGTATACCCATGAGGGTGCTGCAGATGCAATCGGTCGAAGTCGATCTGCGACCAGCAACCTATTGCGGCTTTTAGAGCTGACAGAAGAAGTGAAGGGAATGCTTTCTACAGGCGCGCTTGATATGGGGCATGCGAGGGCATTACTTGCGCTTAAGGGAGCAGAGCAGATTCTTGCAGCCAAAACCGTTCTCCAGCGATCGCTGTCGGTTCGGCAGACTGAAGAGCTTGTTAAGCGCATGTTGGCCGAGAAGCCGATACCCAAAAAGAAGATAGTTATCAAGACTCGTGATGATGAACGCCTTGAAGAAGCGCTGGCTGAAACGCTTGGAGCTACTGTAAGGTTGACGGCAAATCAAAAGGGGAAGGGCAAGATTGTGATTGAGTTTTCAAATCTTGATCAGCTCCAAGGGATCGTCGATAAGATCCAGAGACAGTAGTCGAAAGACTGTTGCTTGAGATGCTGTTAAGAAAAATAGATCAGGGTATTTTAAAAACCTAATCACCAAACTACCAATGATTAGGTATACATAGTCACCTTTCGGCTAATTGTTAAAAGATGCTACTGACTGTACAATCCGCCAAGTTTAGAAATCTTCTGTTGCGTTCTCAGTGAAGCCTGTCATTTCTGATATGATGCGCGTCGCTCTGACGCAGTATGCACTGGTTGCAGTCGTCGCCGCACTCTTTGCCGTTTTCGCAGGGCAGAATGCGGCGGTTTCTGCGTTGCTTGGCGGGTTGTCGTATGCAGTGCCCACAACGTTGTTTGTGTTGTTGCTGAGGCTTGTTCGACAACTCATCAGTCACGTCTCCATCAATGCGATGGCTGTGCTGCTCGGAGAGTTCGTAAAAATTTTGGTTGCCCTGTTGCTGATGCTGCTGAGCGCCAGAATCTGCGAAAACTTAAATTGGCCCGCTTTTCTTGTTTCATTGATAGCGGTAGTGAACAGTTATTTCGTAATGCTGTTCAAAAAACACTAAGGATTGGTATTCATGGCAACCAACGCCCCGAGCGCTACTGAGTACATTCAACATCACATGCAGCATCTGCAGTCGCTCAAGCAGAATGTGATTATTGATTTTTCCGTAGTGAACTACGACACCATCTTTTTCTCCATCTTGGCGCTGCTGGTCGTTTTCTTCCTTTTGCGTCTTGGTGCCAAGAAGGCAACTTCCGATGTGCCGGGGAAGATACAGTGCGCTGTGGAAATGCTTGTTGAAATGGTCGACAATCAAGCAAAAAATATCGTTCACGGCGATCGTACGTTCATTGCACCGCTTGCCTTGACGGTTTTCTGCTGGGTTGCCGTGATGAACTGCATCGACCTTATTCCGGTCGACTTCTTCCCTGCTATTGCAGGTCTCTTTGGTATTCACTACCTGCGTCCGTTGCCCACGGCTGACCTGAATGGCACCCTCGGCATCTCGTTTGGCGTGCTCCTTCTTCTTTTCTACTACGGCATCAAGGTCAAGAGCTTTTCTGGTTTTGTCGTTGAGCTCTTTACTGCACCGTTCGGCAAGTTCCCGCTTTTGTGGCCGTTCAATTTTGCGATGAACATCATCGAGTACCTTGCAAAGTTTGTTTCGCTCGGTATGCGACTGTTCGGCAATATGTATGCTGGCGAACTGGTGTTCTTCCTTGTTGCGCTTCTTGGTGGCTTCGCTCTTGATTTCGGAGCTCTCGGAGCTGCCAGTGCAGGACTTGGTCAAGTCGTCGCCGGTCTGGTTTGGTGGCTTTTCCATGTGCTGATTGTTCTGTTGCAGGCCTTTATTTTCATGATGCTGACGCTGGTCTACATCGGCCAGGCTCACAGCAGCCACTAACCAACAGACAATTTTTTTCCTTCTTCAACTTTTGCTTACTCCCTTTCTTTCCTCTAGGAGTCTTTAAAAAATGACCAACGTCGGTTTAGTTGCTATCACCTGCGGTTTCATCGTCGGTCTCGGCGCCATCGGCGCTTGCCTCGGCATTGCTCTGATGGGTTCGAAGTACCTCGAATCCTCCGCTCGCCAGCCGGAACTCATGGAACCCCTCCAGACCAAGATGTTCCTTCTCGCCGGCCTGATCGACGCCGCGTTCCTGATCGGCGTCGGTATCGCCATGATGTTCGCTTTCGCAAACCCGTTCGCCGGCTAATAGAAAGCTGCGCGCAAAACGTCCTCTTTTTTAATGACGCTGTCGGTAGCGCTGATGCCACTGTTTAGGCCGGCGCTTCCGACATAACGGGGTTCCGATAATGAACATTAATGCCTCTCTGTTCGTACAGATGGTCGTGTTCTTCTTGGGTGCCTGGGTCACCATGAAGTACATCTGGCCGCCTCTGATCCGAGCGATCGAAGAGCGCCAGAAGAAGATTGCCGACGGGCTGGCTGCTGCCAACAAGGGTGAAAAGGCCCTTGCTGTGGCGACCGAACAAGGCAAGGCCATCGAGGCTGCTGCACGTGCCCGTGCGTCGACGATTGTCGCCGACGGTGAAAAGCGTGCACAGTCCATCGTCGACGATGCAAAGGCTCAGGCTCAAATCGAAGCCGACCGCATCATCGAGGCCGCTAAGGCCGAAGCTGCTACTCAAATGCAGCGTGCTCGGGAACAGCTCCGCGATCAGGTCGCTGCGCTTGCCGTCCAGGGCGCTGAACAGATTCTTGTCCGTGAGGTTGACGAATCTGCTCACGCTACCATGCTTGATCAACTGAAGGCGAAGCTTTAACTATGGCGGAACTTTCGACGATAGCGCGCCCTTACGCCGAAGCACTCATTGAAGCGCTTCAGGATCGTAAAGCCGGCGCAGAAGAAATGGCTCGAGTTCTTGAGGCTGTGGATTTCGCTGCGAAGGTTGCACGTGATCCGCAGATTTCCGAACTCGCTGGCGACCCGAAGGTGACTGATCAGCAAGTCTTCGACATTATTGAAGAAGTGCTCGGGTCGGATGTTCCTTCGGAAGTCAAGAATCTGCTTCAGACAGTAGTCTCAAACGATCGTCTGGAAGCCATGCCTGAAATCGCCCGGCAGTTTCGCGAACTTAAGAATGCGTCCGAAGGTGTAGCCGATGCTTACATTGAAACGGCTTTTCCGATGAGTGACGCAGAGGTCAGCGAACTGGTGGCGGCGCTTGCGAAGAAATTCCCAGGTGTGAAACTTCACCCGATCGTGACGGTCGACAAGGAATTGATCGGCGGCGTGCGTGTGCATGTCGGCGATAAGCTGCTCGACGCCTCGATTCGCGCTCGTCTCGAACAGATGAAGACGACGCTTACCGCATAAAAATTCGGAGCTGTAAGATGCAACTCAATCCCAGTGAAATCAGCGATCTGCTGAAGAAGCGAATCGAAGGCCTCGGCGTTTCCGCTGATCTTCGCACGCAGGGCACCGTTGTTTCGGTGTCCGACGGCATCGCCCGCATTCATGGTCTGAGCGACGTGATGCAGGGTGAAATGCTTGAATTCCCCAACGATGTCTATGGCCTTGCTCTGAACCTCGAACGAGACTCCGTTGGCGCCGTTATTCTCGGTGAATACGAAGGCGTTTCCGAAGGCGACATCGTTAAGACGACTGGCCGCATCCTTTCCGTGCCTGTTGGCCCGGAACTTATCGGTCGTGTTGTGAATGCGCTTGGTCAGCCGATTGACGGCAAAGGCCCGATTGAAGCCAAGCTGTATGACGTTGTCGAAAAGGTTGCCCCTGGCGTTATTGATCGTCAGTCGGTTTCTCAGCCTGTTCAGACTGGTCTCAAGTCCATCGACTCGATGGTGCCTATTGGCCGCGGCCAGCGTGAACTTATCATTGGCGACCGTCAGACCGGTAAGACCGCCGTTGCTATTGACACGATCATTAACCAGAAAGGCAAGGACCTGATCTGTGTTTATGTCGCGATTGGTCAGAAAGCTTCGACGATTGCCAATGTCGTGAGCAAGCTCGAAGAGCACGGCGCCATGGACTACACCATCGTTGTTGCTGCAACGGCTTCTGAATCTGCTGCTATGCAGTACATTGCGCCGTATGCTGGCGCCACGATGGGTGAATACTTCCGCGATCGTGGTCAGGATTCGTTGATTGTTTATGACGACTTGACTAAGCAGGCGTGGGCGTATCGTCAGATTTCTCTGCTGCTGCGTCGTCCGCCGGGACGCGAAGCCTATCCTGGCGACGTCTTCTATCTGCACAGCCGTCTGCTCGAACGTGCCGCCCGCGTTAACGCGACGTACGTTGAACGTTTTACCAATGGCGAAGTGAAGGGAAAGACGGGTTCGATGACCGCTCTGCCGATCATTGAAACTCAGGCTGGCGACGTTACCGCTTTCGTCCCGACGAACGTGATTTCGATTACCGACGGCCAGATCTTCCTTGAAACCGACCTGTTCAATGCAGGTATTCGTCCCGCTATCAACCCTGGCATTTCGGTGTCTCGCGTAGGTGGTGCCGCTCAAACGAAGATCATCAAGAAGCTTGGCGGCGGTGTCCGTCTTGCTTTGGCTCAGTATCGTGCTCTTGCCGCCTTTGCTCAGTTCGCTTCTGACCTTGACGAGGTGACCCGCAAGCAGCTTGAACGCGGCCGTATGGTTACCGAACTGATGAAGCAGCCCCAGTATCAGCCGCTTCAGGTTTGGGAAGAAGCGCTCGTTCTTTACGCCGTGAACAACGGCTACTACGACGACGTTAAGGTGGGTGATGCTATGCGTGTCGAACGCGCAATGCGCGACTACATGCAGACGCATTACGCTGAGCTCGTCAACGAAATCGAGACGAAGAAGGCTCTTGACAAGGATATTGAATCCAGCCTCAAGGCTGCCATCGAAGACTTCAAGAAGAACGGCGCTGTCTAAGCGTCAAGAATCCAAGAGGACCCAATTCCATGCCTAGTACAAAGGAAATTCGCGGCAAGATCAAGAGCGTGCAGAACACGCGCAAGATCACCAAGGCGATGGAGATGGTTGCGGCCTCGAAGATGCGCAAGGCTCAGGACCGGATGTTTCAAGCTCGTCCATACGGCGACAAGATTCGAGTGATCAGCTCCCATCTTGCCCGCGCCAATGTGAGCGACTACAAGCATCCGTTCCTGGTCCAGCACGAAGGCGCCAAGCGGGTTGGTCTGATTCTCGTTTCGACCGACAAGGGGCTTGCTGGTGCTCTTAACACCAATATTCAGCGTTTGATTCTTCAGCGAATCAAAGGTTGGACCGAGCAGGGCATCGGTGTTGATGCCACTGCCATTGGCAACAAGGGTCTCGGCTTCCTGCAGCGCCTTGGCGTGCCTGTCATCAGTCAGGTTGTGCAGCTGGGCGATCGCCCGAACCTTGACAATCTGATCGGTGCTATTTCCGTTCAGATTGAAGCCTTCAAAGAAGGCAAGGTAGATGTTGTGTATCTGGCATATTCGCGTTTTGTGAATGCCATGAAGCAAGTGCCTGTAGTCGAACAGCTTCTTCCGCTTACTGACGAGCACCTGAGCACCACTGATGAACCGCAGCGCAAATACTCGTGGGATTACATCTACGAGCCCGACGCCAAGACCGTTCTCGACGAGCTTCTAAAGCGCTACGTCGAGGCATTGATTTACCAGGCAGTTGCAGAAAACATGGCCTCCGAGCAAAGTGCTCGTATGGTTGCCATGAAGGCGGCTTCCGACAACGCGAAGAAGCTTATTGACGATCTGCAGCTCGTCTACAACAAGACCCGCCAGGCCGGCATTACAACCGAACTGACTGAAATTGTCGGTGGTGCCGCGGCAGTGTCTTCTTAATCGAATTTAAAAAATCGATAACTGAGGAAACCCCATGAGTATCGGACAGATCGTTCAGGTGATCGGCGCCGTGGTGGACATTGAGTTCCCGCGCGACGATATGCCGAAGATTTACGAAGCCCTTGTCCTCGAAAAGGATGAGAGCAATACCCTGGCCGAAAGCGGCTTGGTCTTCGAAGTTGAACAGCAGCTTGGCGACGGCGTTGTACGTACCATTGCTATGGGCACTTCCGATGGTCTCCGCCGCGGGATGAAGGTTGTCAGCACCGGTCGTGAAATTTCCGTGCCGGTTGGTCCCAAGACCCTCGGTCGCATTATGGACGTGCTGGGCCGCCCGATCGACGATTGCGGCGAGATCGGCTCTGAAGAAATCCGTCCGATTCACAATGCGGCCCCGAAATTCGACGAACTTTCGCCGTCCGTCGACCTGCTGGAAACCGGCATTAAGGTTATCGACCTGATCTGTCCCTTCGCGAAGGGCGGTAAGGTCGGTCTGTTCGGCGGTGCAGGTGTCGGCAAGACTGTCAACATGATGGAACTCATCAACAACATCGCCAAGCAGTACGGCGGCTATTCCGTTTTTGCTGGTGTTGGTGAGCGCACCCGTGAAGGCAACGACTTCTACCATGAAATGGGTGAGTCGAAGGTTCTTGACAAGGTTGCGATGGTGTTCGGCCAGATGAATGAACCGCCGGGCAATCGTCTGCGTGTTGCGTTGACGGGCCTGACGATGGCGGAAGCATTCCGTGACGAAGGCCGCGACATCCTGCTCTTCATCGACAACATCTACCGTTATACCCTTGCCGGTACAGAAGTCTCTGCTCTGCTTGGCCGTATGCCTTCCGCTGTGGGCTATCAGCCGACGCTGGCTGAGGAAATGGGCAAGCTGCAGGAACGCATTGCGTCTACGAAGACTGGGTCGATTACGTCGATTCAGGCTGTGTACGTTCCTGCTGACGACTTGACGGACCCGTCTCCGGCTACGACATTCGGCCACTTGGATGCTACGGTTGTTCTGTCTCGTGAAATCGCTTCGCTCGGCATCTATCCGGCCGTGGATCCGCTTGACTCCACGTCTCGCCAGGTTGACCCGAACATTATTGGCGAAGAGCACTATGTGACGGCCCGTCGTGTTCAGGAAACGCTGCAGCGCTATAAGGAACTTCGCGACATCATCGCAATTCTGGGTATGGACGAACTCTCGCCTGAAGACAAGCTTGTTGTTCAGCGTGCTCGTAAGATTCAGAATTTCCTCTCGCAGCCGTTCCATGTGGCAGAAGTCTTTACTGGCGCGCCCGGTAAATACGTTCCGCTCAAGGAAACGATTCGCGGCTTCAAGATGATTGTCGATGGCGACTGCGATGAACTGCCGGAACAGGCGTTCTACATGGTCGGTACGATCGATGAAGCCTTCGAAAAGGCCAAGACCCTCAAGTAATGCTTGGGCAGGGCCGGCTTAACTGAAAGCCGGCCACGCAAGCGCCCGACAAACGGAGCAACTCACATGGCTACCATTAAAGTCGACGTTGTCAGCGCCGAAGAAAATATTTTCTCCGGTGAGGCTGAGCTCGTCTCGCTGCCCGGTACGTCTGGCGAATTGGGCATTATGCCCGGGCATGTGCCGGTTATTACTGGTATTCGACCCGGCTTCGTGCGCATTCATCGCCCGGGGCAGGAAGAAGTAGAACAGGTGTTCGTCGCGGGCGGCATTCTTGAAGTGCAGCCCGATGTTGTCACTGTTCTTGCTGATACGGCTATTCGCAGCAAGGACCTTGACGAAAAGAAGGCCAAGGAAGCCCTTGCTGCGGCTGAAGAAGCGCGCAAAAACGCTAAGGGTAATCTTGAAATTGCTAAGATTGAAGCCGAAATGGCTGCTTTGGCCGCAGAACTCGCCGCGATCCGCAAGCTTAAGCTCAAGCGCTGAAAACGGGTTTAGTTTTTCTGCCGAAAGACGGAGCATCCTTTTAAGGAACTCCGTCTTTTTTATTGCTTATCCAACTTTTTATCCGATTGTGGACAGGTTTCGCGGTACGATTAAATAAACTAATCCAAGTCTGTCCACGGGGCAGAGCGTTCGATTCGGTTAAAGGAGTCAGGAATGGGTGCTGTTAAGATCCTCGTAACCACAGACGGGTCTAATTTGAGCGACAAAGCCGTAGAGACGGCCATTGAGCTCGCGCGTCAATTTGATGGGACCGTGATCGGCATGACTGCGGTTCTGTCGCCGCCGCCTGCTGCTGGCTTCATTGCGGAAGATCAGCAGGTTAAGGATCGTTTGGAAGTGATCTCACGGCAGGCAGCTGAAAAGAATGTTCCGTGCGAGGTCGTGGCCGAACACAGCGACAGCGTAGCAAAGGCCATTTTGGAGTGCGCACATCGCCTTGACGTTCAATATATTGTCATGGCGAGCCGAGGCCTTGGAACGATTGGCGCATTGCTGCTTGGCAGTGAAACGCAGAAAGTTCTTAGTCAAGCTGATCGACCCGTGCTTGTGGTTCGCTAAAGACTAATCAGTGTCAAGATCCCGAAAGGCGGCTAGGAGTTCGGCCTCAGTAAGGCCGGTGACTTCAAGCCGCTTTTCTCTGCTGCTTTCTCCTGACGCAATTGCCACTGCGGATTTCGATACGCCAAGATGCTTGGCAAATGCTTTCAAAAGCACTGCGTTGGCTTTTCCGTCCACTGGCGGCGCCGCTAAGGCAACTTTCAAACGCCCGCCGTGTATGCCAACGACAGCAGTACGCTTCGCGTTCGGCTGAACATGCAGAAGTAGCTGGAAATCGCCTTTTTTGGTGACAGCTAGCCAAGACGGGCGTGAGTGAGCATTTGCCGGCATAGTAGAGTTTCTTACAAAAACAAATCAGAGAGAGTTTTCATGAAACCTGTGAACGATTGCTTCCTTCGCGCTTTAAAGCGCAAGCCGACGGAATTTACGCCGGTGTGGCTGATGCGTCAGGCTGGTCGTTATTTGCCTGAATACTGCGAAACACGCGCGCGTGCCGGAAGCTTCATGGGTTTGGCGCAGAATCCCGATTATGCGACAGAAGTTACGCTTCAGCCGATTGATCGATACGGACTTGATGCAGCGATTCTTTTTTCCGACATTCTGACCGTGCCTGATGCTATGGGACTCGGTCTTAGCTTTGTGCCGGGAGAAGGTCCCGTTTTTGCCAAACCCGTCCAATCAGAAGCAGCGGTAGCTCAACTGCATGTGCCTGATCCTTGTGTAGAGCTACGTTATGTCATGGATGCGGTGACAAGTATTCGAAAGGCGCTTGACAACCGTGTTCCGCTTATCGGTTTTTCTGGTTCTCCCTTTACGCTGGCGTGCTATATGGTTGAGGGGCGCGGCAGCCGTGATTTTCGAACCGTTAAGACCATGATGTATCAGCGTCCGGACCTGTTTGAGCAAATTCTTAATGTGAATGCAGAGGCAGTTGCTGCATATCTCAATGCACAGATTGCAGCTGGCGCACAGGCGGTTCAGATCTTTGATACGTGGGGCGGCATGCTCGCTGATGGCGACTTTCAGCGCTTCTCTCTTGCATCAACCATGAAGGTCCTTTCAAAGCTTGTGCGTGAATCTGATGGCGAACCTGTGCCGTCCATCGTTTTCACGAAGGGCGGTGGTGAATGGTTGTCTGAGATTGCAAACAGCGGGTGCGATGCTGTTGGATTGGATTGGTCAGTCAATATTTCGCGTGCTCGCCGTGAGGTCGCGGATCGCGTTGCTTTGCAAGGTAATTTGGATCCGTATGTTCTTTTCGGCACTGAGGAGGCGATTCGACGCGAAGTTCGCCGTGTCATTGATAGCTTCGGTCCAGTCCAAAACGGCGGCCACGTGTTCAATCTTGGACACGGCATCAACCAATTCACGCCAGTAGAAAGCGTTCAAATCCTGGTGGATGAGGTTCACAGCTACAGCCGCCAATATCATTAATAGTTAAAAATCAACTGGTTGCATATCTACTTGTGCACAAGTTGAAGTTGCTGTTCAAATCATGCAAAAGAAGCCCTGATGATGTAATTCTGGGCTTCTTTGTTTTTTATAAATCCCTGTTGTTCTAGCGAATTAAGCTGGAGTGAATATTTAATCCGTCTATTCTTAAGGCGACAAGAAAGGCAAGAAGGCAGGAACTCTACCGGTAATCCACAAAGTTATCCACATTTCGTGAGTTCTAGGTATAGCTTTCGTAAGACTCTCTTTAGCGTGGTATTTTTCTTTGAAGAAAAATCGTGTTGCGCCATTTAATCAATTCAGAAACTTAATGAGTCGAGGCAGTCTTTACGCAAAAGTTCTGGTAGATGTTCCTGGACTCGGTCCGCTGGACTACCTCGTACCAGATGACATGCTCGTAGCTACGGGCGATAGAGTTGTTGTCAACCTGCAGACGAGAAAGGTCGTCGGCATTGTCGTAGCAATGCAGACCGCAACGGATCTTCAAGGAAAACGCATTCGGAGCATTCTTCGTGTTCTCAACGATGTTCCGCCTCTTTCTGCGGAGTGGCTATCGCTGACGCGATTTGCGGCACTTTATTACATGCGAGGCTGGGGAGAAGCGGCATTGAGTGCTCTGCCGACTTTTTTTAAGCGTCTTCCCAAATCGAATCATGAAAATGTGCTTTTGAAGTTCAGAACACCAACGGCTGATATAGCTGGGCACGCTGATTTGGATGACAAGCCGAAGCTCAACTCGGAGCAGGCTTTTGCAGTTGATGCTGTGGTCAATGAACAGAACTTTGCTGCCTATCTTCTTTTTGGCGTAACTGGTTCTGGAAAAACAGAGGTTTATCTGCACATTGTTGAAGCAGTCCTTCAGAGAGATCCAGCGAATCAAGTGTTGCTTCTTGTGCCGGAAATCAATTTGACACCGCAACTCCAGGCTCGGGTGCAGGCACGATTCCCACGTGAATCGGTTGTGGCCCTTCATTCTGAGTTTGCAGAGGGCGAAAGAGCTCGGGCATGGCTGGCGGCACACGAAGGGCGTGCTCGTATTGTTGTAGGCACGCGGTTGTCAATTTTTGCAAGCTTTAAACAGTTAGCTTTGATTTTGGTAGATGAAGAGCATGATCTTTCGTATAAAGCGGGCGACGGTCTTCGATATTCTGCCCGCGATTTAGCTGTCTGGCGTGCAGCTAAGAATTGTTGTCCTGTCGTTTTGGGTTCTGCGACGCCTTCGCTTGAAAGTTGGGCAAAGGCAATGAAGGGTGACTACAAGTTGCTGACGCTGGCTCATCGAGCAATTTCACATGCGCACCTGCCTGAAATCGAATTGATTGATTCGACTCCAAAAGGTGCAGGCAGGCTTATTGCAACTGAAGCGGTTGAAAGCATGCAAACAGAACTTGAGAGTGGCCGACAAGTTCTTGTTTTTCTTAATCGTCGCGGCTATTCCCCCGTTTTGAGCTGTCCGGCTTGTGGCTGGGTTAGTTCGTGCATTCGTTGCTCAGCTTTTACTGTCTACCACAAGCGTGAAAAAGCACTCATTTGTCATCACTGTGGTTGGCGAAGGCCTGTGCCGGAAGCGTGTCCAGTTTGTGGAAATGTAGACATCCTGCCTCGCGGGGCGGGAACAGAGCGACTGGAAGAAGAGCTTTTGTCCCTTTTCCCTGCTAAACGCATTCTTCGCATTGATCGGGACAGTGCGAGCAGGAAGCATGCAGCAGAAAAGGCGTTTGAAAGCGTGCACGCAGGGAAGGTCGATATCTTGCTCGGTACGCAAATGATTGCCAAAGGACACGATTTTCAAAATGTCGGATTGGTGCTTATCCTGAACGCTGATGCTCAACTCTTGAGCCCTGCGGCGCGCGCACGGGAGCACCTCTTTGCAACGTTGATGCAAGTATCAGGGCGCGCAGGACGAGCAAGCGGGAACGGACGTGTTCTAATTCAAACGCGTTTTAAAAATGAACCGCTTTTTGAGGCTCTTCGAAGACAAGACTATCCGCTCTTTGCAAAACAGACGCTTGCTGAGCGACGCGAAAATTTTGGAGTGCCATACGTATTTCAGGCGCTTATTACTGCAGAATCGGATGCCTTAGCCAAAGCAGTGCTTTTTCTTGATTCAGTAGTTCGTAAGAGCCGAGGCATTGTGCCAGACGATGTGCGCGTCTTTGATCCCGTACCGATGCCACTCGTGAGGCTCAAAAATCGTGAACGCGCACAACTGCTTGTTGAAGGTGACGAAAGACGAAATCTTCATCGATTCCTAAATCAATTGCTTGCGGGGCTGCGGGCGCCAAGCGATGTGGTGTGGACGGTAGAAATTGATCCGATCGACGTTTGAGGAATAATTTACATCGACGTAAAAACGTCGTTGACTTAGGCTATAATCGCAACTCCCTCCACGTGGTGAAATGGATATCATGCGGCCCTCCGAAGGCCGCGTTACAGGTTCGATTCCTGTCGTGGGGACCAGTTCCGCATCCTGTACCGTTGTTTCGCGGTGCGGGATTTTCTTTTTTCAACGCGATATTTGTTCCGTCGTAAGGTCTGTTTCATATGATGGTGCCTGTTGAAGTGCTCGTGCACAGCAAGCGTAAGACGCTTGAGTTGATCTATGAAGACGGCACCAAAGCCGAGTTTTCTTTTGAATTTCTGCGAGTATTTTCCCCTTCAGCAGAAGTGCAAGGCCACGCACCCAGTGAGGCAGTGTTGCAGGTCGGCTGTCGCGACGTAGCTGTTGTTGGGGTCGAACCCGTTGGGCAATATGCTCTCAAGCTGATTTTTTCAGATGGCCACGATACGGGCGTATACAGCTGGGATTATTTTGAAGAACTAGTGCGAACGCAGCAGTCTCGCTGGGAGGACTACTTAGCCAAGCTATCCGCCGCTGGTGCCTCACGTGATCCGAAAGATCCTGCCAACAAACCTTTTTTGGAAAAAATGAAGCCTCAGCGCTCTTGCGGACATCACAAGTAAGCTTCGGAGCAGACACATGAAAAAATCGAGCAATTCGCCGGCCGATCAGAAGCGCATTGGAGAACATCATCAGATTGATTTCGGCTACGAAATGATCGATGAAGAGCAGAAAGCCGACAAGGTTCATGAGGTATTTGACAGCGTTGCGCCGAAATACGATCTTATGAACGATCTGCTTAGCTTCGGAACGCACCGTCTCTGGAAGCGACGCTGTATCCGAGAGGCGCGAGTCGAGCGCGGCATGAAAGTTCTGGATATCGCAAGCGGTACCGGAGATTTGGCGCTCGCCTTTGCCGAGCGAGCAGGAAAGGGGTGCGTTACTGCGTCGGATATTAATCATGAAATGCTAGCGATTGGTGCCAAGCGGCTTGCTGCAGCCGATGCGGGAGCATTCATTGTTGAAGCCGATGCTGAATCACTTCCTTTTGAGAACAACAGCTTTGATGTAGTGACGGTTTCTTTCGGCATTCGAAACATGACGCACAAGGATCGTGCGCTCCGAGAAATGCTCCGCGTTTTGCGTCCCGGCGGGCGGCTTCTGGTCCTTGAGTTTTCTCGTTGCCAGCGCTGGTTAAAACCTTTTTACGATTTTTACTCTTTTGTTTTCATGCCTTGGGCTGGATCCAAAATTGCCGGAGATGGCCCGTCTTATAGGTATCTTGCTGAATCCATCCGCATGCATCCGGACCAAAAGACATTCGCAGGTATGATGAGCGAGGCTGGCTTTACCGACGTGAAATGGCACAATTTAACTTTTGGCATCTGTGCGCTTCACATAGGCACTAAGGCGCACTGAAGATTTGTTCTGCAAAATGTTCATCCCCGTGCTTCACGGGGATGTTTTCTATATCAATAGAGATCTGAGATGAAGAAGTTCCTCACTGTACTTTGTGTTTGCGCCGCTCTGGCGACAGCATCCTTCGATGCCGACGCAGCCCGACGTTTTGGTGGCGGCGCTTCTTTCGGCCGCTCAGCTCCGACGTTTACTCAGAAAGCACCGACGCCGGGAACTGCACCTCTAACGGCTAAGAAGCCTGCAGCTCAACAGAATGCTGCAACAAATGCACGCACGAATCCTGCTGCAGCACAGCAACGTCCGTCAATGATGAGGAGCGTGCTGACCGGTTTGGCGGCTGCGCTGGGTATTTCTGCGCTTTTGAGCATGCTTGGCATTAATGGTGCCGGCATGGTCAGCTTCGTCATGGGACTTATTTTGGTGCTTGCCGCTGTTGCTGCATTCCGGTTCTTTATGGGTTCCCGACGTCGTCAAGCACAGGCATCTGCTGCTGGTGCTTCTCAGTCCGCTATGCATGTTCCTCCAGCTCAAGAGGCGGTGCGTCCTGAAGAGACCGAGCCCGCTGCTGCTCGCGTTGAGCCAGTTTCTCAGACTAATGCCGCGGCACAAACCGGCAGTGTTCTCGATCAGTTCATGAGGGGAGAAAAAGCGGCGACTGCTGCCGAAGCCGATGGTGCCGTCGATATCACGCCTGCTGACTTTGATCGCGAGGGATTTTTGCAGACGGCACGCAACAATTACATCAAGCTTCAAGCGGCTTGGGATAGCGGCAATGTCATTACGCTCTCTGATTTCACGACGAACGATGTGTTTATTGCTATCACACATCAGCTTCGAGAACGTGGCAATGAAGTGTATACAACCAAGATTCTGTCGCTATCGAATGAGCTTCTTGGCATCGCTCAGGAAGGTGATGAATATGTCGCCAGCGTTCGATTCATCGGCAAGCTTTCTATTAATAATGAAGACGAGCTTGTCGACGAAACGTGGACGCTCGTGAAGCCAGTTGAAGGCAAAGGAGGCTGGCTTCTTGCCGGCATCAAGCAGAATGAGCCTGTTATTCAAGCTTAACCGCACAGAAGAGGCAAGTCCTCTGCAGCTGCGTCTAACTCTTTTGGCCTAAGCAACTCATTGATTGCGCTGTGTTTTATTTGACACGGCGCATTTTTTTTGATTTCGATGAAACATTGCCTCATTGAGGGGGCAAAAGACGAAAAAAAAACGCGAAGTAACCTGCACCTTGCTAGTCTGATCCTACAATTCGCCCCGTTCATCAATAAAGGAAACGGCGATCTGCCGTTTCACCGTTCAACGTCGTTTTTTTAGAAGGATTATTAAGATGACGCTGATTGGTTTTGTCCTGCTCTATATCCTCGTTACGATCGCTATCGGCATTTGGGCGGCAACGCGCGTCAAAGATACGAACGACTTCGCTCTGGCCGGACGCAGCCTTCCTCTTCCTATGGTCGTAACGGCGACTTTTGCCACTTGGTTTGGTTCTGAGACCATTCTCGGTTTGCCTGGCCGTTTTATTGAAAGCGGTATTGCGGGTGTTATCGAAGAGCCTTTCGGTTCTGGCATGGCCCTTATTCTTGTCGGGACATTTTTTGCGCAGAAGCTCTATCGCCACAACATCCTTACGATCGGCGACTTTTACCGAGACCGTTATGGGACTGGTGTTGAGATGCTCTGCTCCATCGCCATCGTCATTTCGTATCTTGGTTGGGTTGGCGCTCAAGTCACAGCACTCGGTCTTGTGCTCAATCTCATTACCGAAGGCATGATTTCCGTGACTGCTGGCATGGTCATCGGTGCAACCGTTGTGCTTTTCTACACAATGGTCGGTGGCATGTGGTCCGTGGCTATGACGGACTTTCTGCAGATGATCATCATTGTTGCGGGTCTTGTCGCGATTCTCTTTTTCGCCGCAGACCTTGCGGGCGGTATGAGCAATGTGATCGAGTATGCGCGGGAGAAGGATCTTTTCCATGCGTTGCCTGAACCGACGCCGAGTGGCTGGCTCTTCTGGATTTCGGCGGCGATGACCATGATGATTGGTTCGATCCCGCAGCAGGACGTTTTTCAGCGAGTTATGTCTGCGAAAAATGTGCGTACGGCCGTTGCCGGCCCGATTCTCGGGGGCTCGATTTACATTCTCTTTGCCTTTGTGCCGATGTTGATCGTTGTAGCAGCCGTGCTTGCTATGCCGGAGATATCAGGAAAACTTCTTGCTGAAGATCCTCAGCAACTTTTGCCAACACTGGTTCGCGACTACATGCCGATGTGGCTTCGAGTCGTGTTTTTTGGCGCCGTTTTGTCCGCAGTGATGTCTACCGCATCCGCAACGATGCTTGCGCCTTCAACGACTTTCGTCGAGAACGTACTTCCTCATTTTGTGAAGCTCAATCCTAAGAACACGCTGCGCACAATGCGGATTACGCTGGCACTTTTCGCATTTTTTGTGCTCATTTATTCGATCGCACTTGAAGGTGCGCCCATTTACGACATGGTTGCGATGGCTTATCAGTTCCCTGTCGTTGGGGCCTTCTGGCCGCTAGTTTGTGGCCTCTACTGGAAGAATGCCACGCGACAAGGCTGCTACATGTCGATTCTTCTCGGCACAATCTGCTGGTCGATTCTGACGTGGACGCCCATGGGCGAAGTTTTTCCGAACGTACTCGGTGGCTTCCTTGTGGCTGGCATCGGTATGGTTGTCGGTTCGTTGATGCCGACCGAAGGCAATCGGCGCTTTCGTCTCGAGCGTGAAATGAAGGATGCAACAACCCTTGAGGGCGCAGTCGAAGAGTCATATCCAGCACTGTCGCCGGCAGCGGCCTCAGCTTCTCTCTGAGCGTTTGATAAAGTTTCGTCACCATTACTCTTGATGCAGGCCATGCTAACGCATGGCCTGCTCTTTTAGAATGCCCTGCATCTCAGGCTGTTGGGCGGTTATGAATGCTCCACAGCGACGAAAAATATACGGATAAAAATGAATATCGTCATTCTCGCTGCCGGCATGGGCAAACGCATGCATTCCCGACTTCCTAAGGTTCTTCAGCCTGTTGCGGGGCGTCCCATGCTCGATCATGTGCTCGATGCAACGCAGGGTTTCAGTGATTCGCCCCGCGTGGTGGTGGTCGGGCACTGTGCTGAAGAGGTTCGTGCCCGTTACTGCGAGCGCAGCGATTTGGTCTTCGCGCTGCAGCAGCCGCAACTCGGAACCGGCCATGCGCTTCAGATCGCTTGTTCTCAATTGAATTTTGCTGATCCGCATACTTTCGTCTGCCTCGGGGATGTCCCTCTGCTTTCGAAGAAAACCATTGCTGCGATGCGTGAGGAGTGCGGGATGAATGATCTCGTGCTTCTAACGGTTAAGCTGGACAATCCGAGAGGTTACGGCCGCATTGTCCGCGATGAGTTTGGGCGTGTTACTGCTATTGTTGAGGAAAAGGATGCAACGGCAGAACAGAAGCTGATTCGGGAAGTTAATACTGGGATCATGGTCCTGCCGACAGCGAAACTGAAAAACTGGCTTTCGGCGCTCACAAATTCAAATGCGCAGGGTGAGTACTATCTCACTGATGTAATCGGCATTGCCGCTCGAGAGGGTGCCCGCATTGCAACCGTGCATCCTGAACATGTCTATGAAGTAGAAGGCGTCAATTCGAAGAGACAGCTCGCCGCACTGGAAAGAACCTGGCAGCGGGCGCAGGCCGAAGCGTTGCTTGATGAGGGCGTCACGCTCATTGATCCGGCGCGCATAGACATTCGCGGTGAACTCATTTGCGCGCAGGACGTAGAAATTGACGTCAACTGCATTTTCGAGGGAAAAGTTGTCCTTGAAGAAGGCGTTCGCATCGGCGCCAACTGCGTCATCAAGGATGCTGTTATTCGGGCGCGCACCGAAGTGCTCCCCTTCTGTCATATCGACGGCGCAGAGGTAGGGGCTGCTTCCCGCATCGGACCATATTCTCGTCTTCGCCCAGGGGCAGCGCTCGCTGGCGAGAACCATATCGGCAACTTTGTTGAAGTGAAGAAGTCGACGGTCGGTGCCGGTTCGAAAATCAATCACTTGACATACATCGGCGACGCTGATGTTGGTGCGCGCGTCAATATCGGCGCCGGCACGATTACTTGCAATTACGACGGCGTCAACAAATTCAGAACAGTGATCGGGGACGATGCTTTCATTGGTTCCGGCACCGAGCTGGTTGCTCCGGTCACAGTTGGGTGCGGCGCCACAATCGGCGCAGGAACAACGCTTACGCGTGCGGCGCCCGAGGGGAAGCTCACCGTAGGCCGCGCTCGGCAGGTAACAATTGATGCTTGGCAACGACCGACGAAGAAAAACTGATCTGCGAATTAATTAAAAGCGAGGGAATCATGTGTGGAATTGTTGCGGCTGCAAGCTATCGAAATATCGTGCCGATCCTTCTTGAAGGACTTCGCCGGCTTGAGTACCGCGGATACGACTCGTGCGGTGTTGCGACGGTTGACAACGACGGGCTTCACCGTGCTCGTTCCGTTTCGCGCGTTGCGCAGCTTGTTGAGCAAGTCGAATCCAATAAGCTTGAAGCAAAAACTGGCATCGCTCACACTCGCTGGGCAACGCATGGAAGGCCTGAGGTTTGCAATGCGCATCCGCTTTTTTCGCGGGACTTCATCGGTTTGGTTCATAACGGCATTATTGAAAATTTTGAATCGATTCGTGCCGGACTTCTCGCAAAAGGCTTTGAGTTCACCAGCCAGACTGATACGGAAGTACTGGCGCATCTCATCAACGATTGCTATGACGGCGATTTGCTGGAAGCTGTAAAGCGGGCGGTTGTTCAGTTAAAAGGCAGTTACGGCATCGCTGTGATATGTAAAGCAGAACCCGGCTGTGTCGTGGTGGCTCGTCAGGGATCTCCTCTCGTGGTTGGCGTCGGCGACAACGAAATGTTTGCCGCTTCCGATGCGATGGCTGTTGCCGGCATCACAGACCGCATCGTTTATCTTGAAGAGGGCGATGTCTGCAAAATAACGCCTGCCGGCCGCAGCATTTTTGCCAGGAAGGGCGAAGCCTTCGTTGAGGTTGATCGTCCCGAGAAGGTTGTTCACGCTTATTCCGGTGCTGTTGACCTCGGTCCTTATCGCCACTACATGCAGAAGGAAATTTTCGAGCAGCCCCGTGCTATCGGCGACACCCTCGAAGGAGTGGCAAGCATTTCGGCGACGCTGTTCGGCGAACAAGCAGAAAGCATCTTCAACGATACCAACAGATTGTTGTTTCTTGCCTGCGGCACGTCTTACTATGCAGGGCTGGCCGCTAAATATTGGGTGGAGGCAATTGCCGGCATTCCTTGTGATGTTGAAATTGCCAGCGAATATCGATACCGCATTTCCGTTCCGGATCCGCATACGCTGGTCATTCCTATATCGCAGTCCGGGGAGACGGCCGATACGCTTGCTGCGCTGCGGCATGCCCGCGACGATCTCGGCATGCCCTATTCGCTTGCGATTTGCAATGTCGCGACGTCTGCCATGGTTCAGGAAACGAAGCTGCACTACATCACGAGAGCCGGCGTGGAAGTCGGCGTCGCTTCCACGAAAGCCTTCACGACCCAGTTGACGGCGTTGTATTTGCTTGCCCTGACGTTGGCAAAAGTAAAAGGCTGCCTTTCGCTGCAGGCCGAAGAGGATGCACTTCGTCGATTGCGCCATATACCAGCTGCGCTGCAGGCTGTTCTTGCGCTTGAGCCGCAGGTCATTGCTTGGGCGGAACGGTTTGCGACGAAACAGCATGCACTGTTCCTTGGTCGAGGCGTTCATTATCCGATTGCACTCGAAGGCGCCTTAAAGCTCAAGGAAATTAGCTATATTCATGCTGAGGCCTATCCTGCTGGCGAACTTAAGCATGGACCGCTTGCACTCGTTGATCGTGAAATGCCTGTTGTTACGGTAGCGCCAAACGATAAGCTGATTGAAAAGCTTAAATCGAATATGCAGGAAGTTCGTGCGCGCGGCGGCGAGCTTTACGTTTTTGCGGATGGAGATTCCGGAATTGAGCCCGACGAGCGCACGCACGTGATTCGGCTGCCTGAGAATTACGGCGACCTTTCGCCTATTCTTCATGTCGTTCCGCTGCAGCTGCTTGCGTATCATGCGGCGCTTGTTCGCGGTACGGATGTCGATAAGCCTCGCAATCTAGCTAAGAGTGTGACTGTGGAGTAAAGCAACGGTAACTAAAAAAACTCTCAGCTAATTTGATCTTTAGGATTAGTTCACGCAAGGCTCAAAAGGAGAGCAAAGGGACGGCCTAACTGTTCTTGTGCACTGTGTACAGCTTTGCTGAACTAAAACGCCCCGTAGTTGAGAGTGGTTCTTGTTGCAGGACGTTGTAGATTAATTCGGGCTTACTGACTGAGATCCCGTCGAATCGGCAACGTTCCTTTTCGAATGATTCAAGGACACGTCGATAAGTTAAGTGCCTGATTCTCTTTATCAAAGAATCAGGCACTTAATGTTTTAATGAATTCGATCGACCTAGGACGGAGTTTTCAGTCATATCCGGCAGACTGTATTCTTGCCGATTGTTTTCCAGAGACTAGTACAACGTTTTACAAGTAACGCCATTAAATATGCTATAATGAGAGGGTTTCATAAGGAGCCCTCTCATGCCTCGTGGTCGCCCCGTTGTTAACCGTCTCGAATTGAACGCAGAGCAGACTGCGACATTGAAAGCAATTGCCAATTCTCGGTCCGAAGAGCTTCGGCGAGTACAAAGAGCAAAGGCCTTCCTTGGGGCCGCCACGGGTAGATCGCAGAAGGAAATCGCAGCCGAAATCGGACTCTCTGTCAGCGCAGTCGCTCGCATGCTGCGCAAGGCGCTTCAGATCGGGCCGATGATGGCGCTTGACGATCTCAAGCGGAGCGGTCGTCCAATTACGATTGGAGAAGAAGCCCGCACATGGGTGAAGTCGATCGCCTGCACACCACCAAAGGACCTTGATGATGGGCCTACTCAGGCCTTATGGACAATCGATACGCTAGCCGCGTACGTGCGCAAACACGCCGGAGAGAAACCTTTTGGCGACGAACTGGCGAAAGCATCCAAATCGACGATCTGGACCGTTCTGGAAGAAGGCGAAATCAAGCCGCACCGAATTCGCTACTACCTTGAAAAGAAAGATCTGGAGTTCGAAGCCAAGTGCAAAGAGGTTTTATTGCTCTATAAGCGCGTAGAAATGGAGCTTCAGTTTCGAGATACGCTGTCGAGCTCAACACAGCCGAACGGTGCAGTTTTTGTCTCGTATGACGAAAAGCCCGGTATTCAGGCCATCGGTAATATTCATCCTGATCGACCGCCTCAAGAGGGCAAGGGCTTTACGAGACGTGACTACGAGTACAAACGTCACGGCACGCTATCTCTGCTTGCCGGTATTGATTTGATCACGGGCAAAGTCCACAGTCTCATTCGAGAGCGCCACAAAAGCTCGGATTTTGTGGACTTTCTTAAGCTCATCGACGCTCATTACCCCAAGGAATGCGTCATCTTCATGGTGCTGGATAATCACTCCATTCACACGTCGCGAGAGACGCGCGCTTTCCTTGACACCCGTAAAGGTCGATTTCAGTTCATCTTTACGCCCAAGCACGCATCATGGCTTAACTTGATTGAAGCGTTCTTCAGCAAGATGGCGCGAATGAGCCTACGCGGCCTCCGCGTGAGTTCGAAGGACGAGCTCAAGGAGCATATTCAGAGCTGGCTTGATGAGTGCAATGTTGACCCCGTCCCCTTCCGATGGCGCTGGAAGATGGACGAGGTCCACGAACTAATAAATAGCGTTATTTAGCAAACGTTATGCTAGCCGCCAGAAATAAAGGTTCTAATGCCTGAACCCACAAACTGTACGCCAATGCAAATGAGAAGGAACCCCATCAGCTTGCCAAGTACCAGCGTACCCGAAGGTCCCAATCGACGAGTGATGACGTCGGAATAGCGCATGACAAACCAAGAAACGCCTGCCGCAACTATGATGGCAAGCGCAGTCCACCCGAAGGCGATAGCCATGTCGATGTAGTCATCGAGTTCTGCAATTTCCGTTGAGAAGCCAATTACTACAGCGATCGTACCTGGCCCGGCAATGCCAGGCATGGCGATAGGGAAAAATGCATAGTCATCTTTATCGCGTCGGACAATAGGCGCTTTGTTGGGCGAGTTGCCGCCGAAAAGCATCTGGTAGCCGATAGCGGCTACAACCAAGCCGCCTGCAATTCGCATGGCGCCGTATGAAATCCCGAAGAAGGCGAGAAGGATGTTGCCGCCCACCAAACTAATGAGCATGATGGCAGCCGCATAAATACCGGCCCATTTGGCCTGTTCTATCTGCCGCTCCTTGCTCATGCCCTGTGTGAGGCTTATGAAAAGCGGGATTTTCGATGGCGGATTCGTGATGGTCAGCAGCGAAACAAGGCCGCCGAGAAAGTATTGGAAATGGATAGTTTCCAGCATGATTTTGATCAAGACGGTCCCGCCTGGCTGGGCTGGGAATGCGTCTGTGGAAATGCCGACAGTTTCGGATGTCTCTGTGGGGACTCCGATTGGCGGGGAATTGTATCGGGACTACGCTGGATTGCAAACATTTTTAAGACATTTGTACCAAGTCACGACAAACATGAGCCATTGACTTGTGCTATAATCACGCAATCCGCGTACTGAACAACTGTTCAGTCTCTGAAACGCCTAGTGCGAGATTCAAAAGAAAGAAAAACCAATAAGGTATGAAGATGCAGTTACATCGAAAAACGCTTTATGTCGCGCTGGTTTGCGCTATCGGAGCGACAGCTGCGCTGACCGGTTGCAAGGAGCAGGCTGCTGGTGATGCTACGCCTGCCGCTGCACAGCGCGAGATGCCGCCTACGGAGGTCAAGGTAGTAACGACTAAGGCTGAACCCGTTCGTGTAGAAACTGTTCTAACGGGACGCACGAATGCCTATTACGTGGCGGAGGTCCGTCCGCAGGTGAACGGGATTCTCCAGAAGCGTCTGTTCAAGGATGGGCAGGAAGTAAAGGCGGGCGATCAGCTTTATCAGATCGATCCGGCAACTTATGAGGCACAGCTCAAGAGCGCTGAAGCTTCGCTTGCTCAGGCGCGTGCTACGCTGGTTCAGGCACAGGCGGATGCCAAGCGTTCCAAGGCGCTCTTGAAAGTCAACGCTGTATCGAAACAATCGGACGATGCTGCGCAGGCTGCACTCAAAACGGCTCAAGCCAGCGTAAAGGCTGGTGAAGCGGCTGTTGCAACGGCCAAGATTAACCTTGACTACACGAAAGTGCGTTCGCCGATTTCCGGCCGAATTGCTCGCTCTGAATTTACAGAAGGTGCGTTGCTCACCGCGTATCAGGTTGACGCTCTCACGAATGTTCAACAACTCGATCCGATCTATGTCGACGTGACACAAACGGCAGAGGATCTTTTGCGCTTTAAACGTGAAATTGCAAGCGGGGAACTGAAGACTAATGCCGATGGCAGCGCTCCGGTCTCTCTCATACTCTCCGATGGCACGAACTACGGTGCAGAGGGCAAGCTCACCTTTACGGATGCTCAAGTTGATGAAACGACGGGCAGTGTACGTTTGCGTGCGGTGTTCCCAAATCCGAATAAGGATCTGCTGCCTGGTATGTACGTGCGCGCGAAGCTCACCGAGGGCACTCGGCCCGAAGGCATTCTTGTCCATATGCAGTCGGTAATGCGCGACACGAAGGGCAATGCTTATGTTTATGTCGTGACGCCAGACAACAAGGTCGAGCAGCGCATGATTTCCGTTTCGCAGACGATCGGTACTTATTGGCTGGTTGATGCCGGTCTGAAGGCCGGCGAGCGCGTCATGTATGAAGGTTTCCAACGCACTAAGCCGGGCGCGACCGTGAATGCCAAGGAGTTCGATCCGAAGACGCTGCCTGAACCCAAGCCCATCTTCTAATCGGGAGCAGGTTGGACATGTTTTCGCGTTTCTTCATTAATCGTCCGGTTTTCTCTTGGGTGATTGCTATCGTGATCATGCTGGCCGGTCTGCTGTCGATTTCGACGCTGCCGGTGAGTCAGTATCCCGAGATTGCGCCGCCGCAAGTATCCATTACGGCTAACTATCCTGGCGCATCAGCCGAAACGATTGAAAATTCGGTGACCCAGATCATCGAACAAAATTTGACTGGCCTTGATGGCTTCATGTACATGAGTTCCGAGTCTGACTCTTCGGGCCGTATTTCAATTACGGTTACGTTTGAGGCGGGCACGAATCCAGACATGGCGCAGGTTCAGGTGCAGAACAAGATTCAGACTGCCATCACCTCATTGCCTCAGGTTGTGCAGGATCTTGGCGTAACCATTCAAAAGACGTCGGCTAACTTCCTGATGCTTGTCGGTCTGATCAGTACGGACCATTCGCTTTCAGCGACTGACCTAGGCGACTATCTCGTTGCAAACATGCAGGAGCCGCTTGCGCGTGTTTCGGGCGTCGGCGAAGCACAGGTCTTCGGTGCTCAGTACGCCATGCGAATCTGGCTGGATCCGGACAAGCTTGTTAAATACCAGCTCAATCCTTCCGATGTTATTGCGGCAGTCGAAGCGCAGAATGCGCAAGTTTCGACTGGCAGCATTGCTGGACAGCCGACTGACGGTCGTCAGGAGTTTACGGCGACGATTTCCTCCGCAAGCATGCTGGAAACGCCTGAAGAATTCCGCAACATTCTTTTGAAAGTGACGCAGGCAGGTGCCAACGTCTATCTGCGGGACGTTGCGGAAGTGGCGATTGGTCAGGAAAACTACGCGGCTTTTGGTACCTACAACGGCTATCCTTCTGCCGGTATGGCTATCAAGCTTGCATCGGGTTCGAATGCGCTTTCTACGCAGGCGGCAGTTGTCGCTGCCGTCGAACAGATGAAGCCGAACTTTCCGCCGAGTGTAGAGGTTGTCTACCCGTTTGATACGACTCCGTTTGTGCGTGCAGCACTGCATGAAGTCGTAAAGACGCTGATTGAAGCCATCATTCTCGTTGTCTGCGTCATGTATCTCTTCCTGCAGAACTGGCGTGCAACGATTATTCCGACAATTGCTGTGCCGGTCGTGCTGCTCGGCACCTTCGGCATGCTGGCCGTCACAGGCTTTTCGATCAACATGCTCACCATGTTCGCTATGGTGCTTGCCATTGGTCTGCTTGTGGACGATGCCATTGTGGTTGTCGAAAACGTTGAACGCGTGATGCGTGAAGATGGTTCATCTCCTCACGATGCGACCGTGAAGTCAATGTCTCAGATTACGGGAGCACTCGTAGGCATTGCGATGGTGCTGTCAGCAGTGTTCATTCCGATGGCATTCTTCGGTGGATCGACGGGCGTCATCTATCGTCAGTTCTCCGTTACCATCGTGTCAGCCATGGCCCTGTCGGTGGTTGTGGCGCTTACGCTGACGCCGTCGCTGTGCGCAACGATCCTTCAGCCCATTGATCACTCCGAGCACATGGAGAAAAAGGGCTTTTTCGGTTGGTTTAATCGTGGCTTTGAGTCGCTTACCAATGCGGTTCGCGACGGGGTCGGTGGCCTAATCCATCATCCGCTTCTTAGCTTCATTCTTTATGCAGCTGTTGTTGCGGGTGTTGTGATCGGCTTCATGAAGATTCCTTCAGCCTTTATGCCGGCGGAAGACCAGGGTGTTGCGCTTATGCAGATTCAGTTGCCGCAGGGCGCATCGATGGAAAGAACTGACCGTGAAGTGAAGCGAATTGAGGGTTTCCTCGCGAAGACCGAAGAAAATGTGCTTGATTCGTACTTTGTTGTGCGCGGCTTCTCGTTTGCGGGCTCTGGGCAGAATATGGCGCTCGGCTTTTTAAAGCTCAAGGATTGGTCTGAACGTCCTGATGACAGTCAGAGCGTAACCGCGCTTCAAGGCCGAGCTATGGGTGCATTCATGACGAGTCCCGAGTTTATGAATGCAAGCGCCTTCGTTTTCCCGCTGCCTGCCGTGCCTGAGCTTGGCGTAGCCGACGGCTTTGACTTTTATATCCAGGATCTTTCCGGTCAAGGCCATGCCAAGCTGATGGAAGTTCGCAACAACTTCTTGGCTGAAGCCGCCAAAGATCCTCGTCTCACGATGGTCCGTCACAACGGCATGGATGATACGGCGCAGATGAAGCTCAACGTTGACTACGAAAAGCTTTCAGCTCTCGGATTGGACATCGCTTCGGTTAACAGCACGCTTTCGACCGCTTTGGCAGGGACATATATCAATGACTTCATTGACCGTGGCCGCGTCAAGCAGGTTTGGATGATGGGCAATACGAGTTCGCGCATGCAGCCGGAAGACCTCAACCGCTGGCACATTCGAAACAGCAGCGGAGAGATGGTTCCGTTGTCAGCCTTTACCTCCGTGAGCTGGGAGTACGGCAGCCCTCGACTCGAACGCTTCAATGGCCTTTCTGCACTGAACATTCAGGGTAGTCCTGCGGCCGGCGTTGCTTCCGGCGAAGCCATGGATGCTGTGCTAGAAATTGCGCATAGAGTTCTGCCACAGGGTTACGGCATTTCTTGGAATGGCGTTTCCTTCCAGGAACGTCAGGCGGGCGACCAAGCGGCTTCGCTTTATGCGATTTCTCTGCTTGTGATCTTCCTTTGCTTGGCGGCCCTTTATGAAAGCTGGTCAGTTCCTATCGCAGTGCTCCTCGTAGTGCCTTGCGGCGTAGTTGGAGCGTTGGGACTCACGTGGCTCCTCGATATGAATAATGACGTTTACTTCAAGGTGGGTCTGCTTACAACAGTCGGTCTCGTTTCGAAGAACGCCATTCTGATTGTCGAATTCGCCAAGGATTTGATGGCAGCTGGGGAAGACGCTGTTCAAGCAGCGCTTGAAGCGGTTCGTCTGCGTCTTCGCCCGATTCTGATGACCTCGCTTGCTTTCGGGCTCGGCGTATTGCCGCTCACGGTGGCGCATGGCGCAGGTTCTGGTGCGCAGAACGCCATCGGTGTCGGCGTGTTGGGCGGCATGATTACGGGCACGGTGCTTTGCGTGGCGCTGGTTCCCGCTTTCTATGTCATGGTCGTGAAGGCCTCTCGCTTCTTCACTCGGAAGAAGCCCGAGGCGACGACTGCAGCCTGACGAGTTCTCCATACTCACGCAGCGTCGAGGCGGATATCCGTCTCGACGCTGAATCGAAGACCAATTCGCTCGCGATAACTGTGGGCGGATCATTCGGAAAACAAAATGAACAAGATGCTTCGACTGATGCCCCTTGCCGCTGCCCTTCTTTTGGCTGGGTGCGTCAACCTTGCGCCAACCTACGAGCGTCCGGCTTCCCCTATTGCTGAAGTTTGGCCTCAGGACGGAGAGGCTTATTCTCTCTCCGAAGTTAAGCGTGCGAGCTTGCCGCGTTGGCAAGACTTCATTGTCGACGAACGGCTCCGTTCTGTCATTGAGGAGGGACTGAAGAACAACCGCAGCCTCCGCCAGGCGGCGCTTAATGTTGAGCTTGCCCGTGCGCAGTACGGCATTCAGCGTTCCGAGCTCTTCCCGACGGTAGCAGCTGTTGCGCAGGAAACTGCTCAGCACACGCCAAGAACCGCCAGCGCGCTCGGCGTAAGTTCAACGACGCACAGCTACACGGCGCAACTTGCGATGACAAGCTATGAACTCGACTTTTTTGGTCGCATCCGCAATCTGAACGAGCAGGCATTGCAGGCATACTTGCAGTCTGAAGATGCGCATCGGTCTGCGCAAAGTGCGTTAATCGCCGAAATTGCCATGGCATGGCTGACACTCGGCGCCGATCAGGCGCAGCTTCAGCTTCAGCGTGAAACGCTCGCAAGCCAAGAAGCTACTTATAAGCTCATGGAAGAGAGCTACAAAGCAGGCGCAGCCAGTCAGCTTGATTTGGAGCAGGCTCGCACAACAGTGACGGCTGCCCGTGCGGCTATTGTTTCTTATGTTCGTGCAGTGGCACAAGATAAAAATGCGCTTGAGCTACTTGTCGGCAATAGCGTTGATGAAAAATTGTTGCCGACAGGCCTTGAGCTTAATGCGACGCTTGCCGCAACCATGCCTGAAGGTCTTCCGAGCGAAGTCCTTTTCAATCGCCCGGACATTTGGAGTGCCGAGCGCGGCATGCGTTCGGCCAACGCGTATATCGGCGCGGCTCGCGCGGCCTTCTTCCCGAGCATCAGTCTCTCGGCTGGTCTTGGGTCGAGTGCGCTTGATCTCTCTGATCTTTTCAGCGGCGGCTCCGGCATGTGGAGCTTTACGCCGAACCTGACAATTCCAATCTTTACTGGCGGCCTTAATCTCGCCAATTTGCGCGCGGCCGAAGCAACGCAGAAAATTGCCGTTGCTCAGTACGAAGAGGCCATTCAGACGGCGTTCCGAGAAGTACGCGATGCGCTTGCTATGGAGGGAACCGTCGAGCGTGAAGTACAGGCGCGTCAGGAGTATGCAGATGCGGCGCAAAAGACATACGAGCTTTCCGATGCTCGCTATAAGGCGGGAGCAGCGGCTTATACCGAAGTGTTGGATGCACAGCGGGCGGCTGTTGCTGCTAAGCAAACGCTGATTGCGACGCAGCTTTCTCGTGCGTCGAGTCTTGTGACGCTTTATAAAGTTCTTGGCGGCGGATCGACCCTTCCAGAGGATGAAGAAGTCCAGAAAGGCAATGAGCAGCATGCAGGCAGCGGAGAAGGTTGATGCCGGCTGAAGCAACTTTGGACATCGTTCAGCAACGCCGGGCGGAAATCGTCGACGCTGCTGAGCGGTGCGTAAAGGCGAAAGGCCTGCATTATCTGAAGCTGCGTGATGTGGCGCGCGAAAGCGGCAAGAGCCTTGGCAACCTTTACAACTATTTCCAGAACAAAGAAGCCATCGTGGAAGCGCTTGTCGAGCGTCAGGCACAGTCGTTCATAGCCATGCTGAGTGCGGAGAGCGATCACGAAGATCTTGACAGCGACGCTCGCTGCCGCATTTGTGTCGAGCGTATCGTTGATGCGTACCTCGAGCCTGAATCTGTCCGGCTTTCGATTTTTATCGCTAGTGAGGCTCTCGTGAATCCTCGCGTTCGAGAGATTAAGTTAAAGGCGGACCTGCGTTTGCGTGACTACATGCTTTCACTTCTGGCGGAAGATGTGCGCGAGCGGGGCTCTCAGCCGAACTACGGCCTGCTGAGCGCGCAAATAGCACTTAGTCGAGCATTTCTCGAAGCCGTTCGCGGCATGATCTTCTTCATGCCGGACATTGAACGGGAAACTTTGAGAAAGCTTGTTATTGAGCGTCTAATGCTTATGATTCGCTGTGATAAAGCTTCCTGGAGCGGCGTCAATGTAGAGGCTGTGCTTCAGGAAGCGCTTCAACGTGCAGAGGCGGCAGCGAAGCCTGAATGCTGAGGAACAGGTGTAAAGTTGATGGAAATGCGGATCGCAAGATCCGCATTTTTTTTGAAACTCATGCCCTTTTAGCAGAAGAACAGCGGCAGAATCTGCTTACAATTCCTTCCGTCTTTTGCAATGCGGCGCGAACAGTTTGGTTGCTGCAAGCAGTCGCACTGCCTTCACTACTTATAGAACAACACAAGGAAAATCCGCTATGGCAGGTTCTTCCACCAAACGAACACCCATCTACAAGGTGCTTTACTTTCAAGTGATATGCGCCATCGTGATCGGCGTGCTTCTCGGCATGTTCTTTCCCGATATCGGCGCACAGATGAAGCCTTTCGGAGACGGGTTTATTCGCCTGATCAAAATGATTATTGCTCCAGTGATCTTCTGTACCGTCGTGACCGGCATTGCAGGCATGAGCGATATGAAGATGGTTGGTAAAGCTGGCGGTTTAGCGCTTCTTTATTTTGAAATCGTTTCAACAATTGCATTGATCATCGGTTTGCTGATCGTCAATACCGTTCAGCCGGGTGTAGGCATGCACGTTGACCCGAGCACACTTGATCAGTCTGCTGTTTCCGCCTATGCCGGGCCAGGCAAGATGCAAACGACGACACAGTTTCTGATGAACATCATTCCAGTTACGGTTGTCGGTGCCTTTGCTGAGGGAGAGATTCTGCAGGTGCTTTTCTTCTCGCTGCTCTTCGGCTTTGCACTGCATAAATTTGGTGGTCGCGGCACGCTGATTTTTGACGTTATTGAAAAAAGCTCCTTCGTTCTGTTCCAGATCGTCGGCATGATCATGCGCGTGGCCCCGCTCGGCGCCTTTGGTGCCATGGCCTTCACCATCGGCAAGTATGGGATTGCGTCGCTCATCCCGCTTGCCAAGCTGATGGGCACCTTCTATCTGACGTGTTTGCTCTTTATCTTCGTAGTGCTGGGACTGATTTGTCGGTGGCACGGCTTTTCGATTACGCGCTATATCGCTTATATCAAGGAAGAGCTCCTTATTGTGCTTGGCACGTCGTCTTCTGAATCCGTGCTACCCCGCATGATGACGAAGATGGAGCAGGCTGGCGTAGATCGTTCCATCGTTGGTCTTGTGATTCCTACCGGCTACTCCTTCAATCTTGACGGTACGGCGATCTATTTGACTATGGCGGCTGTGTTTATTGCGCAGGCCTGCGACGTCGATATGACGATCAGTCAGCAAATTACGCTGCTTCTCGTTCTGTTGCTCACGTCAAAGGGCGCGGCAGGTGTAACGGGATCAGGCTTCATTGTCCTGGCGGCAACGCTCTCTGCAGTAGGCCACGTGCCGGTGGCAGGGCTTGCTCTTATTCTCGGCATCGATCGCTTCATGTCCGAAGCACGTGCGCTCACCAATATGATTGGTAACGGGATTGCCTGTGTTGTGGTTGGGCACTGGTGTAAGCAAGTTGACAACAGCAAACTGAAGTCCGTTCTCGGTCTGCATCACAAAGGCTGAAAGGGGAAAACAAGCAACAGAAAAATGAAAAGCGCCGGCCCATTTGCCGGCGCTTGGCGGACGTCTAGTGCGCATGCATTTGAGTATCTGGATGCATGCGCGGCGCAATTACTTTTTCGCGTTTTTATCGGATTCGTTGAAGCGAATCGGAACAAAAATGCGGCCACCTTGGCGCTGAACGAGAAGTAGTACTTGATCCTTCTGGCAGGCAGCCTGCAGATCGGCGACGCTCTTCACGAGCTTGCCATTGGCGCTCACAATGATGTCGCCCTGAAGGATTCCGTTTTTAGCGGCAAGCCCCGACACTTGTTCAACAAGTAGCCCCGATGTCTCCGCTTGCTGGGTTTCATCCTTTGTAAGCGGACGAACGGTTACGCCGAGCTTGTGGGAGTTTTCTGCACCAGCTGCCTGCGCGGCAGCCTTTTCGTTCGTACCCACTGTTACGCTCAGGGTCATTTCCTTCTTGTCACGCACGATAGTCATGTCGGCTTCTGTGCCGGGCTTCATGACACTAACAATCATCGGGAGCGTTACTGAAGAGGAAACTTTTTTCCCGTTGAAGCTAGTGATTACGTCCCCTTCCTTGAGCCCCGCTTTTTCTGCTGGGCTCCCCTTTTCGACTTTGGTTACGAGTGCTCCCTGCGGCGTCTTGAGGCCGAAGGTGTCAGCAAGTTCTTGTGAGAGCTCTTGAATGTAGACGCCAACATAGCCGCGGGTAACAGCGCCGTTCTCAACAAGCTGATCCTTCACTTGCATCGCCAGATCGATTGGAATGGCAAAAGAGAGGCCCATGAAGCCGCCAGAGGTAGAGAAAATCTGAGAATTGATGCCGACTACTTCGCCTTGCATATTGAAGAGCGGACCGCCGGAGTTGCCCGGATTGACTGCAACATCGGTCTGAATAAACGGCACATATTGGTCGCTCGGCAAATTGCGGGAGAGCGCAGAAACAATGCCTGCCGTAACAGTATTGTCTAGTCCAAACGGACTGCCGATTGCGGCTACCCATTGTCCAACCTTGAGCTTGCTCGAATCGCCGATTTTAAGAACAGGCAAATCCTTGGCTTCGATTTTCACAATGGCGATGTCAGTCTGCTTGTCCGTGCCGAGCTCCTTGTCGTGGATTTCCCGCTTGTCGGTTAGGCGATCCAGGATTTGTTCGGCACCCTCGAGGACGTGAGCGTTGGTCATGATGAGGCCGTCGGCGGAAATAATGAAGCCGGATCCCGTGCCTCGTTGTTCCGGAATGCGTTCCTTTCCTCCGCCAAAGTCGAAGGGCATCGGGAATCCGAAGCGACGGAATATTTCCGCATGGCGTTCGTCAAGTCCAGGAAAGCCGAATCCCGGGACATCGACGGTGCGGGCATTTTTGATGACGGAAATGTTGACGACGCCTGGACCGTTTTCTTCAACAAGCTTGACAAAATCTGGCAACTCCGCTTTAGCATCGCTAGAGCCGAAGGAAATCGCATGTGCTGGTTCGACAGGAACAAACGCAGCGCCGACAGCAAGTGCGGCTGCGCAGGCCGCGGCCAAAGTGGATTTCATGAAGGTGGAAGTCATTTTTTTTCTTCTCCGCCGGAAATCAGTAGTTCGTGCCGCATGCGTCAGATTTGTGCGGCGCGTTTTTTGTGTTGACGCATTCAACTCTAGTCTTTTTTGCGCCGAACTTCGTCGGTTTGTCGAAGCAGCCTGTATGAAGGAAGTTAAATTTGTAACAGAACCGCTAAAGCATGAAAGGGGAAAAAGCACGTTCACCAGAATCTGATGGTCTGATGAACGCGCTGTTTGCTATTGAGGTTCAGAAGCGCCGAGCGGTGGAAAAGTGAGGCGAAATGTTGTCCCTTTGCCGTCAAGGCCATCGGTAATCTCGATTCGACCGTGGTGAATATCGACGATCCGCTTGACGATAGCCAGTCCGAGGCCTGTGCCGGAAGTGCGTGTGCCGAGTGCACGATAGAAACGGTCGAAGACACGGGAGCGCTCTTCAGGTGCAATGCCTGGACCATTGTCGGCGACATCAATGCAGGAGAGACCGTCGCGCGTAAAGGCTCGGATTTCAATGCGACCGCCTTCGGGGGTATAGCGGATGGCGTTGTCGGTGAGATTTGTCACCATGAGACGGATGGCATCCTCCATGCCATCGAGCTGCGCGGGCTGTGCTTGGTGCGTGATAGTGATTGATTTCTGCTGCGCAATGGGCGCCATTTCGTCGGCGATGCTGGCGACAAGAGGCGCAAGCTCTATGGTGCTCATGGGTTTCTTCGAGGCGTCTGGGTCAAGACGTGCCAGCGTTAAAAGCTGTTGCACAAGGCGAGTAGCGCGATTGATGCCTTCGTTGAGTCGAGTAAAGCACTTTGCCTGAGCTTCTGGTGTTTTTGCACGTTGGGCGAGCTGAACCTGGAGCTTGAGCGCAGTGAGTGGCGTTCTCAGCTCATGTGCAGCGTCGGATGCGAAGCGTTGCTGTGCATTCAGGCTTTCAGCAAGACGCTCGAGCAAATGGTTAATGGCGTTGACAAGTCCGGCCAGCTCAGTGGGCAGACCTTTTGTTGAAATCGGAGAAAGAGAAGTCGGAGAACGTCTGGCAACGGAACGAGCTGTTCGTTCAAGCGGCGCGAGTCCGCTGCCCACCACAATCCAAACTGCAATGCCAATGAAAGGAAGCAGAAAGCAAAGTGGTTGCAGAATTCGGAAAGCGGCCGTTGCTGCGAGCTCGGTTCTGACCGCCATGTCTTGACCGACCGTAATGATGAGCGGACCTGCGCTGACGGAATAGGTGCGCCATGTTTTTCCGTCGATTTTTTCAAGCGAAAAACCCGGGCCTTCGGGCAATGGAAGTGCAGGTGTGCCGTCGCGTCGCCAAAGAGTGCCGTTAGCCGAATCGTAAACCTGAATGACCGTTCTGTAGGTCGGAGCATCTCCCACGATTGTCAAATGAGAGGGCGAAGCAAACGGAATGCTTTGGCGGACGGATTCACCGAGCGAATCCGCAGTTTCCTTCAGATGCGTGTCGAGGAAGTTGTTGAATTCGGCCTGCGCGGAAAAAAATGTTGCGGCAGCGGCGGCAAAACCTGCCGCCAAAAGAGCGCCTATCAGCGTGAGAAGCAGTTTTCTGCGGATGGAAATCATCGCAAAGTGTGCGTCTTAGGTTTCGAGCAGATAACCAACACCGCGCACGGTCTTGATAGCGCTGTCGGAAAGCTTTTTTCTGAGATGATGGATGTGCACTTCAATAGCATTGGAGCCAACGGTGTTGTCCCAGTTGTAGAGCTTTTCCTCAAGTTGCGAGCGGCTCCAGACGACGCCTTGACGCTCAGCAAGTGCGGCAAGAAGCGCATACTCTTTTGAAGAGAGGATAACGGGTTGCCCGCGATAGGTGACTTCCCGTGTAGCGGGAGAAATGCGAAGTTCTCCGCGTTCGATGATCGGATCGGCTCTGCCAGCTGAGCGGCGCAGCAGGGCGCGAATGCGTGCTGACAGCTCGTCAAGGTCGTAAGGCTTTACGAGGTAGTCATCTGCACCGCTGTCGAGTCCACGAATACGATCGTCTACCGTGTCGCGTGCTGTCGTTACAAGAATCGGCGTCGGATTTCGCCGAGCGCGCAGTTCGCGGATGACTTGGATGCCATCCTTGCCAGGGAGGCCAAGATCAAGAATTACAAGCGAAAACGGCGTCGTGTTCATGGCGATCAGAGCGGAGTTGCCATCCTTGACCCAGTCGACCGCATAGTCTTCGCTTTCAAGACCGGCGACAACGCTTTCGCCGATCATTTCATCGTCTTCAACGAGCAGAATTCTCATAGTTGTCAGTGTTGTTTCTTCTTGGTTTGAAGGCGTTCGGCCCATCGCCGCGCAATTGCTTTGGCCGTGACGACCGCTACAACGGCTAGGATAATCAATCCCGGCATGGCCCTGAGGGCTTCGGATTGGCCGAGAAGTCCTGGATAGCAGCTTTTGAGCCAAAAGTGTGCGATGGCGTAAAGAATGCCCGTCCAAGCAAAGTTGCCCAAAAGCACGGCGGCATAAAAGCCGGACCGGCGAATGCGGGCTTTTGCGCAGAGTACGGGAAGCGTCCAGCGGAACGCAAAACAGAATTGTAAGCCTGTGACCCAGAGCAAAGGCTTGGAATGAAGCCGGTATTGCAGCTTTTGTGAGAGCGATTGAGGGTCGTCGCCGAGGTGGATGCTGTTGCGGCGTGCGAGCTCGTACAGGCCAATGCTGCGAAGAAATCCGGCAATGGCAGCGGCAGCGCAAAGCGCTTCTGGAGACAAGGTCGGCATATACGAAAAAATGCCGGCCAGCACAGCGCCGATTTCTTGGTCAATGAAGGCTACGGCAAGCACGATCGGTGTTCCCGCAGTAGAAAGAGAAGCGCTTACGAAATCCGACACGGGCCGAACAAGACTGGCGAAAAGCATCGCAAGAGAAGGTCAATAAAATGGAAAGAAACGCACCCTAAGCAACATTAGAAAAGAAGGAAGAAGTCATGCTCCCGAATCAATATGAGCCGTCAAACGGGACCTATATTGTCGCGAACATTGTCTACGGACTGCATACGCTTTCTATTCTTGCGGGCCTAGTTACAGCTGGAGCTACGATTGTCGGCGCTTTCGTCTTTTCTGCGCCATCCATTCTTGCAGTTATTCTCAATTACATTTTTCGTGGTGATGCGAGGGGAACATATCTCGAAACGCACTTTTCCTGGCAGATTCGCACTTTTTGGTTCGCTTTGCTTTGGCTGGTGCTGACGTATTTGATCGGCATGCCCCTTGCTTTCTTTGGCATCGGATTCATCATTTTGATCATCGGCCTGCTCGTGCTAGGGATTTGGGTGGCGTATCGCATCGTTTTTGGCTGGGTGCGGCTTGCTCGACACGATTCAATGCCGATGTAGCAGCACCTCTACTTGCTGATAGAAGTCTTTGAGCCAAAGCGTATACTCTTGCGCCGAGAACGTATGACAAAAGCATTAAGGACTTCGGAGAAATCAATATGGCTCTCGGTGCAACGGTCTACAAAGCGACTATCGATCTTTCGGACCTCGATCGCAATTACTACGCAGAGCATGTGCTGACCGTAGCGCGCCATCCTTCGGAAACGGAAGCCAGACTTATGCTGCGCGTGCTCGCTTTCTGCCTGCACGCTGGTGAACGAGTCGAATTTGGACGGGGCCTTTCTACAGAGGGCGAACCTGCCCTTTGGGAAGTTGATGATACCGGCGCGATTGTTACATGGGTCGAACTCGGTACGCCTGATGTGCGTACGGTGAGAAAGGCTGCAGGAAAAAGCGAACACGTAACAGTGCTCGCCTACGACGAAGCTCGCATTGGACCTTGGTGGACATCGAATGCAGGTGAGTTCGGCAAGCTTTTGAAGCTTGCCGTTATTGCAGTGCCAGATGACGAGAGCGCTGCGCTTGCGGGCATGTGTTCCCGCAACATGCGGCTTGCTGTCACTATTCAGGACGGTACGATCTGGGTGAGCTCCGATTCGTCGAATATTCAGATTGATCTGAAATGGTTGCAGCGGGAGCGTACGCGCTATGACCGCTGAGGAAATCTTGTAACTCAGCTTCCGGTGTTGACGAGACTTTGGGCCATGCGGGTAAATCTCCCAGTCAACTGTAGTCTGAGTGCGGGATCTGCAACTGTTTCATTAATGGCTTTCTGCATGCAACGCACCCAATCAAGCATCAGCGAACGGTCAATGCAGATGTTGCGGTGACTTTCTCGAAGCATCGGCAGACCGTGATTCTCTTGATAGAGTACAGGACCGCCCAGCCAGCCTGAAAGGAATTCGCAAAGCCGAGTTTCATAGCGTGGCAGAGAAAAACGTTCGTACTGCTTCAAAAGATTGGCTACAGCCGGATCATTTTTGAGCGTGTTGATGTAGGCAGAGACAAGTTTCTTGACGCCCGCTTCGCCGCCCAATCTTTCGTAGAACGTACCGTCGAACGTCGGTGCAGTCATTGGAAAAAAATCACTACTGAAAAAATAATCATGAGCGCCCAGCCCAGCCAAGGCGAAAAAATGAAACGCAAAACCGGGCGGCGCGGGACGAAGCCGAGTCCCCAAACCCAGGCGATGCTCATGCCGAAAAGCAAACCGACGAGCGCGCCGTGCGGGACGCTCGACATGTCGTCAGCAATCGCTCTTGGATAAAGAACGATTAGAGCCATGAGCCCAAGCGCGACGAGAAAAGTGATGCCTCGACAAAAAGCAACGAAAACGCCGCCCGACTTGCGCTCGTTCGAATCAGTCTTCATTGCGCGAGAAGGTTGATTCAACCAGTGCAGCGAGCATCACGGCGAAAGCGAGCCCCGTCAGCCAGTAAAAATAAGACATGCTTTGCCTCTTTCATCGTTAAGAAAAAATTTTGAAAAGCCGCTGCGGCGTTTTCCCGGTTCGTCAGAATCGGGAAAAGCGCGCAAACGGGAACAATGCCTCATTAATAAAGCGAGTGCGAGTTGTCTTCGATGTACTTCGTTGACAGCTTGCCGCTCATTACCTTATAGGCCCAGCTGGTGTAAAGCAGCACGAGCGGCAGAAAGATGATTGTCACAAAGAGCATGATCTCCAGTGTGAGCTGAGAGCTCGTGCAGTCCCAGATTGTGAGGCCGGCATTAAGCATCGTGGAGGACGGCATGACAAACGGGAACATCGAAATCAACGGCGTCAGAATGATGCCGAGCAGCGAAATCGAAGAGCAAACAATGGCTGCAAACGCACGGCCTGAACGAATCATTGCGACGCCTGCCAAAGCACCTAACACGGCCGCAGCAGGGACAAGCCAGAGAACGGGGAGAGCCGCATAGTTTGCGAACCAAGCGCCGTTCTGCAAATCAACGGTTTTTGCCAATGGGTTAGCAGGGCCTGCCGGATCTAAGCCAGCCGTTGCAACGTAACCGTCAATGCCGAGGTAGGTCCAAATGCCGCCCAGCACAAAGAGGGCGGCCGAAAGTAGTCCCGCAATGACGGCGGCTTTCTGAGCACGAGCCTGCAGTGCGCCTTCCGTTCGCAGCACAAGGTAATTAGCACCGTGGAAAACGATCATGAGCAGAGACAACACGCCGCAGAGAAGGCCGAATGGATTGAGCAGCCCAAAGAAGCTTCCGGTGTATATCGGCCGCATCGTCGAGTCGATTTCAAAGGGTACGCCCTGGAGAAGGTTGCCGAAAGCAACGCCGAAAATAATCGGCGGCACGGCCGAACCAATGAAAAGGAGCCAATCCCAGTTCGTGCGCCATTTGCTCGAGGAAACTTTGCTACGGTAGTCAAAGCCCACAGGGCGAAGGATCAGCGCTGCAAGTACGACGAGCATTGCCCAATAAAAGCCCGAGAATGCAGTGGCATACATGAGCGGCCATGCGGCGAACATGGCGCCGCCGCCCGTAATGAGCCATACCTGATTGCCGTCCCAGTGAGGCGCGACAGCGTTGATCATCACACGGCGCTCGCCGTCTTCTTTCGAGAGGAAAGGCAGCAAAGTGCCGACGCCCATGTCCTGACCGTCCATGATGGCAAAACCGACAAGCAAGACGCCGATAAAAAGCCACCAGATGACCTTGAGGATTTCATAGTCGATCATTTTCGAGATCTCCCGGTCTTATTTCTGTTCAAAGTGATAGCGGCCGGTGCCGAGCGTGCTCGGACCTTTGCGGCCGAACCGGATCATCAGCCACATTTCGACAATGAGCAGCGCCGAATAGAGAACCACAAAGCCGATGAGGGAGCCGAGCACTTCGCCGGCGCTAAGCGCTGAAACGGAAAGATGCGTGGGCAGTACGTTATAGATAGTCCAAGGCTGGCGGCCGTATTCCGCAACGAACCAACCGGCTTCGCAGGCAATCCATGGCAACGGCAGTGCCATAAGCGTGAGCTTGTGGAACCAAGGTTTGTCGGCCAAGGTCTTCTTGACGGAGAAGAAAATGCCGAGCACGAAAATAAGCGCCATCGCAAGGCCACAGCCGACCATCAGGCGGAACGACCAGAAAAGCGGTGCAACCTGAGGAATCGTCGATGCAGCGGCTGCTTTTTTCATCTCGTCCGTGGCGCTCTGAACATCGTTCGTGTAGCGCTTCAGAAGCAGACCGAAGCCGAGATCATCCTTTACGCTCGTAAATTCGCTGCGAAGCGATTCGTTCTTTGGATCTTGACGAAGTGCTTCAAGAACGACAAGCGCTTTTTGCCCGCGCTCAATGCGCTCGAGCGCTTGTGCTTCAAGCTGATTGATGCCCGGAATCGGCGTTGACAGCGATCGAGTGCCCATCAATCCGAACAGATAAGGCAACTCTATTTCAGCGTGATTCGTTCGCGCTTCTTGATCTGGCAAGGCGAAAAGAGCCAGCGGAGCAGGGGTTTCCTTCGTATCCCAAACGGCTTCCATAGCCGCGATTTTCGTGGGTTGGTCACGCGTAACAAGGAAAGCTGATTCGTCGCCCATGTGAATGGTCATGACCGTAGCAACGACGCCGAAAAAGGCTGCGAGTCGGAAGCTCGAGAGGGCAAACTTCACGTCTTGACGCCGCAGGAGATAGTACGCAGAAATGGCCATCACAAAGAAAGCGCCCGTCATATAGCCGCCGGCAACGGTATGAACAAACTTTGCCTGAGCCCATTCGCTAGAAAGCACAGCCCAGAAGTTGGTCATTTCCATGCGCATCGTTTCGAAATTGAACTCGGCGCCTACCGGATTCATCATCCATGCATTGGCGACGAGAATCCAAAGAGCGGACAGATTTGAGCCGAGCGCCATGAGAATCGTGGCAAGCAGATGCTTGCCCTTCGAGAGACGATCCCAACCGAAGAAGAAGAGCCCGATGAATGTCGACTCAAGAAAGAAGGCCATCAAGCCTTCAATTGCAAGCGGAGCGCCGAAAATATCCCCGACGTAATGCGAGTAGTAGGCCCAGTTCGTGCCGAACTGGAATTCCATGGTAACGCCCGTCGCGACGCCGAGCGCAAAGTTGATGCCAAAGAGCTTGCCCCAAAAGCGGGTCATGTCCTTGTAGAGCTGTTTGCCCGTGACTACATATGTCACTTCCATCACAACGAGCATGAATGAAAGCCCGAGCGTGAGCGGCACGAAGAGGAAGTGATACATCGCGGTCAGCGCAAACTGCAGGCGCGACAGGTCGACAAGATCAGAGGGGATCATTGAAGACTTCTCCTGATGTTTTTTGGTCGGATGCTGAAAAATCAGCGGGAAAGCTTGGCCGGAGTCGTTTGCGCGGCTTCGCCGAAAATCACGCTATCCATGGTCTGCGGCGTTACTTCTGGCCGATGAGACGGACTGAAGAAGAAATACCAGAGGCAGAAAATGAAAAGCAGCTTGCAGGCGATAACTGCGGCAATCTCAAGGAGAAGCCGAGGCCGGCGACGCACAGAGTTGTCTTTTTCTGTCATATCTGGAACGGTCATTGAAAACGACTATAGCTGAAGGTATGTTACAGAAGGGGGGTTGCTTTGTCCCTGTGAAAGACAGACCTTTTCCGCAGAATTGACTTGAAGCGGACTGACGTGTCAGACTTTGGCAGAATTTGACACTTCATGTCGCTGTCATAATGCTTGAGCAGTCTCTTAGAACAATTTTGGATTCGATTGAGGAGCCGCAGCTTCTTGTTCGCGCCGACTACACGATTGCTTACGCCAATCAGGCTTTTCGGCGTCGCTTCGGCTTAAATGACCACGTAGGCAGACGTTGCCACGAGGTGATCTTTCACGAACTTAGACCTTGCTCGGAGTGCGGTTTCGCATGTCCGCTTGATCATGCGCTTGTGTCAGGCCGTGCTGAGACGCATCTGCGCCGCGAATTGATTCCAGGCGGCGAAAGATTTCTTGAAATCACAGTAACTCCGGTTCCTGACGCAGACGGATCTACGGCATTCTTCATGGAGCGAGTTCTTGTTCGTGGTGGCGAGCTCGGTGTTCGTGCCGGCATTGTGGCTAGAAGCCCCGCTGCGCGGGAGGTACTCAAGAAACTTGCGCGGGTGACGGCGCTCGATGTACCGGTGCTTTTTGTTGGGGATGTGGGCAGCGGCAAAGAGCGTTTCGCAAAAACGCTTCACGAGAATTCTCGCCGCGCAGCCAATGCTTTTATCGTTGTGTCGTGCGAGGGCCTGACGGAAGAGGCTTTCGAAAACGAGTGTCTTGGCAGGACGGATATTTCAGGACATCGTCAAGGCGGACTTGCTGCACAGCCGGGCGGCACTATTTATTTCGATGAGGTGGCGCTTTTGCCGAAAGCGCTTCAGCGACAGCTGCTGATGCTGATCGAAAGTGGGATGGTTCGTGCGCGAGGGGCGTCAGAAGCACGGGCCGTCGACTATAGGATTATTTGTTCGACTCGCTACGATTTGGCGGAATTTGTGCGACAGGGCAAATTTCGTCGAGATTTGTTTTATCTGCTTTATGCTTGCCGGATTGATGTGCCGGGGCTCAACGAGCGGGTAGAGGATGTTGAAGAGATAGCGCAGGAAATCCTTCGAGCAGGTGCTGTGCCTGCGAAGACGATTTCACCAGAAGGGCTTCGTTATTTGCAAATGCGTCATTGGTCCGGCAATGTTCGGGAGCTTGAGACGCTGTTGGCGAGAACGGCGATTTTCTGTGATTCCGATCGCATCGATCGGGCCGATTTGGAGAAGTTTGATGCGGAACTCCTTACGCAGAAGAAAAATGTCTCTGAATGCGGCGCCGACCTGTTGCCCAAGTCTTTCGCTGATACGCCTAAAACAAGGAAACGGCTGACAGCCAATCAGGTTAAGGCGATTCAAAAGGAGGCGCCTGAATGGTTAGGAACGAAGCGCTCTTTGGCTGAGCGCTACGGCATCAGTGAAAGGACCTTGTACAGATTGCTCAAATTGGAGCGCACGCATGAAAAGTAGCTGCGATGACATGCAGACTGCAAAACGTTGCATAGAAACGGAACGGCTTGCTTTCGACCTGACGTCGGGAGAGCAGCGTTTTTTCGTCTCAACGAAGCAATCATGGCTTTGCTGTGCGCGGCGGGATCCCGAAAAGACGCATGCTGCAGGTGCAGTACTCTTTGTTCACGGTGCGGCTTCGAACGGCAGCCGCTGGGAAGAATTCGTCGAAAAGACAAGGCTGGGTAACAGTTGGACATTGCTGCGTCTTGACTTGCGCAGGCACGGTGCAAGTGAAGGGCTTCGCCCCGCGACGCTTGAGCGGCATGCGGATGATTTGGCGGCGGTTCTGGAAACTGCGGGGGTTGGGTCGGCCTTTCTGGTTGGGCATAGTCTTGGCGCACAGATATCTCTTGCATTTGCGCGGCGCCATCCTGATCTTCTGCGGGGACTGGTGCTCATCGATCCTTTGATCGATGCGGCTCTGACGGAAAAAGCACGGAACTACAGCAAAAAGAAAATTTGGCTTTCGCTTCTAGAGTTTGGCGGTCGAGCCTTGGATGCGATCGGTTTTTCAAGGAAGCTCCCTAAATACAGTTTGCGGCACGCCGACGAGGTGGCTCGTCAAAAGCTTGCCGAAGGCGGTTCGGCCCTGGCGGCTTTTGTGAGGGAATACTCTTCGCCATGGACGGATCTGAAATTCATGCATGCGGCTGATTACGCCCGGGATCTGCTTGAAGTCGCACGTCCGACAGGTGATGTGCCGCCGCGGCTTTTCAATTGCCCCGTTCTTGTAATGGCATCGCGTTCGGGGGTCTATACGGAGTGTGACAAGCTCGAGGCATGGACGCAAAGCTTTGGCGGCGACTTTGCCGTGCTCGACTGTGTACATTGGCCGCTCACAGAATGTCCGAGCGAAATCGATGTTTTGCTGGATGAATGGTTTGCGAAATGCGCGATCTGCGCCGAGAGTTGACAAAGCATGTTCGCAAAAAAAAAGCCGCATCCACGGTAGGGTGCGGCTTTTTTCATTCTGTAGCGGCAAGCGGTTTAGGCTTCTGGCTTTTTGTCAGCGGCCTCTTCGTCGTGATTTACCGAGATGCGAACGATGGGCGGTGCAACGGCAGCATCTTCCTCTCGGATGCCCCAAACCTGCAGCAAATCAGCTTGCGAGGGAATATCTACGCCGTTTCGCGCGCGGCGAAGCTTGAGTGAGGCTCTGACAATGCCTTCCACAACGTCAAGCGGCAGACAATTGAGATCTTTAAATTCAACGCAACGGTGTTCAATATCGAGGCCTTTCCACTGGCCTTCATGACCGGCGGCGGCGTCTTGCTCTGCGTAATAAAGAATGAGCGACTTTTCGTGAGATTCGACGGCAAAGATCGGCCCGTCGAGCTCATAGAATGCCAGGCCGAAGCGCATGCTTTCGCGTACGCCTCGAGCGGAGCGGCGAATCATGCTGCAGACTCTTGCCATAGCAACGCGCCTGTCGTTGGGCAGGCTCTGAAGGTAGCCGCCGACCGTCGTGGCTGCAGGGACCATTACATCTCTCCGTAAAAACGATTGGCCGCATCGAGCCGACGAAAATCGTTTGGTCGATGCGGCAAAGGCTTCTAATTTTAGCAAGTTTTACGGGCGAACAGTACCGCCGCAATACGCCGACATTTGTGCGAGAGCGCTGAAATTTCTTTTAAATCAGTTATTTCAGCGATAAAAAATGTAGCGAGCCTTGAAGGGAACTGTCAATCGCTTCCCTCGTTGTGAAGGCGAACACCCGGCAAGCGGCATGCCGCCTTCTGGCGAGCGACGCTCAACAAAACGAATTCCTTTGAGCATGCCTTTGGCCGGTGCGGATGTTTCAAAGAGAGCAGGCTTCAAATTTCGAGCACTGTCCGCATTTTTTTGCTTCACAATGCGGGCTGCAATCTGCGAGCCATCGCGGGCGCGGATGCCGAAGTCTGCGAGAAGCGTTGCTTGTTGCTTTCCAGCTTCATCATATAGCGAGCCTTCTGGGCGAATGAACCGCCAATAGGCGCCCTGCGTGTCGTAGGCGCAAGCAAATACCATATTTCCTTCGGCGCGCCAGCTGTAGACGGCGGTAAGACCGTCAAGTGGGTCGGGTTCGTTGCTCATGAACGAACTGCAGCCCGAAAGCAGCAGAGCCGCGCAGAGCGCAAGCGGCCGGCCGATCGTGGCAAACGTCAAAATGCGCGTCATCGTAATCCAGCGTGATCTCCCAAGGGCTAATCCGGGAGCAAGCGCCGCCTCTTTTCAGTGAGAAAAAATCAAGCTGCGAGTTTTGTTTGATGCCTATAAAAAGCATTCATGCACTTTGAAGATTGACGCTTCGTGGAGGCTTCGTACGAATGCGCAGGCTTTTAATGATGGACGGCAGGCATGGCCATGCCAGGTCTCGGGCATTCAGGCGGATCGGCACGCAAGGCTCGCAAACAAAGCACAGCCTTCAATCTGTTCGTCCTCATAGTCTAGCCGCGTAAGGGGAGAAACACCTCTTTCGACTACTGTTCGCACGCCGTCAATATTGTTAGAGTTACGGAGAATTTTTTTGCAGGCGCTTTCTCTGGCGCCTCGCATCGGCGCGGTTGAGACCTGCCGCGCTTAAGACTAAAGCGGATCTTGCCTAAGCCTTAGTTTTGTTCAGGAGGACACAGCGTTTGCGTCCAGGGCTTGGCGATTGATTCCGCGAAGAGAACATTTTGAAATCAACCTTTCCACGGAAATTAGGGGGGAGGCCATGTACCAAATCCGCATTCATGGCAGAGGCGGCCAAGGCGTAGTGACCGCAGCCGAAATGCTTGCACTCGCGGGCTTCATGGAAGGGCACAACGCGCAGGCTTTTCCGAGCTTTGGCTCAGAGCGCACCGGTGCGCCCGTTGTTGCTTTTGCGCGGTTGTCGCCCAGCGAAATTCGACTTCGTGAGCCTGTCCTCGAGCCAGATGCTGTTCTAATTCAGGACCGAACACTGCTCGAGAGCGTCAATGTCTTTGAGGGGCTTCGTCCTGACGGCTACGTTCTCATTAATTCGAGTCAGACCCCTGAGGCGCTCGGTCTTTCCGATTTGGTAGAGCGCATGCCGGCTCGGCATGTGCTTTGCGTATCTGCAACGCGCTTCGCGCTCGATCGAATTGGCCGTCCGCTTCCAGGTGCCGGCATGCTGGCGGGTTTTGCGGCCATGACTGGACTTATGAAGCTTGAAAGCGTTCAGGCCGCCTACAACGTCAAGTTCTCTGGCCGCGTCGCCCAAGCCAACGCGGAAGTTGCGGAGCTTGCCTACGAAGCCGTCAAGGCCCAATTGGGGGAAAAACAAAATGCTTAAACAGCTCGAAGGTAGTCAAGGCGTTGCCCAGGCTGTGGCGCTCTGCCGGCCTGATGTCGTCTGCGCCTATCCGATTTCTCCGCAGACCCATATCGTTGAGAATCTCGGACTTCTCTGCCGCAAAGGCATATTGAAGGATTGCGAATACATTAACGTTGAAAGCGAGTTTGCCGCGATGAGCGTGGCGATTGGCGCTTCCGTTGCTGGTGGCCGAGCCTATACCGCAACGGCGAGTCAAGGGCTTCTCTACATGGTCGAGGCTGTCTACAATGCCGGAGGCTTAGGGTTGCCCATTGTCATGACGGTCGCCAATCGCGCGATCGGCGCACCGATCAACATCTGGAATGATCATTCCGACTCAATGAGTCAGCGCGATAGCGGGTGGATACAGCTTTTCGCTGAAACAAACCAAGAAGCATGCGATTTGCATATTCAAGCCTTTCGCATTGCCGAAGAAGTATCGCTGCCTGTAATGGTCTGCATGGATGGGTTTGTGCTTACGCATGCCTTCGAGCGCATGGACATTCCGACGCAAGAAGAAGTAGATGCATTTTTGCCGCCCTATGAGCCGCGCCAGGTGTTGGATCCTGCCAACCCCTATTCGATCGGAGCGATGGTGGGTCCTGAGGCGTTTACAGAGGTGCGCTGGCTTGCTCATCACCGCATGCTCGACGCGCTCGATGTGATTTCGCATACGAGCGAGGCTTTCGAAAAACAGTTCGGTCGCCAGTCGGGCGGTCTTGTCTCATCCTATCGAATGGAGGATGCCGAAGTCGTGGTGCTTGCCATGGGCTCGATGCTCGGCACGATTAAGGATTCGGTCGATGAAATGCGAGACGCCGGCTTCAAGATCGGCGTTCTCTCGCTCAAGTGCTATCGCCCCTTCCCTTATGCCGCGGTACGGGACGCGCTCAAGGGAGCCAAAAAAGTGATAGTGATGGAGCGCATGGTGAGCGCTGGCACGGGTGGCGCGCTTTGCCTTGATGTCATGAAAGCCCTTAAGGGACTTGCTGTCGAACAGTACTCTGTTGTTGCTGGCCTGGGCGGACGTGCCGTGACAAGAGCTTCACTCAAGAAAGTTTTCAACGAAGCCTTCGCAGGTACGCTTTCCGACGACACCGTGTTCCTCGATCTTGATCAGGAGCTCGTGACGCGACAGCTTGAGCGCGAACGCTCGATTCGTCATGTCGGCCCCGTTGCCGAAGCGCTCAATCGCCATGTCAACGAACGAAAAATCGCGCGCGGCGAGGAGATCTAAGTCATGTCTGAGAATACGATCCATTTCTATCAGACGGGCACGTTTACCGTCGGCAACCGCCTGCTTGACGAGTCGCAACGCTCGTTGCAGTCGTCAATGCAACGCTTCAATTCGCTAACGTCGGGCCATCGCGCCTGTCAGGGTTGCGGTGAGGCGCTTGGCGCCCGTTATGCCGTAGATGCAGCAATGCGCGCTGCGGGCGGCAATCTCGCTGCAGCGAATGCTACGGGGTGTCTTGAAGTTTTTTCAACGCCTTATCCAGAAACCAGCTGGCAGCTTCCCTGGTTCCATTCGCTGTTTGGGAATACTGCAGCAGTGGCGACCGGCATGGCGGCTGCCTATCGCAATCGCGCCAGGAAAACCGGTACTCCGATGACCCGCGTGATCGCCATGGGGGGCGACGGCGGAACGACCGACATTGGCTTCGGGTGTCTCTCGGGCATGTTCGAGCGCAATGACGATGTGCTTTACATTTGCTACGACAACGAGGCTTACATGAATACTGGCGTGCAGCGCTCTTCGGCTACACCGCCAGCGGCCCGCACTGCCACGACGCAAATTGCAGGCGAGGAGCCTGGGAACGCTTGGGGACAGGGCAAGAATGTGCCGCTCATTGCCATGGCACACGGCATTCCGTATGTGGCAACAGCAACAGTAGCGGACTTGCGCGACCTTGAACGTAAGGTTGAAAAGGCGATGAGCTTTCATGGGGCGCGCTACATTCACATCCTCGTGCCTTGCCCGCTCGGCTGGGGGGCGCCGTCGGCCAAGACCGTTGCTCTCGCTCGTCTTGCACAGGAGACTGGCATATTCCCTGTCTTTGAAGCGGAGTACGGTGAAATTACTGGCGTTCGTAAAATCCGCCGCAAGCAGCCAGTGGAAGCGTATCTGAAGCTGCAGAAGCGCTTCGCGCATCTCTTCGGCAAAAAGGCGAATCCAGCCGTGCTTGCGCGCATGCAGGAGCTCGCCGACCGCAATATTGAGAAGTTTGGTCTTCTAGACGAGCAGGCTGAACCGGAAATGCCGATTCCAGTGCCTGAGCAGGCCGAAGAACGTTCGAATCAGATTTGAGGAGCTCGTAAAAAATGATTACGAAGCCTTTTGCCATCACGCTCGATGTTGGCTCGTCGCTCGCGAACCGCACGGGCACTTGGCGCACAATGAAGCCGGTTTATGTCAACCGCCAGCCGCCCTGCAACGCGAAATGTCCAGCAGGTGAAAAGTGTCAGGCCTGGCTTTTTCATGCTGAAAGCGGTGATTATGAAGGCGCTTGGCGTCAAATCGTCGAAGATAATCCCTTCCCTGCCTGCATGGGTCGCGTTTGCTATCACACCTGCGAATCAGCCTGCAATCGCGGAGAGCTTGATGAATCGGTTGGCATCAATGCTGTGGAGCGATTCCTTGGCGACCATGCCCTGCAAAAGGGCTGGGCTTTTCCGAAGCCTGAAAAATCGACAGGGAAGCGCGTACTTGTTGTTGGCGCAGGTCCTGCCGGTCTTTCTTGCGCTTACCAGCTAGCTCGACTCGGGCATGCCGTTCATGTTGTTGACGGAGCACCGCAGGCGGGCGGCACGATGCGCTATGGCATTCCGAAGTATCGCTTGCCGCGCGAGGTGCTTGATGCCGAAATTGCCCGCATCACCGCGCTTGGCGTAAAGATTGAGCTTAACCGCGAGGTTAAGGATCTTGCCGAAGAGATGAAGGCAGGCGAATATGACGCCGTTTTTCTCGGAGTTGGTGCCAGCATGGCTCGCCGTGCCTATATTCCAGCTGGTGATGCGACGCACATTCTCGACGCGGTGAACGTTTTGCGCTCGATGGAATCGGAAGAAAAACCGCTTCTTGGACGTCGCGTTGTTGTCTACGGCGGCGGCAACACCGCCATTGACGTAGCTCGTACGGCCAAGCGTCTTGGTTCGGAGCCGATCGTCGTTTATCGGCGCACGCGTGAACGAGCTCCCGCGCATCAGTTTGAAATCGAAGAAGCGCTGGAAGAAGGCGTGTCGATGAAGTGGCTTTCCACAATTTCTGAAGCTGACGAAGGCGAAATCAAGATCGAAAAAATGGCGCTTGACGAATCCGGCTATCCACAGCCAACCGGAGAGTTCGAGACCATTGCGGCAGATAGCGTAGTGCTTGCGCTTGGACAAGAGACGAATCTGTCGTTCCTGGACAGCATCACCGGTCTGAAGATCGAAAAGGGTGCTGTTGAAGTGGATTCGGGCATGATGACAAGCGTTCAGGGCATTTTTGCCGGCGGTGACATGGTGCCGGGCGAACGCAATGTCACGACAGCAATCGGTCACGGCAAGCGAGCTGCTTATGCCATTGACGCTTATCTCGACGGCCGTGAATTTAAGCCGGCTCCCGAACAGCCGGCGGCTACTTTTGCGCGTCTCAATACGTGGTATTACGCTGATGCTCCCAAGAAGATTCGGCCGCAGCTCGACATAGTTCGTCGTCAGACGACATTTGAAGAAGTGCTTCAGGGACTGACTGAAGAGAATGCGCTTTTCGAGGCTCGCCGATGCATGTCCTGTGGCAATTGTTTCGAGTGCGACAACTGCTATGGCGTCTGCCCCGATAACGCGATCATTAAGTTGGGGCCGGGAAAGAAATTCCGCATCAACTACGAGTACTGTAAAGGCTGCGGTATCTGCGCGAACGAATGCCCTTGCGGAGCTATTGACATGGTGAGCGAGGACATCTAAGACAGCAGAGCGTCGGCGGTCGTTGCGGCCGACGTTTGCTTGCAGATGAATGCTCCGTTTCGGTCGGGACTGAAACGGAGCTTTTTTTGAGGAGAGCCTTCATGTTCAGCCGTCGTTTCGTACGCGGTTCGGAAAGATCGCTTTACCGTGAATTTCTGATTGTCTTCTGCGTCATTTTTGTAGCGGTGGCGGTGGCGGCAGCGCCGGCAATCCTGTTGATCGAGCGATCAACTGGGTCGGGCGGTGCAATCAATGTTTCCGGCAGCCTTCGTATGATGAGCTACCGATTGACTGTAGCGGTTTCCAATCCTTATGCAACATCGGAAGAGCGCCGTACAGAAACAAATGCAGCTGTTGCCGAGTTCGACCGGCGATTGCGAGATTCGGCGCTTCTGATTGATATTCCGAAAGATCCGGACGATCCTGTGCGCCGAAAATATGAAGGCGTTCGCAAACGTTTTGAGACAGATGTACGACCGCTGGCCATAAAAAGCATTGAAGATGCATCAGCGCGTCCGATCTTCATGAGACAGATTCCTGCTTTTGTTGCAGAAGTTGATGCGTTTGTCGCTGCGCTGGAAAAAACGCTTGGCCGGAGGCTTGCACTTATTGAAGCGATATTGATCACTGCGCTGCTCGGGGCTTTTTCTCTGACGTATCTAATGCTTCGGATCATGCGCCGCAAGATTTTCGAACCTCTTTCCGAATTGGAGGGCGCTGTTGGACAGGTGCGTCAGGGGCATTTTGCGACACGCACAAAAGCGGATCGCGCCAACGACGAAATCGGCCGTCTCGGTCGCGGATTTAACTTCATGGTGAGCGAGCTCGAGCGCCTTTATGGCTCTCTAGAAAAGGAGGTGGCGGAAAAAACGAAAGACCTCGATCGACGAAATAAGGGCCTGGAAGCGCTGGCGAAGGCATCAACCGTATTGCTGCCAGGCGGCGACATGCGCGAAAGGCTAGGTGCTGTGCTCGAGCAGAGCGTTCAATTCTTAAATGCGCAGTGCGCCGCAGTTTATCTATTTGAGCCGGCACAAAAAGGAATGACGCCGCAACGCGCTGTTTTCGTTCGCACTAGAGGCTGGGAAAAAGCTGCTGATCAAAAGAGCGGGGTCGAACGGCTTTCTTTCAGTGGACTCGATGCCGATCAGCTTCTCGGGGAACTTTGCGTGCAGCTTCCCCGAGGCTGTCCCGATTGGAAGAAGAATTTTCTCTCTATGCTTGCCGCACTAATCGGTCGTGCGGTTGCGGCAGGGTTGCGGCTGGAAGACGATCAGCGGTTGGCTGTGCTAGAGGAGCGTTCCACGATTGCGCGTGAATTGCATGATTCGATTGCTCAGACACTTTCTTTTTCGCGCATACAAGTGCTGCGCTTGAAGCGAGCATTTTCGACGCCTGGCGCTGAAAGCGATCGAAAGGCAATTATCGAAGAAATCGATATGGGCATTTCAACGGCGTATCGGCAGTTACGAGAGGTTTTGACGGCGTTTCGCCTTCAGATACGCTCAAGCGGCTTTTCAGGCATCGTGAATGAAACGGTTGAAGCATTTCGGCAGCGTACCGGGCTGCCGGTTGAGGTCAGAAACGATCTTTTGGGCTTATCGCTTACGCCGAACGAACAGGTCCATTTCGCGCACATTTTGAGTGAAGCGCTTGCCAACGTTGAAAAACACGCCCGTGCCTCGCACGTAGAGATCCGGTTGACTCGACTGGATGAAAGCGGTTTTATGCTCGAAGTCATCGACAATGGTGTTGGCATGCCGATTAAGGCAGAGAAGGCGAAACATTTTGGTCTCGGCATCATGAAGGAGCGTGCGCAGGCTATCGGAGCCGAATTGTTTGTTGAAGGGCTTGCGCCACCAGCGCATGGAACTCGCGTTCGCCTCATCCGAAAGGGAAGGCCGGAGGAATTTGTACAATCGACGCAGGTAATCACGCATACGGACAATGCCAATGACAGGGGAAACTAAAGTGCGCGGCGCTGAAGAAAAAGACATTCACACGGTTCTCGTCGTGGATGACCATCCGCTTTTTCGACGGGGCGTCTGCGAGCTTCTTGCGCTTGAACCCGCAATTAAAGTTGTCGGCGAAGCCGGAACACGCGAAGAGGCTCTTTCGCTTATCGCGAGGTACGAACCGGATCTGACAGTGCTTGATCTCAACATCAAGGGCTCTTCTGGTGTTGAGATCCTCACGAAAATGAAAGAAGAAGATCCGTCGCGCCGTGTTGTTATCCTCACCGTCAGTGATTCCGGTGATGATTTAATGGCATGCATTAAGGCGGGAGCTGACGGGTATTTTCTAAAGGATATGGAGCCGGAGCGATTCCTGGAGAGCCTTAAGGAGACGCTTGAGGGGCGTCTCATTGTTGATCAGTCAATGGTGCGTTATCTCACGGATTTGATTCGGGAAAAGAAGGCAGATGTAGAGCCGGTTCGTCTGACGGACCGTGAAGAGGATGTTCTCGCACTTATCGAGCGAGGCTACACGAACAAAATGATAGGCAAGGCGCTTCGGATTTCCGACGGGACGGTCAAAGGACACGTGAAGCACCTTCTAAAAAAGTTGGGTTTTCAAAGCCGCGTGGAAGCCGCTGTTTGGGCCTCTCAGCGCAAGGCAGCTAAAAAGCGCTGAGAAGAATCATTTCAACAGGCATCCGTGCGGGCGGACGCCTGTTTCTGGGCTTTAGTGAACAGCGTCATTAGGGTCAACCGGTGCAAGTTCTCCTGAACCTGCGCTCGGCGCATGGCAGAGCGTGCATTCATAGCGCTCGCCGGAAAGCTTGCCTGCTTTGAAGTGAGACAGAGGTATTTCTCCCTTTTGCGCAACGGATCCGGAAGCCTTTCGATGACACATGAGGCACATGTTTTTATCGATTGTGATCGGCAAATAATCGGCGATCGGATGAGGGACAACGCCGGGCGTGCCAACGGCGTCGGCCTGCGGGGCGGACCAGATAGGGCCTGCGGCGAAAAAACTGCACATCAGGGCAGCTACGCGAGGAAAGCGGTTCATGTTCTATCTCCTATGGGCAGAATGGGAGGCATTGTTTTTGAGGTCTTGATTCGGCTGCTGGGACTGCGCCGAAGACTTGAATGGTCCTAGAGCAAAGTGAAGCGCATTTTCTGGACAGATGCTGATGCATCGACCGCAGGCTATGCATTCCGCTGTCGGGATGCGGTTCAGCTTTTCGAGTGTTTTGAAGCGAATGATTTGCCGTTCGGGACAGACATGAAGACAATCGCCGCAATGCGTGCATTGCTTGGCTTCAAAACGAATCGAAAGCTGCGGACGCGGTTGCGCGTGGCCTACACAGGCCCAGAAGGCGCCCAACGGACACAGATGGCCGCACCAGCCGTCGCGCATGACGAAGAGTTCAAGCGCAAAAATCGCCAATGCGCATGCAAGTGCCGAGAGGCCTGAGCCCCAGATAAGATCTCGCCACAAGAAGCCTTGCGGACTTACGGCTTCAAATGCCGCAGAGCCAGTTGCGGCGCTTGCGATGAGAACGCCTGCAAGCACGACGTATCGCGATTTTTTTGAAATCCGCACAAAGTCTGCTGAAAAGCCGCATTTGGTGCGTAGCCACTGCGCAGCTTCAACAACAAGGTTCATTGGGCAGATCCATCCGCAGAAAACACGAGCGCCGAGCACGCCGTAAGCTGTCAGCACAATGGCGGCGCCAAGCAGTACGGTTGCCGTCGGCAGTATGCCGGCAGCAAGCCGCTCAAGAAGGGCCAGCGGATCAGCAAGCGGAATCAGATCGAGAACTGTCGAAGCAGAAAGATCACCCGAGAGAATCGGATGTCCGCCGATTGCCCAATCCCAGCGCGCTGTTCCGATGAAGAGAGCGAGGACAAGGAGCTGCGCAACGCGACGTGCAAGCGTAAAGCGCATCCGGATCAGCTTCTCAGCAAAAGACGAAGCAGGCGGAAGGTGCCGCACAGTTTTCTTCTCTGAAATCATCAGAAAGCCTCTTCGCTATTGAGATACTCGAGCCCTGGAACTTCCGACTGATCATCGGTAGCGGGTTGGCGCATTTGTTGTGGGATCTGATCGGATTGAATGCGGCGCGTATTCTTTGGGTCGTCCTCCGAGAGCCAGCCCAGTCGATAGTGCGCACCGATAGCACCAAGAACTTTTGCTGGATCTGCGATTCGAATGGCGGGAACATCCGTCGGGCATCCTTTTTCGCAAAGTCCGCATCCTGTGCAGCTTTCGGGGTGCACCATAGGCACAAAGACTGCATGCTTTGAGAGTTCGCGCGGATGGGGCTCGATAGTGAGCGCGCGATTGGCTTCCGGACATTCTCGGAAGCAGACTTCGCAACGCAGCCCTTGCCAGGAAAGACAAGATTGAGGATCGATGACTGCCACGCCCATGCGTGCGTCGGCAATGTCCTCGAGCGAGGGATCGAGCGCTCCCGTCGGACAGGCTTTGACGCAAGGCAGATCCTTGCACATAAAGCAGGGGATGTCTCGTGGGGTGAAGTAGGGGGTGCCGGCAGATGCCGGGTCTCCCATGCTTGCAAGTCGAAGCGTGCCGTGCGGGCACGCTTTGACGCATTGCCCGCATCGTGCACACGCGGCAGTGAAGCGATCGTCCTCAAGCGCACCTGGCGGACGGGGTGCCCAAGCGCTGCGGCTTTGCAGCGGCAAAGCACTGAGTCCAAAGGCGCAGAATGCTGCGCCTCCGATTGCACCCGCCGCTCCCTCTAGGAAGGCGCGACGGGAAACAGGACGCAACGTTGAAGTGCCGCCTTTTTTCGAAGATGCACTCATGTGCTTAGTCGGCGGCTTTCTTGACGAAAACAGCCGTTTTTTTATAGTCCGGTTCCAACGAAATCGGGTCGGTGCTGTCGATCACGACGGCGTTGGTGCGGACTTTTTCATCAAAAAATGCGAGCCAAACGCTGCCAGCAGGCAGGATGTTGCGGCGCTGCGTTTCGACAACCGCTCGGCACGTGCCGTAGCGGCTCTCCACGTGAGCGAGATCGCCGCGCTTGAGGCCGCGCTTTTCTGCGTCGCCGGGGTTCATGTAAAGCAGTGCAGCGGGTGCTGCGCGATGCAGTTCCGGGACGCGTCGTGTCATGGAGCCGGTATGCCAGTGCTCGAGTATTCGGCCTGTGCAAAGCCAGAGATCGTAGCGGCCGTCGGGTTGTTCTACGGGAGCAGCGTAGGGGCGGAAAAAGATTTTGGCTGTGCCAGGCTTGCTTCTGGCGGTTTTTTCCGTGATGCCGTACTGATTGCCCGTCGGAATTTCCTTCATGAGCTTGCCGTAGAAAAGGTTGTCGGTTTTTGCATACGGGTCAAAATCGACATTGAAGCGGTAGGGGGTTTCTTTGCCGTTGACGACCGGCCAGAGAAGACCGCGACAATTGGCATCCATATAAGTGTCGAAGTCAGCAAGATCGTGGCCGTCGCCGAGCGTGAAGGCTCGGTATTCGGTAAAGAGCGCCTTTTCCGGGAAGTAGTCAAGACCGAGCGCTTCACCGGTGGCATTGCGTTCGCCGGGATATTTTGGATCCGGCCATACGGCCTTGGCACGCAGGCCTGTCGGGGCATAAAGAACGTCAAAAAGCGTGGCTTCAGCGCTAATGCCCATGGCTTTGGCTGCTTCAAGAACGTCGGGCAGCACATCGCCAGGCGCGCCCTTGAGCGGTTGAGCTTTCCAGGTATCGGCAATTCGGATGCGCTGGGCAAGCGCCATCATCATCCAAATGTCCGTTCGAGCTAGGCCGGGCGCCTTAACGAGCTGGTGCCAGCCTTGTGTTCGACGTTCGCCGTTGCCGTAAAGACCCCATTTTTCAAAATGAGCTGCTGCGGGCAGAATCAGATCAGCTGCGCGTGCCGAGTAGGTCGGATAAATATCCGATACGACAACAAAAGCGTCGGAGCGGCGCATGGCTTCGAGCCAATGCGTGTTGTTGGGTGCAGATTGCAGAACGTTGACGACCTGAGTCCAAACAAAATCGATCGAGCCGTCTTCAAGACCGCGCAGGATTTCCATGAGCGAAGCACCCACTTTCGGGTTAAGCGTGCCCGCAGGGATGTTCCAGATTTTTTCTGTCTTTGCGCGGTGCTTCGGGTTTGCGACGAGCATGTCCGAAGGTAGGCGATGGCAGAAGGCGCCCACTTCGCGCGCAGATCCACAGGCCGATGGCTGCCCCGTAAGCGAAAACGCTCCGCTGCCAGGCAGGCCATGCTTACCAAGCAGGAGATGAACCGAGTAGATTTGTTCGTTCACCCAAACGCCGCGCTGATGCTGATTGACGCCCATGCACCAAAAGCTCATCATTTTGCGTTCTTTGTCGCAGACAAGGTCCGCCAGCGTCATGAGCTTTTGTTTGAATGTGTCAAGCGATTCGTCGTTGTCTCCCTTGGCAAGCTCGGCTACAAAATCAAGCGTATAAGGCTCGAGCGCTTTGGCATAGTCTTCGAAGGTTATGCGCCAATGATTGCCTGCTGAGGCGCCTGAATTTCTTTGCGCAATGCTTTCGCCAGGCTTGCGGCCTTGGCCGATGGCCTCGTATTTGTCGAGCTTAACGACGAGCTGCTTGGCGAGCGTGTCTTTTTCCGCAGGGCGTGCGTATTTATCCGTGTTTCGAAGACCGTAGCCGATGTCCGTGACGCCAGTCGAGAAAATGCAGTGCTTTTCGACAAATTCGCGGTTCATAACGCCGCGCTTGACGATTTCGCGTTGCAAAAAGTTGAGGATCGCGAGGTCAGCATTCGGACGCATCACGATGACAATATCTGCCAGATTCGACGAGGAGTTGCGGTGCGTCGTTATCTGAACGATTTTCGTACGCTTTTCCGTCAGCCGTCGATTGGCGACGCGAGACCAAAGCACCGGATGCGCTTCGGCCATATTGTTGCCCCATAGCACCATCAGGTCGCTGAGCTCTATATCGCCATAGTTGTTGGCGGGCTCATCAATGCCGAAGGTCTGATAAAAGCCCACGACGGCAGATGCCATGCAGAGGCGCGCATTCGGGTCGATGTTGTTGGAGCGAAGTCCAGCCTTCATAAACTTTGAAGCCGCATAAGCTTCCGGAATCGTGTACTGCCCCGAGCCGATAACGGCAATGCCTGCAGGTCCCTTCGTTTTGTAAACCCTCATCAGCTGACGCGCCATTTCGTCAAGCGCTTCTTCCCATGAAACGGGTTCGAATTTGCCTGTCTTATCGAATTTCCCGTTCTTACGACGCATGAGCGGCGTTGTCAGGCGATCCTTGCCATACATGATCTTGGCGTTGAAGTATCCCTTGACGCAATTGAGGCCGCGATTGACTGGGGCTTCCGGGTCACCCTTGGTGGCAACGATGCGGCCGTCCCGTACGCCGACAAGCAGTCCGCAGCCTGTGCCGCAGAAGCGGCAGACACCTTTGTGCCAGGCAATGCCTTCTTCCGTCTTCGAAGCCGCCTCTGCCTGCGCGGCGGTAACGGGCATGCCGAGAGAAATAGCGGCGCTGGCAGCTAGCCCTGTTTTCAACAGGTTGCGGCGATGAATCTGAATGGTGTTAGACATGACGGATTTCTCCATACGGGATTGAGGCTTTGCATGCCTGGTCTGCCGAATAAGAGGACAAGGACAGGCGTTTGGAGCGAACTTCAAGCAGCGGGGACATCAGCCTCGGGCAAGTGCTCGATCAAGCTGAGATCGAGTACGGCCTCAAGGGAGCGCACAACGGAAAACAGGCGAACTTCATCATCAATGCTCGCGGCTTCCAGCGTGCAGATGGCACGTTCTCTGGAACGATCAATCTGATGAATATCGACGCCAGGAATAGCCGCGGCATCAGTCAGCGCTTGTTCAAGGCGCCCGGGCTGTGCTATGAGCAGAACGGCTGAATAGTTCATTCGGAGAAGGGGTAACGAATCGAGGTGAACTCGTTGAGAGCAGGGGGTCTTTTAATGGTGATTTTTATGCAGATTTTTCAAAAATGTCAGCCCCTCTGAACGGAGAGGAGCGTTTTAAGGGCGTAAGCCTCTCAGGAGAGGCGGCGATATTGCTGAAGAGGTAGAGCCTCAGATAGGATTGCTTGAAGATGATTGATGGATAGGGCGTTCAGCGCTATTCCTTTCAGGAATAGCGATGAGTTTCTTCTGGCAGCGGGAAGCGAAGCGAAAGAATGAGTGCAACTGCAACGATGAGCGCACACAGGAAAAAAGGTGTTCCTGCCGCCAGAGAATCAGGTTCAAAACTGGAGGTAAAGAACAGAAGCGGCGTGCCGATCAAGGGACTTATTGCGCCAGTGAAGCTATTGATTGAACTCATGGCCCCGAGGCGTACGCCTTGGGTATAAGGGGAGCCGGTGCGGCTGATAACACCCTGCAGAATCGGTCCAACGATTCCCATCAGGGCTACCGCACAAACGGCAATGGCTGCAGGGAATGCAATGGGAGAAAAGCCGATGCAGAGAAAGGAGATAATGCCGCATGCAAGTCCCCCCAGAACCAGCCGTCTTGTTGAAAAGCGATTGGTGAGCCGAGAAAGCAGGTAGCCTTGCACAACCGTGATCGAACAGCCGAGCGCAAAAATCGAAAAGCCGATGGCTGCTGGGGTCCAGCCGTAGCGGAACTCTGTGTAAAGCGCCCAGGTGCATTGCATAAGGCTTTGCGACAGCGTGTAGAGCATGACGACGAAAAGGAGCGGCAACACAAGTCGTTCTTTTGAGAGCGCAGCAAGAGCGGAGAAAGGATTGATGCGCGTCAGGGTGATCGGGGATCGACTCGGCGTTGTCAAACTTTCAGGCAAAACAAAAAGCCCATAAAGGAAATTGAGCACGCAGATGCTTCCAGCTACATAGAACGGAAGCCGAGGATTGTTCTCCCCCAGAAGGCCGCCCAAAGCCGGCCCGAGAATGAAGGCAATGCCGAAGATCGCGCCGATTCGACCGAATGCTGCCGTTCTCTGCCCCGCTGGGGTGACGTCTGCAATGTAGGCTTGCGCTACTACGATGTTTGAGCTCATCGTTCCTGCGAGAATTCGAGAGAAAAGAATGAGCCAAAGCGAATCGCAGAGTGCAGGCGCGAACATCATGATGCCGAGACCGGCAATGCCGGCGAGCAACACTGGGCGTCTGCCGATTCTGTCTGAAATTGCGCCGATCACGGGGGCTGAAAAGAATTGCATCAGACCGTAGCTCACCATGATGGCCCCGTACCAAATCGTTTGCAGGTCGGGGGTCTCGGTCAATGTGCCGACAAGCCGAGGCAGCACAGGAATGATGATGCCGATGCCGAGCGCGTCGAGAAAGACGCTGGCAAGAACGAAGGCGACTGCTGGCTTAAGTGACATGTGTTGGCGCTGATGACGTAAAGGCGTGCGCTGATGCGCTGGCAACGCAAGCAATATTAGCCGCTTAAGGCCGTGAACACCTGTAGCTATTGGGTCAGGTGTTTTTGAAGGTTGGGGCGATTTGCTCTGCACCGCAGCAACCTAGCAAGCTTGAGTCTCGTCAAGAATCGGATGTTTTCGTTCGGGCGACGAAAAATTAGTGCTTTTCTCAGCGCATGTTCTAGCCTTGCATTGCTAGTGTGAGCGAATAATTACAAATTCGAACCAGCTCGGAAGCGTTCGAAAGCGAGTCAGGGGTTCTCATCCTTGATTTCAGCCTCCTCGGAGAACAACAGAATGAATCGGGTATTCAAGTTTGCGATGCCGTTTCTGCAGGCGTCGCTGGTCAAGCAGATTCTTGTCGGACTTATTTTGGGTGCGATTGTCGGGCTCGTTTTTCCGAGCGCATCCAAAGATCTTGGCTTCTTAGGCACTGTCTTTGTAAGCGCTTTAAAGGGTGTTGCGCCAATACTGGTCTTTGTGCTCGTGATGAGTTCCATCGCCAACCAGAACGTGAGCGGCGATATGCACATCCGGCCGATCATTGTTCTTTATTTCCTCGGTACGTTCGGGGCAGCTGTGACAGCGGTCATTGTGAGCTTCATCTGGCCGGTTTCGATCACGCTGGCTGTTTCAGATCAGGCGGCAACGGCGCCGGGCGGCATTCTGGAAGTGCTTGAGAACCTGATTCTTCAAGTGGTGGATAATCCTGTCAATGCCATCGCCAAGGGCAATTACATCAGCATCTTGGCATGGGCGATCGCCATGGGGCTCGTGATGCGCAAGGCTGCGCCCGCAACGCGTGAAGTGCTTCTTGACGCCGCCAAAGGCGTGGAGTTCATTGTTCGTCTGGTCATTCGATTTGCCCCTGTCGGCATTTTTGGCCTCATCGCGTCAACGCTTGCGACGACCGGACTTGAGGCTATGGCCGGCTACGCAGAGCTTCTCGTTGTCCTCCTGGGCACGATGTTCTTCGTTGCGCTTGTATTCAATCCGCTTCTTGTTTGGTTCTGCATTCGTTCCAACCCGTATCCCTATACGCTCATGACGTTGCGCGAGTCGGGCGTTTCCGCCTTCTTTACGCGCTCGTCTGCAGCCAATATTCCGGTTAATTTGGAAATTTGCCGTCGACTCAAGCTTCCAGAGTCAACCTATTCGGTGTCGATTCCTGTCGGAGCTACGGTCAACATGGGCGGTGCGGCAATCACAATTACGGTGCTTACGCTTTCAGCGGCTCATTCGCTCGGGATCACCATTGATGTGCCTACTGCCGTATTTCTTTCGTTTGTAGCGGCGCTTTGCGCTGCGGGGGCTTCGGGCGTACCGGGCGGATCGCTGATGCTGATTCCGCTGGCGTGCGGTCTTTTCGGCATCGATCAAAATACGGCCATGCAGGTTGTCGCCGTCGGCTTCATCATCGGCGTGCTCCAGGATTCGTGCGAAACGGCGCTTAATTCCTCGTCAGACGCGCTCTTTACGATTGCGGCTTGCAAACGTGCAGAACGTCTCAGGGCTGAACAAAACCTTTGATTCGGACCGTCCTTCTGTTCGACGCACTTGACCGTTTGGTTGAGTGCGTTGGTTTTTTTATCAATCTCTTTAAGTGAGAGAAGCGGTTGGTCGGCGATTGATAAAATGACTAGTTTCGGCGGGAATGCCGCCGTAAGCAATGATTTCTTTCGCGATTGTTTAGTGTTCATTTGCCATGCGCCGCTTCGAAACCCCTAAAGCCGCTCTCAAGCAGGTCTTCGGCTATGACGATTTCAGGGGACTTCAGGAAGATGTGGTCCGCGAAGTTGTGGCGGGCGGCGATGCGTTGGTCTTGATGCCGACAGGCGGCGGGAAGAGTCTTTGCTATCAAATACCCGCCCTTCTTCGCGATGGTGTCGCCATAGTGGTTTCGCCACTTATTGCGCTCATGCAGGACCAAGTTGATGCGCTTGAAGAGGTTGGCGTGCGCGCAGCGTTTCTCAATTCAACGCAGACGCCTGAGGCCGCTGGACGCGTACGCAGTGCGTTGCGACGAGGAGAGCTGGACCTGCTTTATGTTGCGCCCGAGCGGCTGTTGATGCCCTCGATGCTTGACTTTCTCGACACGCTCACGCTCTCGCTATTTGCTATTGACGAGGCGCATTGCGTCAGCATCTGGGGACATGATTTTCGTCCAGAATACGGAGCGCTTTCCATCCTCCGCGAACGTTGGCCGGAGGTGCCGCGCATAGCGCTGACGGCTACCGCCGACCCAAGAACGCGGGAGGAAATTGTCGAGAAGCTGCTACGCCACCCAAAGGAATTCATCGCGAGCTTCGATCGACCGAACATCTTCTATCGCATCGTTGACAAACGCCGCGTACGCGAGCAACTTCTTGCCTTCATTCGCAACGAACATCCGCGCGACTGCGGCATTGTGTATTGCATTGCACGGCGGACTTGCGAAGAGATTGCTGCGTATTTAGCGGCAAACGGGGTCAAAGCACTTTATTACCACGCAGGACTTACTGCACAGGAGCGTGCTGAGCGTCTGGCGCTCTTCCAGCGCGAGGATGACATTGTTGTTGTTGCAACTATTGCATTCGGGATGGGCATCGACAAGCCCAACGTACGCTTCGTTGCGCATGTCGATATGCCGAAGTCGATTGAAGGGTACTTCCAGGAAACAGGTCGTGCGGGGCGCGACGGTCTTCCCGCAGATGCGTGGATGGCCTACGGTCTCACCGATATAGTCAATCAGCGCTACTTCATCGAGCAAAGCGACGCTGACGAACTTCACAAGCAGCTAGCAACGCAAAAGCTCGATGCTATGCTCGGTCTTGCTGAAGCGCCCGATTGCCGTCGGGTGCGGCTGCTTGCGTATTTCGGCGAAGCCTCTCAGCCGTGCGGACATTGCGACAACTGCGTCAATCCTCCGGAACTCTGGGATGCGACGTTGCCCGCCAAAAAGCTCGTTTCCTGCATTTACCGCGCACAGCAAAAAAGCGGCGTCAGTTTCGGCGCTCAGCACATCATTGACATTCTTCAGGGCAAAGACAACGAACGAATCCGTTCGCGCGGCCACAACGAGCTTTCTACATACGGGATAGGCCAAGATCTGGCCGATGCGCAATGGCGCGCGATTTTACGGCAACTTATTGCACGGCATGTAATCTGGGTGGATGCACTGCATCGCAACACGTTGCGGTTGGGGTCAAGCGCAAACGATTTATTGCGTGGGGATATTCAGATCTATATACGTAAGTCACTTGTTGAGAAAGCCAGCACACGCAAAAACCGTTCAACGAATTCTGCTGTACACGAGCTTTCCTCTCATGAGAAACGTATTTTCGAGTCGCTCAGAAGCTGGCGGCTGGATACCGCTAAGCGTCTGGGCAAGCCGCCCTATCTTATCTTCCCGGATAAAACGCTGGCGGCCATTGCTCAGATCAAGCCGACATCACTTGAGCAAATGGATTGCATTTCGGGAGTCGGCCGCAAGAAGCTAGAGCGCTACGGCAACGAAATCATTGAAATTATCCGTGCAGAGATTTAAAAAGCCGCAGTCATCGTGCGGCTTTTTACTTTTATAAGATTCAGAGCTTTGTTGTTGATGAGACGCGCGGCTTTTGCTTACGATGCGCGAGGATTCGGTCAAAAAGCGGATTGGGTAGCACACGGAGAATCTTGGCTAGGAGTCCCATCTGCCAAGGAATCACCGCGTAGCTTTTGCCCTTTCGGATGGCATCGATTGCCTGAGAGGCAAACTCTTCGGGCTCCAGAATGAACGGCATTTTGTAGGGGTTCTGCGCCGTAAGCGGCGTACGGACAAAGCCTGGGCAAAGAGTCGTAACGCCAATGCCGTACTTCTGCATTTCGACTCGCAGGCTTTCACAATATGTGATGACTGCGGATTTGCTCGCGCAATAGGCCTCCGAACCAGGAAGTCCTCGGATGCCCGCAACCGAGCCGATGCCGACAAGCCGTCCGCCGCCGCGCGCCTTCATCGGGCCGATGAAGGCGTGAAACGTATATGCCATTGCAAAGACATTCAGTCGGTAAACCGCCTCAAGAACGTCCAGATCTTCGAGGAACTCAGTTTTCACGCCGTGCGACATGCCCGCATTGGCTATGACAAGCGTGGCGCCGCCGGAAAATTTTTCAAAGCGAGCCGCGGCTTCAAAAATCTCCTCCCGCTTTGTTACGTCGGCAGGGAAAGCAAAGTGCCTCTTCGGGTCGCCGGGTAGGGATTCGACAACCGCCTGAAGCTTTTCAGCATTTCTGGCGACGAGTCCTACCGTCGCGCCGCCAGCAGCGTATTGACGAGCGAGTGCGGCGCCGATGCCGCTCGAAGCGCCGGTGATGAAAACATTGAGCACGACGATAACGTCCTTAGGAAGATCGGTTGCGAAATGGAGAAGCTGAAGCTCAGCGGCGCGTCTTGCGGACTTCTTCGATCAGGAAGTCGATGCAGGCAGGCGTTTCTTCGCGGGAGCCGACAAGATGCGGTCCGGTGCTGTAGATGCCGCCCACGCCGATCATCGGCGTGCTGTCGATCTGATAGGCCTGCCAAGTCTGGGTGGCTACGCGGGACTTGTTCATGACGCCAAAAGAGCGAAGCGTCTTTTCAAACTTGGCCACGTCGACGCCCTGGGTCTTCATGAAATCGAGAATATCCTTCGTCGGATCATTAAAGTCGTAGGGGCGTTCTTGGTAGACCACGCTTTCAAAGAAGGGCATCGAGACTTTGTCCAGGAGGCCCATTGCTTCAAGCGCATAATAGGTCTGCGTGAAGGGCAGAAGCTTTGCTTGCCAGGCGACGGCGCAAATGCGGACGGAAACATCGGCCGGCGTTGTCTTTAGCCAATTTTTGAAGATCGGATCAAATTGCAGGCAATGCGGGCAGGTGTAGGCGAAGAAGAGCACGACTTCAATCTTGTCGCTCGGCGTGGGTGCGGGCGGATAAACCGTCAAATAATGCTTGCCGGCTTCGAACTTCGGGGCGGCATGAACCAGACCGGCGAGCGGAGAAAGCGCTGCTGCGGCAAGAAGTTGGCGTCGAGTAAACAATTTGAAAACTCCTTTCACATACTTGGCAAAAAGTCTGCCGGCAAAGGCGTCGGCAGACTTGCTGAAGAATTATTTCTGTTCAGTTATGACGGGCTTATGGCCCTGATCGGCAAGGCTTTCGAGCGCTTCCTGCGCGGCAGCGCGGTCGTCAAAAGGACCAACGCGAACGCGCCAGAATGCGCCTGCCTGCGTGACCTGGGCGCCGATGCCCATCATGGCTAGGCCCGCTGCACTAGTCTCTGCATCCGCCTTTTTGGCGAAAGCAGCTACTTGGACCCAGTAAGTGACGGGGGTGACGTGGCCGGGTTCGACTGCTTTGCCCGCAGCATCTCGACGAGGCTGCGCATCACCGTCGGCGCTGTTGCCGTCGCTGGCGACGCGTACGGTCTTGACGCCTCCTGTGGCTTCAGCGGCTTCGGATTGCGCACTTTGAGATTCGCCCATTTGATTGAGTCGAGCATTGGGGTCGACGCTGCCGGCGAGCTTTTGTGCTGGATCGACATCCGCTGTAACTTTGTCAACTTTGTCGACGAAGGGAACGGGGCTTTTCGTGATGAATACGGCAGCCGCTGCTGCAATGCCCAGTCCTGTAACGACGCCGATCAGAAAACCGGCGAAGCCGGTAGCAAAACCGCTTTTAGCCACGTTGGCTTCTCCTACAGAGAGAAATCAGAGCGCATTACTGTGCGCTGGTCTCGTCCTCTTCCTTGCGCGTCATGAATTCGGGCGCACTGATTCCGAGCAGCGACAGACCATTGCGAAGCACCTGACGGGCGGCAGCGAGAAGCGCGAGACGATCCACGCGCTTTTCATTGTCGTCAACAAGCACGCGCTCCGCGTTGTAGAAAGCATGAACGGCTGCCGCCAAATTCTTGAGATAGTAGCAAAGAAGGTGCGGTGCATGATCTCGGGCAGCCAGCGCGAGCGTGCTGGGGAACTCGGCAATGGCACTGACAAGCTTTTCAGCAGCTTCGCTGGAAAGCGTTGCAAGCGAGGCGGCTTCAAGCGCGGATTGTGATGGCACATCGAAGCCCTTTTCTTCGGCGTTTGCGAAAACGGAGCAAATGCGTGCGTGCGCGTACTGCAGGTAGTAGACCGGGTTTTCATCGCTCTTCTCGCGCGCGAGGTTAACGTCAAAGACGAATTCGGCGTCAGCCTTGCGGGCGACGAGGAAGTACCGTGCAGCGTCTCGGCCAGCCCAGTCGACGAGATCGCGCAGCGTTACATAATTGCCGCTGCGTTTGCTCATTTTGACAGGTTCGCCGTTCATGACGACCGACAGCATCTTGTGAAGGATGTATTCGGGGAAGCACTTCGGAATATCGAGCCCCAGCACAGCGCCTGCGGCCTGAAGGCCTGCGCGAACGCGTGCAATCGTGCCGTGATGGTCCGTGCCCTGAATGTTGACCGCTTTGGTGTAGCCGCGGCCAAACTTGTTGAGATGGTAGGCGACGTCGGGCACGAAATAGGTATAAGTGCCGTCGGCTTTGCGCATGACGCGATCCTTGTCGTCCTTGAGCCCGTTGCCGAGATCCTCGAAGCTGGTCGTCCGCAGCCAAAGCGCATTATCGGCCTCATAGGTTTTCCCGGAGGCAATCATGGCGTCAACGGCTTTCTTCAGCGCGCCGCTTGCGTAGAGAGAGGACTCGAGGAAGAAATTATCAAAGTGAACGCCGAGCGCATTGAGATCATCATCCTGTTCGTTGCGCAGGTAAGCAACCGCATAGCGGCGGATGCATTCGATGTCGTTCCAGTCGCCATTGGATTCAATTGCTTCGCCCGAGTGCGCAAGAACGGTTTTTTTGGCGAGATAGTCCTTGGCGATGGCGATGATGTATTCGCCGTGATAAGCATTGTCGGGCAGCTCGATCGATTCGCCGAGCAGCTCGCGGCAGCGCAGTTGAACGGACTTGGCTAGATTGCCGATCTGCACGCCTGCATCGTTGTAGTAGAACTCGCGGGAAACCGTCCAGCCTTGAGAGGCAAGCAGATTTGCTAACACGTCGCCGAGAGCGCCTTGACGCGCATGTCCGAGATGCAGCGGACCGGTCGGGTTGGCGGAAACGTATTCGAGCAGGACAGACTCGCCCTTATGTGCGTCGCTGCGGCCAAAACGATCGCCTTCGCGCAGCACGTGGCGAATGATCTCAGTTTTGGCATTCTGAGCGAAGCGAATGTTGATAAAGCCCGGCCCCGCAACTTCGACGCTCTCGATCAAGCCGTTTGCATCGGGGTCTGCACGAAGCGCCGCAGCGACGCTTTCGCCGATCGCGCGGGGATTCTTCTTCAGGCGTCGTGCAAGTTGCAGCGCACTCGTGCAGGCGATATCGCCATGCGCAGGATCTTTCGGACGCTCGAGGACGACTTCCGCGTCGGTGATGTCGAGCGATTGGAAGGCTTTCGCAAAGAGTGCCTTCAGAGCTTCTTTCTGTTGAGCGAGCATATCGGGAAAAGGTAAAAGTTTTTTAGCTCTCGTAGTGTATCGAGCCCCTTGCAGAACGGGGATCGCGAGCGAGGCGCAAATGAAATCAAAAATTACGGCCCGTTCGCCGTTCGGGGCGTTAACGGGCCGCATCGAGCCAGCGGCAGGAGCCGACGGCCAAGTGAAGTCGTCGTATTAGGCGGACTTTTCGCTTTCAATGTAGGCGTACGCCGAATGATTGTGAATCGATTCGAAGTTCTCTGCCTCGACGCGATAAGAAAGAACGCGGTCGTCTTCGTTGAGAAGCTTTGCAATGTCACGCACTAAATCTTCGACGAACTTCGGGTGATCGTATGCGTATTCGGTAACGAATTTCTCGTCGGAGCGCTTCAGCCGCGACCAAAGCTGGCAGCTTGCGGAAGCTTCGCTGATGCGAACCTGGTCCTCAAGCAGCATTGGCGCAGCCAAAACCAGAGAAGTCGTCAGATGCGAGCGTTGATTATGCGCTCCGTAGCGGGAAATTTCCTTCGAGCACGGGCAAAGGCTTGTAACAGGCACAACGGTTTCCTGGCGGACGACGGTTCTGCCGTTGTCGCAGTTGGCGACCCAGCGCCCCTGATAGTTCATGAGACTCTCAAGCTTGCTCACAGGAGCAATTTTGCGCACAAAAAACGGGAAGGAAATGTCGATCGTGCCGGAAACAGCGTGCAGGCGGTCAAGCATTTCAGCGATAAGACGACGCATGACTGCCTCGCTGAAGGGTTCCTTGACTTCGTCCATGAGCGCAATGAAGCGCGACATGTGCGTGCCTTTCTGATCGGCCGGGAGCGCCACCGTCATGGTGAGCGTTGCCACAGTGTGTTGCGGGCCGTTCTTGCCCTCAATGACTATCGGCAGTGAAACGCCGCGAACGCCAACGCGGTCGATGGCAATGTTGCGGCCGTCCTGCGTAGACTGAACGTCCGGAAGAATATTCTTTTGGTCAGCTTCCATTCTTGGTGTTCTCTGCTGAGCGGCAACGAAATCGACAGGGCCCTCGGAGTCGTTTGCCGCCTGGTCGTTAGGAGTGCCGCCTGTTTTCTCCAGAAGCATTCGGCACGGCCAAATGAAATTACGAAGTCTAGCAAATCGCTTCTCTTCACTTTTGAAAACAATAAAAAAGAAAGGCGATTGCCAAAAAGAGGCCATATATTACTGAAAACGGAGAATGGGTTCATGCCTAAATCGGCGTCCTGCAAAAGAGAGCAGACCCAACGGCTGATAAATAGCAAGCAAATTTTACGGAAAGGTTGGCTGAGAAAATAGAAATTTCTACAAAATTCAATTAGATAGGCATAAAAATCGAGTTGATGTCAAACGGTTGGCCTATCCGATGAACTAGATATACTTCTGATATCAACAGCAGAAGAAGGCGCAGTCGTCGCAGACGGTTGGCTGGCCCGAGCCTTCGTAGGCGAAAGTCAGGACGACGAACAACGGAGAAAAGAAGGATGCCCGTATTTATTTATCCTCAGCCCGGCGGCAATCCGCTGCTGAGCTTCATCATTGGTCTGGCCACGCTTGCAATCGTGGTCGGACTGGTGATTTTCTTTCTGCCCGTCATTGCGGGTGTGGTTATTGCTGTGATTTTGCTCGTTCTGGCTTTTTGGGGCTGGAATTGGCTCAAGATTAAGATGGGTTGGGAGAGCAAGGAAGTAAAGGATTTTCGCGAAGCAATGCAACGCTCCGAAGAGGAGGCGCGACGGCAGTTCGGGTCTTCACATGGTGAAGGCGAATATTACGAATCACATGAGGAAGTGCGCGTTTCCCGCATTGGATCGAGCCGTGATCGCCGCCGCAGCATGCAGGATGTCGAAGACATTGAAGAAAGCCGTTGACAGGGCTTGAGTTAAAGCCATGTCGAAAAGCGCCTGAATCGTTTTAACGATTCGGGCGCTTTTCTCAAAGTAGCGGTGAAACCAGATAGCTCGCGCCTTCCTTGAGGCGATTTGAAAGCGGCCGCTTGCGCCAGCGAATGGGGTCGAGCAGGCTGCTCTTCCGCATGTAGTCTGTCGTTAGCGAATCGAGATCGGCAACGAACTGACGATCAAAAATGGCCATCATGAGCTCAAAGTTGAGGTGCATCGAACGGTTGTCGATGTTGAGCGTGCCGAAAATGCCGACTTCTCCGTCAATCGATATCGATTTGGTATGGAGCATGCCCGCTTCATAAAGATAGATTTTTACTCCGCCGGCGAGCAGATCGTCGAAATATCGCCGCATCGCCCAGTTGACGAGCGCGCCATCGCAACGACGCGGCACGATAAGCCGAACATCGACGCCGCGGAGAACCGCGTTTTTGAGGGCTGCGACAACAGATTCGTTAGGTATGAAGTAGGGCGTTGTAACAGTGAGGGTGGACTGAGCGCTGGCAATGGACTCCAAAACGAGCAGCAAGCTCACATCTTCCGTTTGATAAGGGCCTGAAGGAATGCAGATCGTATCGGCTTGCCCGCAATTGGGCATAAACGGAACTTCCTCTCCGTTGTCCAGATCCGAAAGATCTCCATCTGGCTGGAGTGCCCAGTCGAAAGCCCAGACGCCAATCAGCGAAAGAACCGCCGGTCCAGTCAGGCGGACCATAGCGTCGACCCATTCGCCGACATCGCCGGAATCCTTGTAGCCGGCCGGATCAATCATGTTGAAGCTGCCGGTGTATCCAATTTTTCTATCAATGATGACCAGCTTTCGGTGCAGGCGAAGATCAGCGCGCTGAAGTCCGAAAAAGCGAAGGAAGCGCATAGGAAGGGCGCTTGCGATTTCGATGCCTGCCGTTTCCATGCGGCGTCGCGCATCAGAACGCAAAAAAGCCCTTGAACCAAAGTCGTCAACGAGAATGCGCACGCGCACGCCGCGCGCTGCGGCGTCAATGAGCGCATCGATAACTTGAAGCACGCGTCCTTGGGGGGAAAAGATATAAAACACCATGTCAACGGACTTCGCGGCTGCTTTAATGTCGTTTTCTATTGCGCGAAGCGTTTGCTCGGATGTTTTATGAAGTTCGACGCAAGACCCAGTGGCAAGCGGCATGCCAGCCAGTCTGGTGACCAGATGAATAAAGGTGCGATGTCGAGCAAGCTTGTAGGGAAGCGGGCCGTGAGGCGTGAGCTTCTGGTGGGCGACAGTCATCCATCGCTTGCCGGTTTCTCGTAGGCGGCGTGCACGAAGACGACCGATCGGACGTTCGCCGAACATCAGGTACAGAGCGAATCCAATGTAAGGAAGAATGGTCGTCAGGAGGATCCAGGCAAAAGCAGAGCCAGGCGGATGCCGCGTGAGAATCACCCGAAGAATGGTGCCGACGATGATGACGAGCTGAAGCAACGCTGCCAGCAGGCCGTAGATCGTGAAGGTATCGAAATTCATTTAATCGATATTAAGCAGGAGTTGAAGCGGAAGGGTCCCAAGAAATACGTTTTTATGCGTATTTTCGTAGGTTTTTCTAAAAAGTCTTGACAGAGTGACTGAAATAGGAAATAATTCGGGTCTCTCGCTCCGGAGGGGTGCCCGAGTGGCTAAAGGGGGCAGACTGTAAATCTGTTGGCTTACGCCTACGATGGTTCGAATCCATCCCCCTCCACCAGCGACATTCGCTTAGCAGACGAATGCTTGATGAGCAGGGGCGGAAATTTGAAACCGCGCGGGTGTAGCTCAATGGTAGAGCAGAGGCCTTCCAAGCCCCCGACGAGGGTTCGATTCCCTTCACCCGCTCCATAGCCTTGCCCATGTGGCTCAGTGGTAGAGCACTCCCTTGGTAAGGGAGAGGTCATGCGTTCGATCCGCATCATGGGCACCACCGAATTCTCTTGTCGTCCGGCTCAGCAATCGTGCAAAGTCGGATTTTGTTTTACTCGTTCTTCAGGATCCAGAAATGGCAAAGGAACATTTTGAGCGCAAGAAGCCGCACGTCAACGTCGGCACGATTGGTCACGTCGACCACGGCAAGACGACGCTCACGGCTGCTATCACGACGATTCTCGCCCAGAAGTACGGCGGCGAAGCCAAGGCCTACGACCAGATCGACGCGGCGCCTGAAGAACGCGCTCGCGGCATCACGATCAACACGGCGCACGTTGAGTACGAAACGGAACACCGTCACTATGCTCACGTTGACTGTCCGGGCCACGCTGACTATGTGAAGAACATGATCACGGGCGCTGCGCAGATGGACGGCGCGATCCTGGTTGTTTCGGCTGCTGACGGCCCGATGCCCCAGACGCGTGAACACATCCTGCTGGCCCGTCAGGTCGGCGTTCCCTACATCATCGTCTACCTGAACAAGTGCGACATGGTTGACGATGAAGAACTGCTCGAACTCGTGGAAATGGAAGTTCGCGAACTGCTCTCGAACTACGACTTCCCGGGCGACGACATTCCCATCATCAAGGGTTCGGCCAAGCTGGCTCTCGAAGGCGATCAGAGCCCGATCGGCGTTCCGTCGATTCTGAAGCTTGCTGAAACGCTCGACAGCTACATTCCGACGCCGGAACGCGCTGTTGACCAGCCGTTCCTCATGCCGATCGAAGACGTGTTCTCGATTTCTGGCCGCGGCACGGTTGTCACGGGCCGTATTGAACGCGGTGTGATCGCGGTTGGCGACGAAATTGAAATCGTTGGCATCAAGCCGACGGCGAAGACGACCTGCACGGGCGTTGAAATGTTCCGCAAGCTGCTCGACCAGGGTCAGGCCGGCGACAACGTTGGCATCCTGCTGCGCGGCACGAAGCGTGAAGAAGTTGAACGCGGTCAGGTTCTCGCGAAGCCGGGCACGATTACGCCGCATACGCACTTCAAGGGCGAAGTTTACGTTCTGACGAAGGAAGAAGGCGGCCGCCACACGCCGTTCTTCAAGGGCTATCGTCCGCAGTTCTACTTCCGCACGACGGACGTGACGGGCACGATCGAACTGCCGGAAGGCGTTGAAATGGTCATGCCTGGCGACAACGTCACGATGACGGTCAAGCTGATCTGCCCGATCGCTATGGAACAGGGTCTGCGCTTCGCTATCCGCGAAGGCGGCCACACGGTCGGCGCCGGCGTCGTTGCTCAGATCATCGAATAATGATCCGATTTTTCAGCGAGCCGTCTAGCGGTTCGCTGGAAGTTGCAGGGGTATAGCTCAATCGGCAGAGCGACGGTCTCCAAAACCGTAGGTTGAGGGTTCGATTCCTTCTGCCCCTGCCAAAAAATTAAAAGCCAAGCTGTTCAGGCAGCTTGGCTTTTATTTTTAAATAGAAAAAAGCGCTTCGAATATCAGCAGAGTTGAAGCGATCTCGTTAAAATCAACCGTTATTTTTTCGAATTCACAATCAGCGCCCGGGCAGAATCGGCAGAGCCTAGGAAGGGAATGCCTTTGCTTGCATTGCCAGGACGCGATTTTAGGATCTGCGACCAATGAGCAACCAAGATGTTGAAATCGTAACGAGTAAAAGCGATATCGTTCTCGTTACGCTGGCGGTTCTCTGCGCCCTGGCGGGCGTTATTGCTTTCGCCTTACTGTCGGAACAGTCGCTGGCGGTTCGCCTCGGCTCACTCGCAGGCGGCTTGATCCTCGGTGTAGGCATTGCGTGGATGAGCCCTTCAGGTAAGCGGCTGCTGGCCTATGGCCGTCAATCTTATGACGAGCTTCGCCGCGTCGTGTGGCCGACCAAGAAGGAAACGCTTAATACGACGGGCCTTGTGATGGCATTTGTCGTGATCATGGCTTTCTTTCTCTTTATTTGCGACAAGATCATCGAATGGGGCCTGTACGACGTTCTGTTGCAGATGACCATCTAAAAGATTCAAGGAAGGCGTGATCATGAGTAAGGATACGAGCAAGATGCACTGGTACACGCTTCATGTGTACTCGTCAATGGAAAAAAGCGTTAAGAATGCGCTTGAAGAACGCATTGCCCAGAGCGGATCGCTTCGCGACAGCTTCGGCGAAGTGTTGCTGCCGATTGAGCGCGTGCATGAAATTCGCAACGGCCGCAAGGTAACGAGCGAGCGCCGCATGTATCCGGGCTACGTCTTCATTCAGATGGAAATGAACGATGCAACTTGGCATCTTGTCAATTCCACGCCTCGCGTCATTGAGTTCCTAGGCAACAATAATCCTGTAATGCTTTCTGATGCCGAAGTCGCCAGCATTCTTAATGCTGCGGAAACCAGTGCAGAGAAGCCGCGTCCTAAGGTGGAGTTCGAAGTCGGCGAAATGGTGCGCGTCAAAACGGGTGCCTTCGAAGACTTCACGGGCCGTGTCGACGCTGTGGACTACGATAAGAGTCGGCTTGAGGTTTTCGTGTCGATCTTCGGCCGCGATACGCCTGTTGATCTCGCTTTTAACGAAGTCGAAAAAATCTAAAAAAAACGGCGTTTCGAGTTGCAGGGCTATTTTTGTCGATGTATAGTCCCGCTTCTTGAATTTCCACCCTAACTGGGGAGCTCCGAGCAAACGACGTTTTGTTTGCCAGGGCGTCTGAACCCAAAGGAAACTTTTAAAAATGGCTAAGAAAATCGTCGGCTTTATCAAGCTGCAGGTTCCTGCAGGCAAAGCCAATCCTTCGCCTCCTATCGGCCCGGCGCTCGGCCAGCGCGGCCTGAACATCATGGAGTTCTGCAAGGCCTTCAACGCTAAGACGCAGAAGATGGAAGCTGGTCTTCCGATCCCTGTCGTCATCACTGCGTACGCCGACAAGAGCTTCACGTTCATCATGAAGACCCCGCCGGCCACCGTTCTTATCAAGAAGGCGGCCAAGATTCAGAAGGGTTCTTCGCGTCCGCACATGGACAAGGTGGGCAAGATCACGCGCGCTCAGGCCGAAGAAATCGCCAAGCAGAAGGAACCTGATCTTACGGCTGCCGACCTTGACGCTGCCGTTCGTACGATCGCTGGTTCTGCTCGTTCGATGGGCATCATCGTGGAGGGTCTCTAAATGGCTAAGCTTACGAAGCGTGCAAAGGCTCTCCAGGGCAAGATCGAAGCTGGCAAGCTTTACGCAGCTGCTGATGCATTTGCGATCGTTCGCGAATGCGCCACGGCCAAGTTCGACGAATCTGTCGACGTGGCAATTCAGCTCGGCATCGATCCGCGCAAATCCGATCAGGCCGTTCGCGGTGCTGTGGTGATGCCGGAAGGCACGGGCAAGACCGTTCGCGTGGCCGTCTTCACGCAGGGCGCCAAGCAGGAAGAAGCTCGCGCTGCCGGTGCGGACATCGTCGGTTTCGATGATCTGGCCGCCAAAGTTAAGGCTGGTGAACTCGACTTTGACGTTGTCATTGCTTCTCCGGATGCAATGCGCGTTGTCGGCCAGCTCGGCCAGATTCTTGGCCCGCGCGGCCTCATGCCGAACCCGAAGGTCGGCACCGTTACCCCGAACGTGGCTCAGGCTGTGAAGAACGCCAAGGCTGGTCAGGTTCAGTTCCGTGCCGATAAGGCCGGCATTATCCATGCGCCGATCGGCCGTGCTTCTTTTGAAGCCGAACGTCTGCAGAAGAATCTTGCTGCGCTCATCGATCAGCTCAACAAGCTGAAGCCTGCTTCCTCGAAGGGTCAGTACCTGCGTAAGGTTGCCGTCTCCTCGACGATGGGGCCGGGCGTGCGCGTCGATATCGGTACGATCGGCGCTTAATGCAAGCGAATTTCAGGGGCAAACACTCCTGCTATCGGTTGAGGACGAACAATGTTCGTCCTTAATCGGACTCCGAATAAACACATCGGAGATGTTCAAAGAAAACGATAGTTTTTCTTTGCGAGGTCGTGAGGCCTCAAGGGCTTTGGGTGATGCCCGTTGACTTTTCTGGTTGGCGGGCCTCGCTGTCAAAGACCGCTGGAGAGATCCGCTGTCTCGTTCGCTCGAAAGCATCTGAGGCGAACGCGATCGGACTTTTAATCGTCTTGTGTCTCTTTTGCGAAGGCTTTCTTCGCAGGGAGAAGACCGCCAAGACATCCAGCGCAGACGGTAAACCGAAGAGAGATATTGCGTTGTGTTTCAATGCGGTGCGAGGACGCCCGAGTGGCCGCTCGTACTGAGTGAATCAGCCAAAACTCTCAGAAGTAAGCCGGTTATTTGAAACCGGTGTTTCCTGCGAAGGGAACACCTCTGAGTGGAGCCAGACCATGGGTCTTAATCGTCAAGATAAGGCTGCTGTCATCGCGGAAGTTTCGGAAATCGTTTCGAAATCCTCCACGTTGGTCATCGCCGAATACCGTGGGCTGAGCGTTGAGGCAGTCACCAAGCTTCGTGCGCAGGCGCGCAAGGAAGGGGTGACGCTGCGTGTTGTCAAGAACACGCTTGTCCGCCGCGCCGTCGAAGGCACTGAGTTTGCCGGACTTGCTGACCAGTTTGTTGGTCCGCTTGTCTACGCTTTCTCCGCCGACCCGGTTGCTGCGGCCAAGGTTCTTGTCAACTTCGCCAAGGACAACGACAAGCTCGTCGTCAAGGGCGGTGCGATGGCCAACCAGGTTATGGACCTGGAAGCCGTCAAGACGCTCGCCTCGATGCCGAGCCGCGACGAACTCCTTGCCAAGTTGATGGCGACGATGAACGAACCGATCGCGAAGTTCGTCCGCACCATCAACGAAGTCCCGGCGCGCTTCGTGCGCACCGTGGCTGCCGTGCGCGATGCCAAGGAAAAGGCTGCTGCCTAATCATCAGCAAACAATCAACTAAACACTACGTAATACGGAGCTAAAAATGGCCCTTACCAATGAAGAAATCCTCGACGCAATCGCGTCCAAGACCGTTCTCGAAATCTCTGAACTCATCAAGATGATGGAAGAGAAGTTCGGTGTTTCCGCTGCTGCCGCTGCTGTTGCTGTCGCCGCTCCTGGCGCTGCTGCCGCTGCCCCGGCTGAAGAAAAGACCGAATTTGACGTCGTTCTCGAAGCCGCTGGCTCGAACAAGATCGCCGTTATTAAGGCTGTTCGCGAACTCACGGGTCTCGGCCTCAAGGAAGCCAAGGACCTCGTCGAAGGCGCCCCGAAGGCTGTTAAGGAAGCCCTCCCGAAGGCTGACGCCGAAGCTGCTGCCAAGAAGCTCGAAGCCGCTGGCGCCAAGGTTGCTCTCAAGTAATTTTTTACTTGAATCTGCCTAGCAAGTGGGCGCATAATAATGCGCCTGCTTTGCTCAAAAAAGCCTCCGCAAGGAGGCTTTGATCTGATCGGTTTCGGTAAAGCGCGTTGCCGGAGATCAGATCAAAGTCTATTCCTTGATGAAACCAACGCCTAAACTCAATTCTCAGTATTGACGCCGCGCGGACTCAGAAAAATCTGAAGTGCCGAGCGGCTTTTCGGCGTCTCCACTTTTTCCCCGTCCATTCTCATCAAGAGCCGACTTTTTGGTTCATCCCTAGTGCCGAACGGAGTGTCCATGTCGTACTCGTTCACTGAAAAGAAGCGCATCCGCAAGAGCTTTGCCTCTCGCCCGAGCGTCCTTGAAGTGCCTTCCCTGCTTGATATTCAGCTTCGTTCTTACGAAGATTTCCTGCAGGCGAACGTGGCTCCTGCTGCCCGTAATATCAATATGGGTCTTCAGGCTGCTTTCACGTCCATTTTCCCGATTCTGAGCCACAACGGCTATGCGTGCCTTAAATTCGTCGATTACCAGCTCGCCGAGCCTGAATTCGACGTTGCAGAATGCCAGCTGCGCGGTCTGACGTACTGCAGCCGCCTTCGCGCGAAGATTCGTCTTGAAATTTATGACCGCGAAGCCTCTCAGCCGGGCACCATCAAGGAAATCCGCGAGAACGACGTCTATATGGGCGAAATTCCGCTCATGACCGAAAAAGGCTCGTTCATTGTCAACGGTACTGAGCGCGTGATTGTCAGTCAGCTGCACCGTTCGCCCGGCATTTTCTTTGAACATGACAAGGGCAAGACGCACTCGTCCGGCAAGCTCCTGTTCTCTGCCCGCGTGATTCCTTATCGCGGCTCGTGGCTTGACTTTGAGTTCGATGCGAAGGATATTCTTTACTTCCGCGTTGACCGCCGCCGCAAGATGCCCGGCACCATTCTGCTGAAGGCTATCGGCTACACGGTCGAAGAAATCCTCGCGCGCTTCTTTAAGTTCGATTGCTTCTCCCTCACGAAGACGGGCGCGAAGCTGCCCTTTGCGCCTGAACGCTTGAAGGGGCAAACGGTTTCCTTTGATATTGAGGACGCCGAAGGCAAGGTGATTGTGCCGCGTGATAAGCGCATTACCGCCAAGCATATTCGCGACCTTACAAAGGCTGGCGTCACTTCGATTCCTGTGCCGGATGAGTACATCATCGGCCGCGTGCTTGCAAAAACGATTCTTGATGCGGAAACGGGCGAAGTCATTGCCAATGCCAATGACGAAATCACCGAGGAGATTCTCGAGCATCTGCGTGCTGCGCGTGTTCGCAAGTTCGAGACGCTCTTTACGAACGAGCTCGATCACGGTCCCTACATCTCGAATACGCTGCGTCTGGACGATACGCCGGACCAGTTCTCCGCTCGTGTTGCTATCTACCGCATGATGCGTCCGGGTGAGCCGCCGACGGAAGAAGCGGTCGAGATGCTTTTCGATCGTCTCTTCTTCGATCCCGATGCGTATGATCTTTCCCGCGTGGGCCGCATGAAGGTCAATGCGCGCTTCGGCCGTGAATCGGCTGAAGGCGAGCGCACGCTTACGCGCGAAGACATCGTTGACACGATGGCGATGCTCGTGGCACTGCGCAACGGTCAGGACAACGTTGAACTCGTTGATGAAAATGGCGAAGTCCGCATTTGCCCGGTCAATGGCGTCGATGACATCGACCACCTCGGCAACCGTCGCGTGCGCTGCGTAGGTGAACTGGCGGAAAACCAGTTCCGCTCCGGACTCGTGCGCGTTGAACGTGCAGTCAAAGAACGTCTCAATCAGGCGGAAAGCGACGGCCTCACGCCGCAGGACCTCATCAATTCGAAGCCTATTTCAGCGGCTATCCGCGAATTCTTTGGTTCGAGCCAGCTTTCGCAGTTCATGGATCAGACGAACCCGCTTTCGGAAATCACGCATAAGCGCCGCATTTCCGCTCTTGGGCCGGGTGGTCTGACTCGCGAGCGTGCGGGCTTTGAGGTTCGTGACGTGCACTCGACCCACTACGGCCGCGTCTGCCCGATCGAAACACCGGAAGGCCCGAACATTGGCCTCATCAACTCGCTCGCTCTTTATGCCCGACTGAATGAATACGGATTCCTTGAAACGCCGTACCGCAAGGTTGTCAATGGCGTTGCCACGAAGGAGATCACGTATCTTTCCGCAATTGAGGAAGGCAAGTACATCATTGCTCAGGCCAATGCGGAAATGGACGATGAGGGCCGCCTCACACAGGAACTCGTTTCTGCACGCGACAACGGCGAAACGATTCTTGCATCGCCTGACCGTATTCAGTACATGGACGTTGCACCGTCGCAGATCGTTTCTTGTGCTGCTGCGCTTATTCCCTTCCTGGAGCACGACGACGCGAACCGCGCGCTGATGGGCGCCAACATGCAGCGTCAGGGCGTGCCTTGCCTGCGACCGGAAAAGCCTGTGGTCGGCACCGGCATCGAGCGTACTGTTGCTGTCGATTCGAAGACGGCTGTTCAGGCGCGTCGCGGCGGCGTGGTCGATTTTGTCGACGCCAACCGAGTCGTTATCCGTGTGAATGACGACGAATCGGTGGCCGGAGAAACAGGTGTGGACATCTACAACCTGCAGAAGTTCACCCGTTCCAATCAGTCGACCAATATCAATCAGCGTCCGATCGTTGTTAAGGGCGATCGCGTTGCCGTTGGCGACGTGCTGGCCGACGGTGCGTCGACTGATACCGGCGAGCTTGCTCTCGGCCAGAATATGCTGATCGCGTTTATGCCGTGGAACGGCTACAACTACGAAGACTCGGTGCTCATTTCCGAGCGCGTGGTTGCCGACGACCGCTATACGTCGATCCATATTGAGGAACTTTCCGTCGTTGCACGCGACACAAAGCTCGGGCCTGAAGAAATTACCCGCGACATTTCGAATCTTTCGGAAAATCAGCTCTCGCGTCTCGACGATTCTGGCATCGTCTTCATTGGTGCTGAAGTCAAGGCGGGCGACGTTCTGGTCGGCAAGGTTACGCCGAAGGGCGAAACGCAGCTCACGCCGGAAGAGAAGCTTCTGCGAGTGATCTTTGGCGAAAAGGCCTCCGACGTTAAGGACACTTCATTGCGTGTGCCTTCTGGGATGACGGGCACTGTCATTGATGTTCAGGTCTTCACGTGCGATGGCGTTAAGCGCGACAAGCGCGCTGAAAGCATCATCGCAGACGAATTGAAGCACTATCACCGCGACCTTGACGACCAGCTGCGCATTGTCGAACGCGATGCGTTTGACCGTCTGCGTCGTCAGATTGCTGGGCGCAAGGTTGTTTCAACGATGAAGCTCGAAGGGCTTCCCGCAGACTGCGTGCTCACGCCTGAATTCCTGGAGGCGATGCAGGGCTACGATCTCTTTAATCTCCGCATGGAGGAAGAGGATGCGCAGCACTTCATCGAGCTTACGAAGCAGACGATCGAACATACGCGCGAAGAAAATGCCCGCAAGTATGAAGTGAAGCGCGACAAGCTCACGCGCGGCGACGAGCTGCCTCCGGGCGTCTTGAAGATGGTGAAGGTGTACATCGCCGAACGCCGCCGTCTGCAGCCCGGTGACAAGATGGCCGGTCGCCACGGCAACAAGGGCGTGGTTTCCAAGATCTGCCCGATTGAGGATATGCCGTACATGGCTGACGGTCGTCCCGCTGACATTGTGCTCAATCCTCTGGGCGTGCCTTCCCGTATGAACATCGGTCAGGTGCTGGAAGTTCACCTCGGCTGGGCTGCCAAGGGCATCGGCTGGCGCATTGCTGAAATGCTTAAGACCGAAACGGTTCGACAGATTCGTGCGTTCCTCAATGAGGTATACAACCGCACCGGCAAGCATGAAGATCTTGACAGCCTCACGGATGAAGAGCTCCTGCGCATGGCTGAAAACCTGAAGGAAGGTGTTCCGTTTGCGACGCCGGTCTTCGATGGCGCTTCCGAAGAGCAGATCCGCATGATGCTCGATCTTGCATTCCCGGACGACGAAGCCAAGCGCTTGCAGTTGACGCCTTCCAAGACGCAGGCAACGCTCTACGACGGCCGCACTGGGGATCCGTTTGAACGTCCTGTCACGATCGGCTACATGCATTACCTGAAGCTGCACCATCTCGTTGACGACAAGATGCACGCCCGTTCAACCGGTCCGTACTCGCTCGTCACGCAGCAGCCGCTTGGCGGTAAGGCGCAGTTCGGCGGTCAGCGTTTCGGCGAAATGGAAGTCTGGGCGCTGGAAGCCTACGGTGCTTCTTATGTGTTGCAGGAAATGCTGACGGTCAAGTCCGACGACGTGAACGGCCGCACGAAGGTGTACGAAAACATCGTCAAGGGCGATCACAAGATTGAAGCCGGCATGCCCGAATCCTTCAACGTGCTCGTCAAAGAAATCCGGTCGCTTGGCATCGACATCGAACTCGTGAAGAATTAAGAGGACTTAAGCGATGAATTCTGCGCTTAACGATATTTTCAATCAGGTTCAGAAGGACGATCACTTCGACGCGATCCGCATTGGTCTTGCGAGTCCGGAGAAGATCCATTCCTGGTCTTACGGCGAAGTCAAGAAGCCGGAAACGATCAATTACCGTACTCAGAAGCCTGAGCGCGACGGGCTCTTCTGTGCCAAGATTTTCGGGCCGGTGAAGGACTACGAATGCCTTTGCGGCAAGTACAAGCGCCTCAAGAACCGCGGCGTTATCTGCGAAAAGTGCGGCGTTGAAGTGACGCTTGCCAAGGTTCGCCGCGAACGCATGGGGCATATTGACCTTGCGAGTCCCGTGGCGCACATTTGGTTCCTGAAGAGCCTGCCGAGCCGTATGGGCATGGTGCTCGACATTCCGCTTCGCGACATCGAGCGAGTGCTCTATTTTGAAGCCTACATCGTCGTCGATCCGGGCCTCTCCACGCTCGAGCGCGGCCAGTTGCTCACCGAAGACGAATTCATTCAGTACACGGCTGAATTCGGCGATGACTTCAAGGCAATGATGGGGGCCGAAGCGATCGGCGAACTCCTGCGCACGATCGACATCGACAGCGAGGTGACTCGTCTGCGTGAAGAGCTCAACAGCACGAGTTCTGAAGCGAAGATCAAGAAGTACGCCAAGCGCCTCAAGGTTCTGGAAGGCTTCCAGCGCTCCGGCATTAAGCCCGAATGGATGATCATGACCGTCCTGCCGGTGCTGCCGCCCGACCTTCGTCCGCTCGTAGCGCTCGACGGCGGCCGTTTTGCGACTTCGGACCTCAACGATCTCTACCGCCGCGTCATCAACCGCAACAACCGCCTGAAGCGCCTTCTTGAAATCAAGGCGCCGGACATCATCGTGCGCAACGAAAAGCGCATGCTGCAGGAGGCTGTTGATTCGCTGCTGGACAACGGTCGACGCGGCAAGGCCATGACGGGCGCGAACAAGCGTCCGCTCAAGTCGCTCGCCGATATGATCAAGGGCAAGAGCGGCCGCTTCCGCCAGAATCTGCTCGGCAAGCGCGTCGACTATTCCGGCCGTTCCGTTATTACGGTCGGTCCGGAGCTCCGCTTGCACCAGTGCGGCCTGCCCAAGCTGATGGCGCTTGAACTGTTCAAGCCCTTCATCTTCAATAAGCTTGTGAGTCGCGGTCTGGCGCCTACGCCGAAAGCAGCCAAGAAGATGGTCGAGAATCAGGAGGACGTCGTCTGGGACATCCTCGAAGAAGTGATCTTCGAGCACCCGGTGATGCTCAACCGTGCGCCGACGCTGCACCGTCTCGGTATTCAGGCATTTGAGCCGAAGCTGATTGAAGGCAAGGCGATTCAGCTGCATCCGCTCGTCTGTGCTGCCTTCAACGCCGACTTCGACGGCGACCAGATGGCTGTGCACGTGCCGCTCTCGCTTGAAGCTCAGCTGGAAGCGCGCGGCCTCATGATGTCTTCGAACAATGTGCTCTTCCCTGCCAACGGCGATCCGTCGATCGTACCGTCGCAGGACATGGTGCTTGGTCTCTACTACGCAACGCGTGAAAAGATCAACGGCAAGGGCGAGGGCATGTTCTTCGCCGATGTGGCCGAAGTTCAGCGCGCCTGGGATTCCGGCGTCGTGGAGCTTCAAACGCGTTGCACGGTCCGCATCAAGGAATATGAGCTCAACAAGGAAACGGGAGAAGCCGTCGAAAAAATCGTCCGCTACGAGACGACTGTCGGTCGCGCGCTCCTTTCCGAAATTCTTCCGAAGGGCATGAGCTTCAAGGAGCTCAATATCACCCTCAAGAAGAAGGAAATCGCAAAACTCATCAATCGTTGCTTCCGCAAGTGCGGACTTCGCGCCACCGTGATTTTTGCCGACAAGCTCAAGGACAACGGCTACCGTCTTTCGACGCGCGCCGGCATTTCCATCTGCGTGGGAGACATGAAGGTTCCTGCTCAGAAGGAGGAGCTGATTCGCGCTGCGGAAAAGGAAGTCAAGGAAATCGAGAGCCAGTACACGTCCGGTCTTGTCACGCAGGGTGAACGCTACAACAAGGTGGTGGACATCTGGGGCCGCACTTCCGACCAGGTCGGCAAGGTGATGATGCAGGAGCTTTCGACCGAACCGACGATCGATCGCCACGGCAAAAAGGTCCGTCAGGAGTCCTTCAACAGCGTTTATATGATGGCTGACTCGGGTGCTCGTGGTTCTGCCGCCCAGATTCGTCAGCTTGCCGGCATGCGCGGCCTGATGGCCAAGCCGGACGGCTCGATTATTGAAACGCCTATTACCGCCAACTTCCGCGAAGGCCTGAACGTTCTGCAGTACTTCATCTCGACCCACGGCGCTCGCAAGGGCTTGGCCGACACGGCGCTTAAGACCGCCAACTCCGGCTACCTGACGCGTCGTCTTGTTGACGTGACGCAGGATCTTGTGGTGACGGAAGACGATTGCGGCACGACGAATGGCTTCGAAATGCGCGCACTTGTTGAAGGCGGCGAAGTCATTCAGGCGCTACGCGACCGCGTGCTCGGCCGTGTTGCTGCCGTTGACGTGAAGAACCCCGACACGGGCGAAGTCGTGATCGAAGCCGGCACGCTCATTGACGAAGATCTCTGCGATCTGATCGACGAGCTTGGCATCGACATGATCAAGGTGCGCACGCCGCTCACCTGCGAAACGCGCTACGGTCTTTGCGCCAAGTGCTACGGTCGTGATCTCGGCCGCGGTTCCCTCGTCAACGCGGGCGAATCGGTGGGCGTGATCGCTGCGCAGTCGATCGGCGAGCCGGGCACGCAGCTTACGATGCGTACGTTCCATATCGGCGGTGCCGCTTCGCGTGCCGCTGTGGCTTCTAGCGTCGAAGCAAAGTCCGCAGGCTCGGTGAGCTTTACCTCTGCAATGCGCTATGTGCTCACGCAGAAGGGCGAATTCGTCGTGATTTCGCGCTCCGGAGAAATCGTTATTACCGATCACGGACGCGAACGTGAGCGTCACAAGGTTCCGTACGGCGCAACGCTGCAGGTGAAGCCTGATCAGATGATCAAGGCTGGTCAGCAGCTTGCGACTTGGGATCCGATGACGCGTCCGATTATTTCGGAATATGCCGGTCGCATTCGCTTCGAAAACGTGATCGACAACGTGACGGTCATGAATCAGGTCGACGAAGTGACGGGCCTTTCGAGCCTCGTTGTCATCGACCCGAAGAAGGCCAAGGGCGGCAAGAGCAGCGCAGCTGGCATCCTTCGTCCGTTAGTGCACCTCATTGACGCCGACGGCAACGAAGTGAAGATTCCGGGCACGGATCATGCTGTGACGATTCAGCTGCCGGTCGGCGCCTTTGTGGTCGTGCGTGACGGTCAGGAAATCGGAGAAGGCGAAGTCCTTGCCCGTATTCCGACCGAATCGCAGAAGACTCGTGACATTACGGGCGGTCTGCCGCGCGTGGCCGAACTCTTTGAAGCTCGCAGCCCCAAGGATGCAGGCATGCTCGCAGAAGTGACCGGTACGGTAACGTTTGGCCGTGAAACGAAGGGCAAGCAGCGTCTGATCATTACGGACAGCGAAGGCATTGCGCACGAAACGCTCATCAGCAAGGACAAGACCGTTCTCGTCCATGACGGTCAGGTCGTTCAGAAGGGTGAAGAAATCGTTGACGGACCTGTTGATCCGCACGATATCTTGCGCTTGCTCGGCATTGAGGAGCTGGCCCGCTACATCGTCGACGAAGTTCAGGATGTTTATCGTCTGCAGGGCGTGAAGATCAACGACAAGCACATTGAAGTGATTGTTCGACAGATGCTTCGCCGCGTGCAGATCACTGATCCGGGCGACACGAAGTTCATCCAGGGCGAACAGGTTGAACGTTCCGAAATGCTTGACGAAAACGACCGCGTTACGAGCCTCGGTAAGCGTCCGGCGCAGTATGAAAATATCCTGCTCGGCATTACAAAGGCCTCTCTCTCGACGGACAGCTTCATCTCGGCCGCATCGTTCCAGGAAACGACGCGAGTCCTTACTGAAGCTGCCATCATGGGTAAGCGCGACGAGCTTCGCGGGCTGAAGGAAAACGTGATCGTCGGACGTCTGATTCCGGCTGGCACTGGTCTGGCATTCCACCAGGCTCATAAGGCGAAGGAGCTCGCCGAGCGACTGGAACGCGAAACGCAGTCCTTCCTTGATACGGGTGTGGCCGAAGCTTCGGAGAGCAATGACGAAGAGGATGATCTCTTCGACCAGAAGCCTGCTTCAGATCCCTTTGCCTTCATTGACCACAAGGGCGTTGAAGTGCAAGAAGAGGTGAAGAAAGCGCAGAAGAAGACGGCAGAGCCGGCTGCTGCGCCGCAAACGGAAGCGGCTGCTCCTCAGCCGGCTGCATCAGAGGAAAAGCCTGCTGAATAAAAGGCTCTTCAACTGAGCTTGAGGGTTCGGTAGAGCCTTTAAAAAGACCGCCTTGCCGTTGAAACGACAAGGCGGTTTCTTTTCAGGCACAGGAGGGGCATCAAAATTCAGCTCTTTCGGCTTGACAGGCTAAAAACTTTATTCGAAAATCACGTGCTTTCGAGATTTTCTTCCTTCTCGAATCTTGTCTACGCTACTGCGTCGGGCGCGTTCGGGGAGAATAGGGGGGGTCTCGAAGTCTCTTGAAACCTTGTCTTTCAGCCAATTCGGCGGAAAGCAAAATTTATTTAGACGGACGATATGCCTACTATTAACCAGCTTGTTCGCAAGCCCCGCGAGCTCACGCACGATAAGAGCAAGAGCCCCGCGCTGAAGAATTGCCCGCAGAAGCGCGGCGTCTGCACGCGTGTGTACACCACGACCCCGAAGAAGCCGAACTCGGCTCTCCGTAAGGTTGCCAAGGTTCGCCTCACCAATGGTTTCGAAGTTATTTCGTACATCGGCGGCGAAGGCCACAACCTTCAGGAACACTCCGTGGTGCTTATCCGCGGCGGTCGTGTGAAGGACCTTCCTGGCGTGCGTTATCACATCGTGCGCGGCTCCCTCGATACGCAGGGTGTTAAGGATCGTAAGCAGGCCCGCTCCAAGTACGGCGCCAAGCGCCCGAAGGCTGCTTAATGCTTCGCGGCGCTACGCCGCAGGAGAACGGTCGAGGCAGCGATGCTGTCCTAGGCCGAGTAAGTCGCGGTCGTTGACCGCATTGAAATTTAATTGCGCTAAAAGGTTTTTTTATCATTCACGCCTTCAAGCGCAAAGACTGAAGTAAGAGGAATTCAAATGCCCCGTCGTCGCGAAGTACCCAAGCGCGAAGTGCTGCCTGATCCGAAGTTCGGCAGCGTCGAAATTACCAAGTTTGTCAACGTGATCATGCTCGATGGCAAGAAGGCCGTGGCCGAACGCATCGTTTACGGCGCCCTCGCGCAGATCGAAGAAAAGACCGGCAAGAACGCTCTGGAAGTGTTCACCACCGCCCTCAACAACGTCCGTCCGCTGGTGGAAGTCAAGTCCCGCCGCGTCGGTGGCGCCAACTACCAGGTGCCGGTCGAAGTCCGCCCCGTCCGCCGCATGGCTCTTGCGATGCGCTGGCTGCGCGAAGCGGCTAAGAAGCGTTCCGAAAAGTCGATGCCGCAGCGCCTCGCCGGCGAACTGCTTGATGCCGCTGAAGGCCGCGGCGGCGCTATGAAGAAGCGCGACGAAGTGCATCGTATGGCTGAAGCCAACAAGGCCTTCTCGCACTTCCGCTTCTAACCGCTTTTCTGCAGCCAAGGCCCTCCGGGGCCTTGTCTGCGATTCTGAGAGGAACCTCAAATGGCTCGTCAAACCCCGATCTCGCGTTATCGCAATATCGGTATTTCCGCCCACATCGACGCGGGCAAGACCACCACGACCGAACGCATCCTGTTCTACACGGGCGTCAATCACAAGATTGGCGAAGTGCATGATGGCGCTGCGACGATGGACTGGATGGAACAGGAACAGGAGCGCGGCATTACGATTACGTCGGCTGCGACGACCTGCTTCTGGCGCGGCATGGAAATGCAGTGGCAGCCCTACCGCTTGAACATCATTGACACCCCGGGCCACGTCGACTTCACCGTTGAAGTGGAACGTTCAATGCGCGTGCTCGACGGCGCCTGCATGGTCTACTGCGCCGTCGGCGGCGTTCAGCCCCAGTCTGAAACCGTCTGGCGTCAGGCCAACAAGTATCACGTGCCCCGTCTTGCCTTCGTGAACAAGATGGACCGCACTGGCGCGAACTTCTTCAAGGTCTACGACCAGATGAAGAAGCGCCTGCAGGCCAATCCCGTGCCCGTCGTGATTCCTATCGGTGCTGAAGACACCTTCCAGGGTGTCGTGGACCTCATCAAGATGAAGTCCATCATCTGGGACGACAAGACCCAGGGCATGAAGTTCACGTACGAAGATATTCCCGCCGAACTCGTCGACACCGCCAACGAATGGCGCGAAAAGATGATCGAAAGCGCGGCTGAAGCCAACGAAGACCTGATGAACAAGTACCTCGAAAGCGGTGAGCTTTCCGAGGAGGACATCATCGCCGGTCTGCGCCAGCGCACGATCGCCTGCGAAATTCAACCGATGCTTTGCGGCACGGCCTTCAAGAACAAGGGCGTTCAGCGCATGCTCGACGCAGTCGTCCAGTTCCTGCCTTCGCCGACGGACATTCCGCCGGTTGCTGGCTTCAATCTCGACGGTGGTGAAGAAACGCGTCCGGCTGATGACAATGCGCCGTTCTCGGCTCTCGCCTTCAAGATCATGACCGACCCGTATGTCGGCCAGCTCACGTTCCTTCGCGTGTATTCCGGCCTGCTCAACTCGGGCGACACGGTTCTTAATTCCACGAAGGACAACAAGGAACGCATCGGTCGTCTGCTTCAGATGCACGCCAACGAACGTAAGGAAATCAAGTTCGTTGAAAGCGGCGACATCGCTGCTGCCGTCGGCCTCAAGTCCGTTACGACTGGCGATACGCTCTGCGACATCAACCATCCGATCATTCTTGAACGCATGGAATTCCCGGATCCGGTTATTTCTCAGGCCGTTGAGCCGAAGACCAAGGCCGACCAGGAAAAGATGGCGCTCGCGCTCAATCGCCTTGCTCAGGAAGACCCGTCCTTCCGCGTTCGCACGGACGAAGAGTCCGGCCAGACGATTATTTCGGGTATGGGCGAACTCCATCTTGAAATTCTCGTTGACCGCATGAAGCGTGAATTCAACGTTGAAGCGACTGTTGGCAAGCCCCAGGTTGCCTACCGCGAAACCATTCGTTCCGTTGTTGAAAACGCCGAATGCAAGTTTGCCAAGCAGTCTGGCGGCCGCGGCCAGTACGGTCACGTCGTCCTGAAGCTCGAACCGCTTGAACCTGGCAAGGGCTTCGAATTCGTCGACGCCATCAAGGGCGGTGTGGTTCCGCGTGAATACATTCCGGCCGTTCAGAAGGGTGTTGAAGATACCCTCAAGTCTGGCGTTCTTGCCGGCTTCCCGGTTGTTGACGTCAAGGTGACGCTGCACTTCGGTTCCTACCACGAAGTTGACTCGAACGAAAACGCGTTCAAGATCGCGGCTTCGATGGCTTTCAAGGAAGGTATGCGTCGCGCCAATCCGGTCCTTCTCGAGCCGATCATGGCTGTTGAAGTTGAAACGCCGGAAGAAAAGATGGGCGACGTTATGGGCGACCTCTCGTCGCGTCGCGGCGTCATCCAGGGCATGGAAGACCTCGCCGGCGGCGGCAAGAGCATTAAGGCTGAAGTGCCGCTCGCCGAAATGTTCGGCTATGCCACGCAGCTGCGTTCGCTCACGCAGGGCCGTGCAACCTACACGATGGAGTTCAAGCATTACGCAGAAGCTCCGCGCAACGTTGCCGAAGCCGTGATTGCCGATAAGGCGAAGTAATAAAATCAGAGTGCACTTAGCGGCATTCTGACCCGTGCGGACGGCGTTTCGACCGAGGTTGACGCCGGCCGCAGGGCAAGAAAATTTTTTATTTTGATTTAAGGATCCAGAAATGGCAAAGGAACATTTTGAGCGCAAGAAGCCGCACGTCAACGTCGGCACGATTGGTCACGTCGACCACGGCAAGACGACGCTCACGGCTGCTATCACGACGATTCTCGCCCAGAAGTACGGCGGCGAAGCCAAGGCCTACGACCAGATCGACGCGGCGCCTGAAGAACGCGCTCGCGGCATCACGATCAACACGGCGCACGTTGAGTACGAAACGGAACACCGTCACTATGCTCACGTTGACTGTCCGGGCCACGCTGACTATGTGAAGAACATGATCACGGGCGCTGCGCAGATGGACGGCGCGATCCTGGTTGTTTCGGCTGCTGACGGCCCGATGCCCCAGACGCGTGAACACATCCTGCTGGCCCGTCAGGTCGGCGTTCCCTACATCATCGTCTACCTGAACAAGTGCGACATGGTTGACGATGAAGAACTGCTCGAACTCGTGGAAATGGAAGTTCGCGAACTGCTCTCGAACTACGACTTCCCGGGCGACGACATTCCCATCATCAAGGGTTCGGCCAAGCTGGCTCTCGAAGGCGATCAGAGCCCGATCGGCGTTCCGTCGATTCTGAAGCTTGCTGAAACGCTCGACAGCTACATTCCGACGCCGGAACGCGCTGTTGACCAGCCGTTCCTCATGCCGATCGAAGACGTGTTCTCGATTTCTGGCCGCGGCACGGTTGTCACGGGCCGTATTGAACGCGGTGTGATCGCGGTTGGCGACGAAATTGAAATCGTTGGCATCAAGCCGACGGCGAAGACGACCTGCACGGGCGTTGAAATGTTCCGCAAGCTGCTCGACCAGGGTCAGGCCGGCGACAACGTTGGCATCCTGCTGCGCGGCACGAAGCGTGAAGAAGTTGAACGCGGTCAGGTTCTCGCGAAGCCGGGCACGATTACGCCGCATACGCACTTCAAGGGCGAAGTTTACGTTCTGACGAAGGAAGAAGGCGGCCGCCACACGCCGTTCTTCAAGGGCTATCGTCCGCAGTTCTACTTCCGCACGACGGACGTGACGGGCACGATCGAACTGCCGGAAGGCGTTGAAATGGTCATGCCTGGCGACAACGTCACGATGACGGTCAAGCTGATCTGCCCGATCGCTATGGAACAGGGTCTGCGCTTCGCTATCCGCGAAGGCGGCCACACGGTCGGCGCCGGCGTCGTTGCTCAGATCATCGAATAATGGCGAATTTTTTCTGATAAAGAAAAAAATCGACTTTTGAGTTGATCTCATGAGGGAGCGGGGGATATACTCCGCTCCCTCTGTTCTTTTATTGTTCTTTTAATTAGGAAAAACGAAATGCAGTCTCAGCGCATTCGCATCCGTCTTAAGGCCTACGACTACAAGCTGATCGATCAGTCGGCTCTCGAAATCGTCGATACCGCTAAGCGTACCGGCGCCGTTGTTCGTGGTCCCGTTCCCCTTCCCACCCGCATTCAGCGTTTCGACATCCTCCGTTCGCCGCACGTCAACAAGACCAGCCGCGATCAGCTCGAAATCCGCACGCATCAGCGTCTGATGGACATCGTCGACCCGACCGACAAGACGGTTGACGCGCTCATGAAGCTTGACCTGCCCGCTGGCGTGGACGTCAAGATCAAGGTTCAGTAAGCCATTTGATTTTTGCCGCAAAAAACATGGGCTTTTTCGTTGCAGCGGAAAAGTTCCGCGGCTAAAATCGCGCCTTTGTGCTCTAGTGAGGTCGTTTCCTCTTTTTCGAAGCGGCCTTGAGCAATTTCCCAAAAGAAACGGTCCCGGCCAATCGCAGCCGGGGTGGAGAAAACAATGAGTGATAAGCTCGGCCTCGTCGGTCGCAAGATCGGCATGACGCGTATTTTCACGGAAGACGGCGTTTCCGTCCCCGTGACCGTGCTCGACGTGTCGAATAACCGTGTCACGATGGTGAAGACGGTCGAAACCGACGGCTACAATGCTATTCAGGTCGCGTTCGGCTCCAAGAAGCCCTCGCGCGTCAACAAGGCTCTGACCGGCCACTACGCCAAGGCTGGCGTTGAAGCTGGTTCGATGCTCAAAGAGTTCCATATCGATGCTGACAAGGTCGCCGAATTCAAGCCCGGCATGACCCTCTCGGCCGAAATGTTCACGGAAGGCCAGAAGGTCGACGTGACTGGTACGACCATCGGTAAGGGTTTTGCAGGCGCCATCAAGCGTCACCACTTCTCGTCGAACCGTGCTTCGCACGGTAATTCCGTGACGACCAACGCTCCCGGCTCCATCGGTAATCGTCAGGACCCGGGCCGCGTCTTCCCCGGCAAGCGCATGGCTGGCCACCTGGGCGACGTTCAGCGTACGACCCAGAACCTCGTGATCGCGCGTGTCGACAAGGAACGTCAGCTTCTGCTGGTTCGCGGTGCCGTCCCCGGCGCCAAGGGCGGCGAAGTCATCGTCCGTCCGGCTGTTAAGGCGTAAGGAGCGAAACAATGGAACTCAATGTCCTGAACGAACAGGGAAAGACGGTCGAAGCCGCCGACGCCGTGTTCGGTCGTGAATACAACGAAGCCCTGGTGCACCAGATCGTGGTTGCCTTCCAGGCCAATGCTCGTCTCGGTACGCGCGCTCAGCTCAACCGCCGTGATGTGCATCATTCCACGAAGAAGCCCTGGCGTCAGAAGGGTACGGGTCGCGCCCGTTCCGGTATGACTTCCTCCAACGTTTGGCGTGGTGGTGGTCGTGCGTTCCCGAATACGCCGGATGAAAACTTCAGCCAGAAGGTCAACAAGAAGATGTTCCGTGCTGCGATGTCTTCGATCTATTCGAAGCTTGCTGCCGACCAGCGCCTCGTCGCTGTCGACACGATCAAGGCCGAACTTCCCAAGACCAAGGCTTTTGTCGGTCAGCTCAAGTCGCTCGGCTTGACGGACCGCACCCTCATCATCGTCGGTGAGGAAGAACTTGACGACAACCTCATCCTCGCCTCGCGCAACCTGAAGGATGTGCTCGTCGTTCCCCCGCGTTACGCTGATCCGCTCTGCCTGCTCTATTTTGACAAGGTCGTGGTCACGAAGGCGGCTGTTGCTCAGATCGAGGAGATGTTGGCATGAATCAGGAACGTCTGATGAAGGTGCTCGTCGGCCCCATCGTCTCGGAAAAGAGCACGATGATCGGCGAAAAGCACAAGCAGATTTCTTTCGTGGTCGTCCCGGACGCTACGAAGTATGAGGTCAAGGCTGCGGTCGAGCTGCTTTTCAATACGAAGGTCAGCTCCGTTCAAATTCTGAACCTCAAGGGCAAGCAGAAGCGCTTCGGCCGTTATATGGGCAAGCGCAACGACGTCCGCAAGGCGTACGTCACGCTCGCTGAGGGTCAGGAAATCAACTTCGAACAAGAGGTGATGTAATGGCTCTCGTTAAACTCAAGCCGACGTCTCCTGGCCGCCGTCACGCGGTCAAAGTGGTCAACAAGGAGCTCCACAAGGGCAAGCCCTGGGCCGCTCTGGTCGAAAAGAAGAACCGTATCAACGGCCGCAACAACGATGGTCACATCACCTGCCGTCATAAGGGCGGCGGTGCGAAGCGCCACTATCGTTTGATCGACTTCAAGCGTCAGAAGGACGGCATCCCCGCCCGCGTTGAACGCATTGAATACGATCCGAACCGTTCTGCGAACATTGCTCTCGTCTGCTATGCCGACGGCGAACGCCGCTACATCATCGCCCCGAAGGGCCTGGTGGTCGGTCAGGAAATCATGAACGGTGCGGAATCTCCGATCAAGGTCGGCAATACGCTTCCGCTTCGTAACATTCCTGTTGGCTCGACGATTCACTGCATCGAACTGCTCCCGGGCAAGGGTGCTCAGCTCGTCCGCGCTGCTGGCGCTTTCGCTCAGCTCGTCGCTCGTGAAGGCGAATACGCCCAGATCCGTCTGCGCTCCGGTGAAGTGCGCCGCGTTCTCATCGAATGCCGCGCGACGATCGGCACCGTCGGCAATGAAGAAAACAGCCTGCGTGAACTCGGCAAGGCCGGCGCCAAGCGCTGGCGCGGCATTCGCCCGACGGTTCGCGGCGTTGCCATGAACCCGGTGGATCATCCGCACGGCGGCGGCGAAGGCAAGACCGGTACTGGTCGTGCGCCTGTTACGCCGTGGGGCCAGCTCACGAAGGGCTATCGTACCCGCAACAGCAAGCGCACCGACTCGATGATCGTGTCGCGCCGTAACCGTAAGTAAGGGGGCCTCGAATGTCTCGTTCTTTGAAGAAAGGCCCGTTTGTTGACGGGCACCTCATGAAGAAGGTTGAAGCCGCCCAGGCGAGCCGTGACAAGCGTCCGCTCAAGACCTGGTCGCGCCGCTCGACGATCGTTCCGGAATTTGTCGGTCTGACGATCGCTGTGCACAACGGCCGTCAGCACGTGCCGGTCTACATCAACGAAAACATGGTCGGTCACAAGCTCGGCGAATTTGCGCACACGCGCACGTTCAAGGGCCATGCCGCCGGCGATAAGAAGGTGGGTAAGTAAATGGAAACTACTGCTATCGTTCGTGGCGTCCGCCTGTCTGCCCAGAAGGGCCGTCTGGTGGCTGACCTCGTCCGCGGCAAGCCCGTGGACAAGGCTATTGCCATCCTGACCTTCACGCAGAAGCGTGCCGCCGGGATCATCAAGAAGGCTCTGGAAAGCGCCATTGCCAACGCCGAACACAATTTCGGCGCCGACATCGACACGCTCGTCGTGACGAAGATTCACGTTGAAAAGGCCGCCACGCTGCGCCGCTTCGGTGCTCGCGCCAAGGGCCGCGGCACGCGAATCAACAAGCAGACGAGCCACATCTACATCACCGTCGGCGACGGCGAAAGCTAATAAGGTGAATTACCATGGGTCAGAAAATTAATCCCACCGGCTTCCGTCTCCCCGTTACGCGCAACTGGACGTCGCGCTGGTACGCGATCGGCCGTGACTATCCGAAGACCCTTCAGGAAGACCTGAAGGTTCGCAGCTTCCTTCACAAGAAGCTCCGCAACGCGAGCGTGAGCCGCATTCTCATCGAACGCCCGGCTAACAATGCCCGCATCACGATCTTCACGGCTCGTCCGGGTATCGTGATCGGCAAGCAGGGTGCCGACATTGAAGCGCTGAAGACCGAAGTTCAGAAGATGATGGGCGTGCCTGTTCACGTCAATATCGAAGAAGTTCGTCGTCCCGAACTCGATGCGCAGCTGATTGCCGACGGCATCACGCAGCAGCTCGAAAAGCGCGTTATGTTCCGCCGCGCCATGAAGCGCGCTATGCAGAACGCCATGCGCCTCGGCGCCCAGGGCATTAAGGTCATGTCTTCCGGCCGTCTGAACGGCGCCGACATTGCCCGTGCCGAATGGTACCGTGAAGGCCGCGTGCCTCTGCAGACGCTTCGCGCCAACATCGATTACGGCTTCTCCGAAGCTCGTACGACGTACGGCGTGATCGGCGTTAAGGTTTGGGTCTACAAGGGTGACAATCTCGGCCAGGCCGAGGCTGTCGAAGCGCCTTCGCCTCGCGAAGACCGCCGCGGCCGTCGTAACGACCGTGCTGGTCGTCCCGGCGCTCGCCGCAACGCCCGCCGCAACGATCAGAAGCAGGACCGTGCTGCTCGCAAGCCGGCTGCTAAGGACGGAGAATAACGATGCTGCAGCCTAATCGTCGCAAATACCGCAAGGACCAGAAGGGCCGCAACTACGGTCTCGCTACTCGCGGCGCCAACGTTTCGTTCGGCGAATTCGGTCTCAAGACGCTTGAACGCGGCCGCATCACGGCCCGTCAGATTGAAGCCGCCCGTCGTGCCATTACGCGCCATATCAAGCGCGGCGGCCGCGTGTGGATTCGTATCTTCCCGGACAAGCCCATTTCGAAGAAGCCTGCCGAAGTCCGTATGGGTAACGGCAAGGGCAATCCTGAATACTGGGTCGCGCTGGTCCAGCCGGGCCGCGTGCTCTACGAAATGGACGGCGTGGACGAACAGCTCGCCCGCGAAGCCTTCGCGCTCGCAGCTGCCAAGCTGCCCGTGAAGACCACGTTCGTTGTCCGCCAGGTCGGCATGTAATTGAAGGAGACACGGACATGAACGCAAAGGAACTGCGCGCCAAGGATGTGGCCGCGCTCAACCAGGAACTGCAGGACCTCCTGAAGACGCACTTCAAGCTGCGTATGCAGAAGGCTACCCAGCAGCTTCAGAACACGGCTTCGCTGCGTCAGACGCGTCGCGACATCGCGCGCGTTCGCACGATCCTCACTGAAAAGGCGACCACGAAATGACGGAACAGACCACTGAAAAGCTGACCCGCACCCTCCAGGGCGTGGTTACCAGCGCCAAGATGGAGAAGACGGTGACGGTCCTTGTTGAACGCAAGGTCAAGCACCCTCTCTATGGCAAGTACGTCGTCAAGAGCAAGAAGTATCACGCTCACGACGAAGTCGGCTGTCAGGAAGGCGACAAGGTTGAAATCGCTGAATGCCGTCCGATCTCCAAGACGAAGTCCTGGACCGTGACGAAGGTTCTCGAAAAGGCCGTTGTCCTCTAAGACAGCTCAAGCGAAAAAAAAATCGCTGATTCGCTTGCAAAGCATCTGAGCACTCAGGTATATTTGCAAGCCGTCGCCCGGAAGACCCAGGTGGTGTTCCGGGCGACTACATTTCTTGGGTGTGATTGAGCCCGTTTCCCCCGCATCTGCAGGGCTTCGGAATGGGTTCGTTTGCAACCTGTCTTCCCGAAACGGGACCAATACTATCCGCTAATGTGGAATAAGTTGGGATTTTTCAAACCATGATTCAGATGCAAAGCCGACTGGACGTCGCCGACAATACCGGTGCGCGTTCAGTGATGTGTATCAAGGTGTTGGGCGGCTCCAAGCGCCGTTATGCCAACATCGGCGACGTCATCAAGGTGACTGTCAAGGAAGCTGCTCCGCGCGGCCGTGTCAAGAAGGGCGAAGTCTACAACGCTGTTGTGGTCCGCACCGCCAGCGGCGTTCGCCGCCCGGACGGCTCGAAGATCTGCTTCGACGCCAATGCCGCCGTTCTTCTCAACAACAAGCTCGAGCCGATCGGCACCCGTATTTTCGGGCCGGTGACTCGTGAACTGCGTACCGAGCAGTTCATGAAGATCGTGTCGCTCGCTCCCGAAGTTATCTAAAAGGAGAAGAAATGCAGCGCATTCGTAAGGGCGACCAGGTGGTCGTCATCGCTGGTCGCGACAAGGGCACGAAGGGCACCGTCCTTTCCCGCGTCGATGATCGTCACGTGATCGTTGAAGGCGTGAACGTCGTCAAGAAGGCTGTTCGTCCGAACCCGGCTCTCGGGAATGAAGGCGGCCTCAATGACAAGACCATCCCGATCGATCAGTCCAACGTCATGCTTGTCAACCCGGAAACGGGCAAGGGCGACCGCGTCGGCTTCAAGATTGTCGACGGCAAGAAGGTTCGCGTGTTCAAGTCGAACGGTGCCGAAGTCGGCGCCAAGGCCTAATGAGGGTGACGATGTCTCGTTTTAGTTCTCTTTATCACGACACCATTGTCCCCGAACTGATGAAGAAGTTCGGCTACAAGACCGTCATGCAGGTGCCGCGCATCACCAAGATCACCCTCAACATGGGTGTCGGTGAAGCCGTCAACGACAAGAAGCTTGTTGAGAACGCTCTCAACGACATGACGAAGATCGCCGGCCAGAAGCCCGTGATCACGCGTACCCGCAAGGCCATTGCGAACTTCAAGATTCGTGAAAACATGCCGATCGGCTGCATGGTTACGCTTCGCGGCGAACGCATGTACGACTTCCTCGATCGTCTCATCACCATCGCCTTCCCGCGCGTTCGCGACTTCCGCGGCGTTTCGGGTCGTGCCTTTGACGGTCGCGGCAACTACAACATCGGCCTGAAGGAACAGATCATCTTCCCGGAAATCGAATACGACAAGATCGATGCGATCCGCGGGATGAATATTTCGATTACCACGACGGCGAAGACGGACGAAGAAGCCAAGGCGCTTCTCGCCGGTTTCAACTTCCCGTTCCGCAACTGAGGTTGACGCAAAATGGCAAAACTTGCTCTTATTAACCGCGAAGCCAAGCGCCGCGCCACCGTGGCCAAGTTCGCGGCCAAGCGCGCCGCCCTCAAGGCAATCATCAACGACGCTACCCGCTCCATGGACGAACGTCTGGAAGCCCGTGCGAAGCTTGAAAAGCTTCCCCGCAATGCGAGCCCGGTCCGCCTGCATAATCGCTGCGCCATCACCGGCCGTCCCCGCGGCAATTTCCGTAAGTTTGGTCTGTGCCGCGAGATGATCCGTGACGCTGCCATGCGCGGCGACATTCCCGGCCTCGTGAAGGCTAGCTGGTAAGCGAGGAGATTACGACAATGAGTATGAGTGATCCGATCGCCGACATGCTGACCCGCATCCGCAACGGTCAGATGGTCGATAAGGCTGAAGTGGCTATGCCGTCCTCCAAGCTGAAGGTCGCCATTGCCAAGGTCCTTAAAGACGAAGGCTATATTGAAAACTTTGAAGTCGCGGCCAACAACGGCAAGCCCGAACTTACCGTGACGCTCAAGTACTACGCCGGCCGTCCGGTTATTGAACGTCTCGAACGCGTTTCGCGTCCCGGCCTGCGCATTTACAAGAACCATGAGAACATCCCCCAGGTGATGAACGGTCTCGGCATCGCGATCGTTTCGACGCCGAAGGGTGTCATGACCGACCGCGCGGCCCGTGCTGCCGGCGTCGGCGGCGAAGTTCTTTGCTACGTCGCCTAAGCCGAGGAGTGAGAAATGAGTCGTATTGCTAAGATTCCGGTTGCCATCGCCAAGGGCGTGACCTGCACGCTGACTGACGAGAACATCACGGTCAAGGGCCCGATCGGTGAAGTCTCGATGCACATCCTCAAGGATGTCAAAGTGACGGAAGCCGATGGTCATCTCCACTTCGAACAGCTCGCCGAAACGCGCGAAGCCAATGCCAACGTCGGCACGATGCGTGCCCTCGTCAACGACATGGTCAAGGGCTGCGCCGTCGGTTTCGAAAAGCGTCTCGCGCTCGTCGGCGTGGGCTATCGTGCCCAGGCTCAGGGCGACAAGCTGAACCTTTCGCTCGGCTTCTCGCATCCGATCGTTCACCAGATGCCCCAGGGCGTCAAGGTTGAAACGCCCAGCCAGACGGAAATCGTGATCAAGGGTGCCAACAAGCAGGTCGTCGGCCAGACTGCTGCCGAGATCCGCGCTTATCGTTCGCCTGAACCCTACAAGGGCAAGGGTGTCCGCTATGCGAATGAGCACGTCGTGATCAAGGAAACCAAGAAGAAGTAATCGGGACGTTAGAAGATGATCAACAAGAAACAAAGCCGCTTGCGCCGTGCCCGCGCCACGCGCGCCCGCATTCTGCTGCAGAAGGTCGATCGCCTGACGGTCCATCGTACCAACCTGCACATCTATGCCAGCATCATTTCGGCCGACAACGGCCGTACGCTGGTCTCGGCCTCTACGGTCGAACCCGAAGTGCGCGCTCAGCTCGCGAACGTCTCCGGCCGCGGCGGCAACATCGCTGCTGCCAAGATCGTTGGCACCCGTCTGGCCGAGAAGGCGAAGGCTGCTGGTATTGAAACCTGCGCTTTCGACCGTTCCGGCTACCGTTTCCACGGCCGCGTCGCCGCGCTTGCTCAGGCCGCGCGCGAAGCTGGCCTCAAGTTCTAATCAGGGGCTGGTAAATGGCTAAGGTTCAAGGTAGAAACGCGGTCGACGAACAGGACGACGGCCTGCGTGAAAAGATGATTGCGGTCAACCGCGTCACCAAGGTCGTCAAGGGCGGCCGTATTCTCGCCTTCGCGGCGCTCACGGTTGTGGGCGACGGCGATGGCTCCATCGGCATGGGCACGGGCAAGTCCCGCGAAGTGCCGCAGTCCGTTTCCAAGGCGATGGAACGCGCCCGTCACACGATGAAGCGCGTCCCTCTCAAGAACGGTACGCTGCACCACGCTGTTGAAGGCCGTCATGGTGCTTCCCGCGTGATCATGATGCCGGCTCCGGAAGGCACCGGCGTGATCGCTGGCGGCCCGATGCGCGCCGTCTGCGACGCTTGCGGCATCCGCAACGTCGTGGCGAAGGCCTACGGCTCGACCAACCCGTACAACCTGGTCCGTGCGACGCTCAACGCACTCGACAACCTTCGCTCGCCCGCTCAGATTGCGGCCAAGCGCGGCAAGTCGGTCGAAGAGCTTCTCGGCTAATCAGGAGACTGAACATGTCCGAAAAGAAGACCATCCAGGTCACGCTGGTTAAGAGCCCCATCGGCACGAACAAGGAGCATCGCGCCTGCGTTCGCGGCCTCGGGCTTAAGAAGATCCGCCAGACGCGCGTGCTTGAAGACACGCCCGCCGTGCGCGGCATGATCAATAAGGTCGCGTTCCTCGTTCGCGTCGACTGATCTAAGGATGACCCAAATGCGTTTGAATACGATCAAGCCCGCTGAGGGCTCGAAGAAAGCTGCGCACCGCGTCGGTCGCGGCGTCGGCTCCGGTTGGGGCAAGACGGCCGGCCGCGGTCACAAGGGGCAGAAGTCCCGTGCCGGCGGCTTCCACAAGGTCGGCTTCGAAGGCGGCCAGATGCCGATGTATCGTCGCCTGCCGAAGCGCGGCTTCTACTCGCGCTCGCGCAAGTTCTGCGAAGTTGTTCGCCTTTCCGACCTGCAGCGTCTCGGCGTCGACGAAATCGACCTGCTCGTTCTGAAGGAAGCTGGCGTTGTTTCGCCGCTCGCTCAGAATGCCCGCGTGATCCTTTCGGGTGAAATCTCCCGCAAGGTGACCGTGCGTGGACTCGGCGTCACGAAGGGTGCCCGCGCCGCTATCGAAGCGGCCGGCGGTGCCATCGCCGAGTAAGACAGCAACGCTTGCAAAGAGGTAGGACGTGGCGACCAGCCCCAGCTCTAAACAGCAAAGCGGCCTCAGCAAGTACGGCGACCTCAAGGGTCGCCTCATCTTCCTGATGCTCGCTCTTGTTGTGTACCGCATCGGTGCTCATGTGCCGGTGCCCGGTATCGATCCCGACATGCTCAAACAGCTGTTCAATCAGCAGCAGGGCGGCATTCTCGGGCTGTTCAACATGTTCTCCGGCGGTGCGCTCTCGCGCTTTTCGGTCTTCGCGCTCGGCATCATGCCGTACATTTCTGCATCGATTATTTTCCAGATGCTTTCGTACGTGCTGCCGTCGCTTGAAGCTCTCCGAAAGGAAGGCGAGCAGGGCCGCAGAAAGATCACGCAGTACACCCGTTATGGGACGCTTGCGCTTGGTCTTTTCCAAGGCTTCGGCATCGCTGTCGCTCTCGAAACGCAGGCCGGCCTCGTGCTTGACCCGGGCTTCATGTTCCGGGTCACCACGACCGTATCTCTGCTGACGGGAACGATGTTCCTGATGTGGCTCGGTGAACAGATCACCGAACGTGGTCTCGGCAACGGCATTTCGATCATCATTTTCGCCGGTATTGTGGCGGGCCTTCCCAACGGAACGAGCGGACTCTTCCAGCTTGTTTCGACTGGCGCTATCAGCCCGCTTGCCGCGATTTTCGTGATCGCGATCATCCTTGCCGTCACTGCATTCGTTGTGTTCATCGAACGCGGTCAGCGCCGCATCACTGTCAACTATGCCAAGCGTCAGATTGGCAACCGAATCTACGGCGGTCAGAGCTCGTACCTGCCGCTCAAGATGAACATGTCGGGTGTGATTCCCCCGATTTTTGCTTCGTCGCTGATTCTGTTCCCTGCTACGCTCGCCGGCTGGTTTACGACTGGTGATTCGACCCGCTGGATCCGCGACCTCGCAGCTTCGCTTTCGCCTGGTCAGCCGCTTTACACGCTGCTTTATGCTGCACTCATCATTTTCTTTGCTTATTTCTACACGGCATTGGTTTTCAATCCGAAAGAAACGGCTGAGAATTTGAAAAAAGGCGGTGCGTTCATCCCTGGCATTCGTCCGGGAGAACAGACCGCGCGCTATATCGACCGTGTGCTTCTTCGTCTCACGCTCGGCGGCGCTGCGTACCTTGTCTTCGTGTGCCTTGTTCCTGAGTTCCTCAACCTTCGTTTCAACGTTCCGTTCTATTTCGGCGGCACTTCGCTGCTGATTGTGGTCGTTGTTACGATGGACTTCATGAGCCAGGTTCAGGCGTACATGATGTCGCACCAGTACGAAAATCTCCTGCGGAAAACCAATTTCCGCGGGCTCTCTCGGAAGTAATTCCGCAGATAAGAGAGAACGCTGTTCTCTTTCGGAGAATAGCCAAAACTGCAGGGCGCGATCCTATTGGGATGCGCCCTGCATTTTCCTTAAGACAGGTCGCTGCAGAAGCACTACGCTGCGGCGACTTGCATCATGCAGTGAATCTCGAGTATTATTCGAGGCTTCCTGCCGTGTGGGCAACGTTTTTCCATGCTTTAGAGCATGTGGAGTTAAGAATGAAGGTTAGAGCTTCAGTCAAGAAAATGTGCCGCAACTGCAAGATCATCAAGCGCAAGGGCGTCGTCCGCGTGATCTGCAGCGACCCGCGTCACAAGCAGCGTCAAGGCTAAAGAGGTAACAGAATGGCTCGTATCGCCGGTATCAACATTCCGCCGCAGCAGCACGCCGAAATCGGTCTCACCGCCATCTATGGCATCGGCCGTCCCCGTGCTCGCCTGATTCTCGAACAGTGCGGCATCCCCTATTCCAAGAAGGTTAAGGATCTCACCGACGCCGAACTCGAACGCGTCCGCGACGCCGTTTCGAAGTTCACGGTCGAAGGCGACCTCCGTCGTGAAGTCCAGTTGTCGATCAAGCGTTTGATCGACCTCGGCACGTACCGTGGCATGCGCCATCGTCGCGGTCTTCCCTGCCGCGGCCAGCGCACTCGTACCAACGCTCGCACCCGCAAGGGACCGCGCAAGGTTGGTGTGACGCTCAAGAAGTAATTAAAGGATCACTATGGCTGGCAACAATTCCAAGGCTGCGCTTCGCGGCCGCAAGAAGGTTCGCAAGGTCGTGACCGAAGGTATCGCTCACGTCCACGCTTCCTTCAACAACACCATCATTACGATTACCGACCGCCAGGGCAACGCTATCGCTGCGTCGTCCTCCGGCGCTCAGGGCTTCAAGGGTTCGCGCAAGTCGACCCCGTTCGCTGCTCAGGTCGCTGCCGACCAGGCTGGCAAGATTGCCCTCGAACATGGTCTGAAGAACGTCGAAGTTCGCATTTGGGGTCCTGGCCCCGGCCGCGAATCTTCCGTGCGTGCGCTCAACGCGCTCGGCATCCGCGTCACGTCGATTCAGGACGTCACGCCGATCCCGCACAATGGCGTTCGTCCTTCCAAGCGCCGCCGCGTCTAATCAATTGAAATTTTCTGTTGAATCCCGCGTTCGTTCTGCATAACTGAGGCAGATCGAACTGAATGTAGGGAGTCCTACAGGATAAGAGAGGCATTTTTAAATGGCACGATATCTCGGTCCCAAGCTCAAGCTTTCGCGTCGCGAAGGCATTGATCTGAATCTGAAGAGCGCCCGTCGTTCGTTTGAGTCGAAAGTCAAGGACGTCGGTTCCAAGCCGGGCCAGCACGGCAAGATCTCCGGAGCCCGCATGTCCGACTACGGCAACCAGATGCGTGAAACGCAGAAGGCCAAGCGTATGTACGGCGTTCTCGAACGTCAGTTCCGTCGTTACTTCGCTGAAGCCGCCCGTCTGCGCGGCAACACTGGTGAACGTCTTATTCAGCTTCTTGAAAGCCGTCTTGACAACGTCGTTTATCGCATGGGCTTTGGCTCGACCCGCGCGGAATCCCGTCAGCTCGTCAGCCACGGCGCCATTCTCGTGAACGGCCGCAAGGTGAATATCCCGTCGTACTCGGTCAAGGCCGGCGACGTGATTTCGGTTCGCGAAAAGGCTCAGAAGCAGACCCGCATCCTCGAAGCGCTCGATCTCGCTCAGCAGAACGGCTTCCCGGGCTGGGTCTCCGTTGAACCCAAGAAGTTCGAAGGCACCTTCAAGAACGTTCCGGCTCGCGACGAAGTCGTTCCGGAAATCAACGAAGCGCTGATCATCGAACGCTACTCGCGTTAATTCGCGCAGAGTAGTGCAACAGCTCCGGCAGCTCTACGTAGTGCGTTCAGCTGCCGCAGCTTCGGAAAAGCGCCTGCCCCACACGCAGAATTCAAAACGGCCGGGAAACCGGCCGTTTTTCTTTTCAAGCGCCGCTCTTCGCACTATCGGTTTCAATCATCTGAAATTTGTTCAGATTTCCAAGACTGATATTGAGCGATGCGATACAATCGCAACGCTTTCGGCTTCCGCAGCGCCGAAAGCCCCTCCTAATACGGCGGGATCTACTGCTGCACTCAGCCTTATCGGTGTAACGAGCCGAGGGTATTGATAGGAAACTTAATCACATGGCTAACACTGCTCTTCTGAAGCCGACGTCTGTCGAGGTCGAGATCGACCAGCAGAATCCCAACCGCGCTGTTATTACGCTCGAACCGTTCGAGCGCGGCTACGGTCATACGCTCGGCAATGCGCTGCGCCGCATCCTCCTTTCTTCCATGGTCGGCTATGCGCCCACCGAAGCTCAGATTACGGGCATTGTTCACGAATACTCACAGATCGACGGTGTTCTCGAAGACGTCGTTGATATTCTGCTCAACCTGAAGGGTGTCGTCTTCAAGCTCAATAATCGTGATGAAGTCACGATTATGCTCCGCAAGGACGGCGAAGGCGTCGTTACGGCTGCTGACTTCGATCTCAATCACGAGGTGGAAGTTCTCAATCCCGAACACGTGATCGCCCATCTTTCTGGCGGCCGGCTCGAAATGCAGGTGAAGATCGAAAAGGGCCGCGGCTATCAGCCCGGCGACGTCCGCGGCTTCCGCGATGATTATTCGAAGTCGACGATCGGCCGCATCATCATGGATGCATCCTTCTCGCCAATCCGCCGCGTTGCCTACCAGGTGCTCGCTGCCCGTGTCGCGCAGCGCACGGACCTCGACAAGCTTGAAATGACGATCGAAACGAACGGCGCTATTTCTCCGGAAGAAGCGTTGCGCGAATCCGTTCGCATTCTGCAGGATCAGCTTGCCGTTTTCGGTTCGATTCATCAGGATGCTGGTCAGCAGGATGCGCAGGAAGACAAGGCTACTGCCAATCCGCCGCCGCTCGATCCGATCCTCATGCGTCCGGTCGACGATCTCGAGCTGACAGTTCGTTCCGCCAACTGCCTGAAGGCAGAAAGCATCTACTACATTGGCGATCTTATCCAGCGCACCGAAAACGAACTGCTCAAGACCCCGAACCTCGGCCGCAAGTCTCTGAACGAAATCAAGGAAGTGCTCGCCGCGCACGGCCTTACGCTTGGTTCGAAGCTTGAAAACTGGCCGCCTGCCGCCAATGGCGCCGCCGGTTCGGCTGAACGCCGCTAAAGCAATCTGCTGGCTAAATTTTTAGCCTGACGGCTTGAATTGAAAGGCGCGATTCTTTAAAATCGCGCCTTTGTTGCCTTTACCCGACCGCTCTGCTCGGCGATTAATTTCGTCTCGACAGAGATAGAAGATTGACGGGGCTGGCAGCTTTTCGGCGAAGCTGTTGAATACGGCTCGCTCTCTTTCAATAGATTCATAGGACAAAGAAAATGCGTCATCGTCACGGCCAGCGCAAGCTTAACCGCACGACCTCCCATCGTCTCGCCATGCTTCGCAACATGGCTTGCTCGCTCATCAAGCACGAAGCCATCCGCACGACCCTCCCGAAGGCTAAGGAACTTCGCCGCGTTGTCGAACCGCTCGTTACGCTTGCCAAGGAACCGACCGTTGCCAACAAGCGTCTCGCCTTCAATCGTCTGCGTGATCGCGAAGTTGTCGTCAAGCTCTTCAACGAAATCGGGCCGCGTTTTGCGCAGCGCGCCGGCGGTTACACCCGCATTCTGAAGATGGGCTTCCGCGTCGGCGACAATGCGCCGATGGCCTACATGGAATTCGTTGAACGCGCTGAAGCGGTTGAACCCGTTGAAGCGCCGGCTGAAGAAGCCAAGGCCGAATAATTCGGCTTCAGCCTTTCGGCTTTGAAAAACCCGCCGCCGCACTGAATGCGCCGACGGGTTTTTTCTCATTCCGACATTATGGGAGCCTGCATGGAGAGCATTCGAATTGACAAGTGGCTTTGGGCGGCTCGTTTTTTCAAGACCCGATCCATTGCTCAGGATGAGGTCTCGCTTGGGCGTGTGCTGTTGGGCGGTTCTCGCATCAAGCCTTCCCGCGAAGTCCGCGTGGGCGATCGACTTGAAATCCATCGCGGCGACGAAGTGTTCACAATCTTTGTAGAGGCACTTTCCAATCAGCGAGGACCGGCGCAGCAAGCGCAAACGCTTTATCGAGAAACCGAGGAGAGCCGTCTTGCACGCGAAGCGCTCAAACAGCGCCGCGAGATTGCAGCTGAACCTGCCAGCTTCATCAAGCACGGCCGTCCAACCAAGAAGGAAGGACGAGAGTTGCGGCGTTTTCGCGGCGGCTTCTGAAGCAATGCCGTTGCGAAACCCGTAATGTTAAAAAAGCCTGCGTCTTCAAAAAAGAGCCGCAGGCTTTTTATTAAATTCTGAAGGAATGCGCTGCTGATTAGTAGTTGTAGCCTTCCTTGATCCAGCGAGCGACGTCAAGAGCGCAATAGGTGAGGATGCCATCGGCGCCTGCGCGCTTAAAGCAGACCATCGTTTCAAAGGTCACTTTCTTTTCATCGATGGCGCCGGCGAGAGCGGCGAACTTGAGCATCGAGTATTCGCCTGAAACATGGTAGGCGAAAGTGGGAGCGCCGAATTCCTGCTTCACGCGCCAGAGCACATCAAGGTAGGGAACGCCGGGTTTTACCATCACCATGTCTGCACCTTCAGCGAGGTCGAGCCCCACTTCCCACAAGGCCTCGTTCGTGTTGGCAGGGTCCTGCTGATAAACCGCTTTGTTCGAGCGGCCGAGATTCGACGAAGAACCTACAGCATCACGGAAGGGGCCATAGTAGGCAGAGGCGTATTTCGCCGAATAAGCCATGATTCGGGTGTGAATGTAGCCTTCTTCCTCAAGCTTTTTGCGGATGATGCCAATGCGGCCGTCCATCATATCGGAGGGCGCTACAACATCGGCACCAGCCTGCACCTGAGCCATCACCTGCTTGACGAGCATTTCAATCGTTTCGTCGTTGAGGATGTAGCCGGTTTCATCAATAAGGCCATCCTGTCCGTGCGTAGTGTACGGATCGAGCGCGACGTCGCACATGACGCCCAGCTGCGGGTAGGCTGCCTTAAGCGCCTTCACGGCACGAGGAATCAGACCGTCGGGATTGGCGGCTTCACGGCCGTCCGGTGTTTTCAGATCGTCTTCAATGTGCGGGAAGAGCGCGATCATCGGGATGCCGAGTTCGACACATTCGCCAGCGACCTTGAGCAGTTCGTCAATGGTGAGACGGTCAACGCCAGGCATGCTCGGAACCGGCTCGCGGCGGCTGACGCCTTCCATCACAAACACGGGCAGGATCAAGTCGTTCGGCGTAACGACGTTTTCACGCATCAGACGACGGGAGAAGTCATCGTGGCGCATGCGGCGCATGCGTACGGACGGGTAGGAACCAAGAGTCTGCATATCGAATGCCTCGTTTGTTGAATTGCGTCGGGTCGGAAAGGCTCGACGAAAAATATGTTAGCCCTCGCTGCCGTTCTCAGCGACAGACGACGCTGCGGCGTTTTCCGCCTGGACAAGCCAATCCTCGAGTACGGCGGCAAGTTCTTCCGTGCCTTCTTTCTTGAGACCGGAAAAAAGTTGCACGGAGACGTTTGGACCGAATTCTTCAGCACGCTTTTTTGCCATTCGCAGCGTCTCGCGTTTTTGCATCGTCTTCAGCTGGTCAGCTTTGTTGAGAAGCCAATGCATTTTGACTTCCGGTCTTGCCCGCATGAAGTCGATCAGCCATTCATCGGTCGGCATGAATGGGCGCCGCGCATCCATTACAACGACAAGTCCCGCGAGCGAGCCGCGCTCGGCAATGTATCCGCCGACGAGTTCGGACCAGGATTTGCGAATGTTTTCGTTTGTTTTCGCAAAGCCATAGCCCGGCAGGTCCACAAGATGGCCGACTGTTTCGCGTCCGCCTTCCGGACTTTTCCTTGAAAGCGAAAAGAAATTGACGAGCTGCGTACGCCCTGGTGTTTTCGACCAGAAGGCCAGACGCGTTTGTCTCGTTAGGACATTGATCGTTGTGGATTTACCGGCGTTCGAGCGGCCTGCAAAAGCTATTTCGGGCTTGTCTTCAGGCGGAAGGCCGGAAAGTTTTGCAGCGGAAATTTGAAAGCGTGCAGAATCGAAGATGCTCAAAGCGTTCTCTAGTGGTTTGTCGTTCGGAGAAAGATGCTAGGCGCGCAAGCTTAGCGCGCCGTTACGGGGAGCATTTTAAAAAAAGGTCCCAAAGACTTGCTCTTCAGGACCAGGAAAAAGAAGACGAGTTCTGCAGGCTAGATCAGAAAGTTGGGATGAGCGAGCCTTGATATTTATCTTCGATGAATTTCTTGATTTCCGGAGAAGTCAGCGCCCGCTTGAGCGCTTGAAGCTCAGGGCGATCGGCCTCGCCGGAACGAACAGCAACAATATTTGCGTAAGGCGAATCTTTGGCTTCAATGGCGATGGCGTCTTTGATCGGATTCAGGCCGGCGCCGAGCGCGAAGTTGCAGTTGATCACGGCAAGCGAGACGTCTTCGAGCGAGCGCGGCAGCTGTGCGGCCTCGACTTCTATGATCTTGAGCTTTTTCGGGTTGTCTGCAATATCTGCCGGAGACTTGAGGAATGGCGCATCGGTGCGCAACTTGATGAGGCCGACATGCTCAAGCAGCAGAAGCGCTCGGCGGCCGTTTGTTGGGTCGTTCGGTATCGCGATTGTGCCGTTTTCGCCGATGTCCTGCGGAGACTTGAGCGTTTTTGAGTAAATGCCGATCGGCGCGATGAAGATTGATGCAAGCGATTCGATTTTGAGCGAATGCTCCTTGGCGAAATCATCCATGTAGGGCTTGTGCTGGAAAAGATTCGCATCGAGAGAACCATCGGCAAGCGCAAGATTCGGCTGGATGTAGTCGCTGAATTCAATAGATTCGAGTCGGATGCCTTCCTTGGCGAGAACGGGCGCGATTTCCTTCATGAGGTCTCCGCCAGGAACGGGCGATACGCCAACCTTGAGCGTTTGGGCAGCGTTGCCCCCGTCGGCAAGTGACGCGGGCTTCTTTGCCTCATCCCCACAGCCGACGAGCGCGATTGCAAGTCCGGCTGCAGCCAAAAAACCAGCGAGATGTTTAAGCGTCATGAGCATTTCTCCCGAGAATGAGTCAGCGTGCTGCTGATGCTGTTGTTTCTTCATTCTGCCGGGGAAAGTGGGGTGATTCAGAGCTTATCTCGCTGCGATCGTCGTTCTGTTGCGGTATTACTTGGCGGTTTGAGTACATTGTCCGAGAAGTGAAGCGGCAGCGAGCCGTCCGCGCCGCTTCACAGTACGAAAAAAACTACGTTCAGGCGTCGAAGTCGAACACTGCACGCGCAAGCACTGCTGCACCGGCAAGAAAATCCTCGGTGCGCATGGCTTCATCGGGATTATGCGAGCCGTTTTGATTCGAAACGAAGAGCATCGCGAAAGGAATGCCCTCAAGACCGAAGGTCTGTGCGTCGTGGCCGGCGCCTGAGGGTTCCGCAATGACAGGAACAGCAAGTTCTTCGGCGGCGCGGTGCAGTCGCTTCATCAGCATTGGATCGCTCTGCTGGGCAATAAGGCGGCCAACTGGGTCAAACCGGAATTCGACGTCATAGGCTTTGGCGAATCGGCCGGCAGCAGTCAGATACTCTTCGTAGAAGCTCGAGAGCGTTTCATTGGACAGCGAGCGCGTGTCCAGACTAAAGGCAACATGTCCCGGGATTTTGTTGAAGGTTGCGGCATCTGGCGTTTTTAAAATGCCTGTCGTAAAGACCAGATCTTCGCCGCGCGCGACGCGGTCCGCCCATCGTTCATGCATGTGCGAGAGGAAAGCCATTGAGGCGGCAAGGGCATCTTGGCGGAATTCGTAATCGATGGCGCCGGCATGCGCCGTACGGCCGACGCACTCAATATTTCGGTGCCAGATGAGCCCTCTGATGCCCGTGACAATGCCGACGCGGGGGCCGACCGGCAGATCAAGACGCACGCCTTGCTCAATATGAAGCTCCATGAATGCGGCGATTTTCTTCGGATCGACAACGGGCTGACCGGATATGAGCGGCGCAGGATCGATGCCGCATGCCGCAATGGATTCGCCGAGCGTCGGCGCATCGGGCCGCCAGCGGCGCTCGAGGTCTTCCGGGGATAGTTTGCCCATCATCGCTTTCGAGCCGATGAGCCCTTGTTCTTCGGATCGCAGCACGACAACAGAAAAATCACGCTTAGGCTCAAAGCCTTCATCCTTCATGGTCTTGGCAACCAGGAGCGCCGCAACAATGCCGGCAAGGCCATCGTAGTTGCCGCCATCGAAAACGCTGTCGGCATGACTGCCGCAAACAATGCCCGGCAGCTTGCGGTCGCCTCCGGGCAGCGTCATCCAGAGATTGCCGGCCCGATCAAATGAAATTTCAAGCCCGAGTGCGCGCCCTTTTTCTTCAAGCGCGCCCATGACTTTGGTTTCCATTGCGCTGTAGCCAAGCCGGGTGACGCCGCGGCCGGGAGCGGGTGAAGCGGAAAGGCGGCGGATTTCGCTGAAAACGCTTTCCGCATAAGTGCGGTTTTTGACGATGAACTCGCTCAGATTCGTCTTCATGATGTTCTCCCGAAAACTGATTTCCGAGAGATGAGCTTACGGCGGCTCTCCAGTTTCGTCATCGGTTGAATGGCGTAGAAAGCATGCGGCTTCATTCAATGAAAAGAGCGGTCCTCTCGGGCCGCTCTCTTTAAGGTTTGTTGGATCGCCGTCAACGGACAAAATCAGCTTTTGCCGAAAATGTCGTTCGTCTGCATGGAAACGCGCACGAATGTCGTCCGCATCGTGAGTTCCTTGAGGCGGCGGGCGCCGACATAAGTGCAGGCAGATCGCACGCCGCCCAAAATCTGCTGTACGGTGGGCTCGACCGGGCCCCGTGCAGGCAGTAGGACCGACTTGCCTTCAGCTGCGCGGTACTTGGCGACGCCGCCTGCATACTTGTCCATGGCGTCTTTTGAGCTCATGCCGTAAAAGCGCTTGAAGAACTTGCCGTCGACCTCTACGGTTTCACCACCCGCTTCATTGTGGCCGGCCAACATGCCGCCGAGCATCACAAAATCGGCGCCGCCGCCATACGCCTTTGCAATGTCGCCCGGCACCGTGCATCCGCCGTCCGAGCAGATCCGGCCGCCTAGGCCGTGCGCAGCATCGGCGCATTCGATGACCGCGGAGAGCTGCGGGTATCCGACCCCAGTCATTTTGCGGGTAGTGCAGACGGAGCCCGGGCCGATGCCGACCTTGACGATATCGGCGCCCGAGAGCAGCAGCTCTTCGGTCATGTCGCCGGTGACGACGTTGCCTGCCATGATGACAAGGTCAGGATAAGTGTCGCGCACCTTGCGAACGAATGCGACAAAGGCTTCGGTATAGCCGTTGGCGACGTCAATGCAAACGTAGCGAATTGCGCCTTCAGGCGCGCGGCGCATCGTTTCGCGGAACTTTTGCCAATCGCCGTCGCCGATGCCGAGCGAGTAGAACGCCGTGTGCTTGGCTTCAAGGCGTGTAAAGAAGTCAACGTATTCGTCGATCGTGTAATGCTTGTGCAGCGCCGTCGACAGGCCGTGACGGCCAAGCGCTTCGGCCATCTCAAATGTGCCGGTCGTGTCCATATTCGCCGCGATGATAGGGATCGCGTGGTATTTTTCGCTCGAATGCAGGAATTTGAATTCGCGCGTAATGTCGACCTCACTGCGGCTCGTGAGCGTGGAGCGTTTCGGACGGATGAGCACGTCCTTGAAGTCGAGACGAATGGTGTTCTCAATATGCATGCCTAAAAACCTCTCAGCATCAGAAGGAGAGGATTCCGCTTGGGCCGCAGGCGCTTGGGGAATCCGCGAAAAAAGTGGATTCGCGGTGACGGACGCGATCGGTCGAATGTTCTCCGGCCGAACGGTCGCGGACCGCACACGCAAAAAACGCCGAGTTCCTTCCCGCAAGCGGGAAGAAATCCGGCGTTGAGTCATTCTAAGGCAAAACCCGAGGATATTTGCAGAAAAGGCTTCAGCTTCGTTCGAGGCTTTCCTTCATGAAGCGGACAAAATCGGCAGTTTCTTCATAAAGTTGAGCCGCGCGCGCCCGATTTTCCGAAGATCGATCGGCTTGCAGCAGTGATTGCTGCGTTGCGATCAAGTCGAGCGGCGTTTGTCGACGACACTGCAGCGGTTCGATCTGATTGCCGGAAACGAGGACTTCAAAGGGTAGCGGCCGCGAATTGTAGTTGGAAGCCATCGAGCGGCCGTAGGCGCCGGCTGTGCGTACAGCGAGAAGCTCATTATCGCGAGCGGCAAGGTGTCGATTGCGTCCGAGAATGTCCGTTGATTCGCACACGGGCCCTGCAATCGATACTGGCGCAGCTTCATCGTTATCGGAGGAAGCGGCTACGGGCTCGATTTCATGCCAGGCGCCGTAAAGCGCCGGGCGCAGCAGGTCGGTCATTGAAGCGTCGACAATGGCGTAGCGTGTGCCAGCGCCGGCATGCTTGAGAAACTCGACGCGCGTCAGGAGCACGCCGGCTTCCGCAACAATGGACCGCCCAGGTTCAATGAGTGCTGTTAGGTTTCCTTCAGGCAGAAGTCGGCGGACTTCAGCCGTGAGCGCCTCAACCAGCGTGCGGGGATCAAGCGTTTCTTCGCCGGGGCGATATGCAACGCCCGCGCCGCCGCCGAAATCAATATGCTGCAGCGTGATGCCTTCGGCACGCAGTGCATGAACAATGTCAGCGAGCACAGTCACCATCTGAAGATAGGGCGCCGTTGTGCGGATTTGGCTGCCGATATGGCAGGAAATGCCAACGATGTCGATGTGCGGCAACATTTTGGCGCGGCGATAAAGCGGCAGTACGTCCGCACGGTCAACGCCGAATTTTGAGGTGCCGAGTCCTGTTGCAATCCGTTCTTCAACATGCGGGTCAACGTCTGGATTGACGCGCACGGCAATCGGAGCGCGGCGGCCTAGGCGCGCAGCTTCGGCTTCGATGCGCTCGAGCTCTTCGACGCTTTCAACATTGAAGCAGCGAATGCCGGCAAAGAGTGCAAGCGCAATTTCGGGACGGGATTTGCCGACGCCCGAAAAAACGATTTTTGACGGATCAGCACCGGCGGCGACCGCCTTCAGAATTTCGCCCGCGCTCACCGTGTCGAAGCCGGCGCCGCGTCGGGCGAGAAGTTCAAGAATGCCGAGCGTCGCGTTGGCTTTTACTGCATAGCAGACAAGATGCGGCGTTTGGCCGAAAGCGCTGTCGTAAGCGTCAAAGCGCGACTCGACCATTTTTCTTGAATACACATAAGTTGGCGTGCCGAAGCGTCGTGCGATGTTTTCGAGCGGCACATCCTCGCACCAGAGCGAGCCGTCCTTGGCGCTTCGCCGAAAGCACTGCGCGGGCATGATGCTTTCGCTATGCTCTTGGTCGACATTCGAGGCGGTCATGGCATCAAAATCCTCGTTGCGCGGACTCGGGCTCATCGCCCGGCATGTAAAGGTCGCCCTTGAGGCCGCAGCCGGCGAGCGAGAGGCTCAAAAGCGCTGCGATCGCGCCGAGAAGGAAGGTTTTTTTAATCATGACAATGACGAAAAGGGAAAAAATGGACGAAACATTGTTTCTGGCTACTGCCGATAAGGCGCTCGAGCATTTGCAGGATGCGCTTGAAGCAGCCAACGACGATCTCGACTGCTCCAGAAGCGGCAATGTGCTTACGATCGAACTCGAGTCCGGCGCGCAGGTTGTCGTGAATATCCAGACACCCATGCAGGAAATTTGGCTGGCCTCTCATCTTGGCGGCTTTCATTTCGAAAAGCGCGGCGATGAGTGGATAGATCCAAAAACGGGGCGCACGCTCCAGGAAGCGGCCGAATCTGCGATCTCGAAGTTGCGCGGATGATAAGAAAACGCGCGTTGCATCGCGCAGCTGCGCAGTCATTTTATTGTTACGCGAGACGGTGTTTCGAGGTTCGTGGCCTTTTTTCAGAGACGCAGACAGCTCGCCCGAGCGCCTTGCGAACAATTAGCCTCTTCAAGCTTAATGCAGCCGATCGACGGCTCCCCGATGAAAAATCCCCGGCAACCGCAGTGCGGCTGTCGGGGACTTCATGGGATGCATCAGCAAATCAGAAGATTTGATCGCGCACGAGTTCGCGGGTCTCGTTGCTCACATCCTCTGAGCTCGGCATGCCTTCGCCGGGAAGAATGCCTTTGACGGGGTCTCGGTAGTAAAGCAGACCATCGCGCTCAACGACGGATTCGGGCTGAACTCGTACTGTTTCCGGTACGCCTTTGAGCGCGGTGCGCATATAGTCAACCCAAATTGGCAGCACAAGGCCGCCGCCCGTTTCACGAGAGCCGAGCGGCTTTGGCGTGTCGTATCCCATCCAGCCCACGGCGACAGCATTGCCCGCATAACCGCAGAACCATGCGTCATGACTGTCGTTCGAGGTGCCCGTTTTGCCAGCGATATCATTGCGCTTCAGGTCGCGCGTGGCGCGTCTTGCCGTGCCCCGAACTGCAACGCCGTGCAAGAGCGAATTCATGATGAAGGCGTTTCTTTCAGAGATGGCTCGAATGGATTCGTCGCCCGCTTGGCGGTTTGTCGCCTGCATGAGCGTTCGGCCGTCGGCGTCTGTGACCCGATCGATCAGATAGGGCAGAACACGGTAGCCCCCGTTGGCGAAAACGGCATATGCGCCGAGCATTTGCCAAGGCGTCACGCTGCCTGCGCCGAGCGCCATCGGCAGGTTGGCAGGATGGTCTTTGGGTGAGAAGCCGAAGCGGGTTACATACTGCTGCGCATATTGCGGCGTGATGGCTTGCATCACGCGGATGGAAACGAGGTTCTTCGACTTTTCGAGCGCTCGGTAGAGCGGCATCGGCCCTTCAAACTTGTTGTCGTAGTTTTTGGGCTCCCAGAGTCGGTTGCCAGTGAGTTTCGGGTCGATGGAGATGGGGGCGTCGTTGATAACGGTTGCCGGCGAGAACCCCTTGTCCAGCGCAGCCGAATAGATGAAAGGCTTGAAGCTCGAACCAGGCTGCCGCCACGCCTGCGTAACGTGGTTGAACATGTTGAGATTAAAGTCAAACCCGCCCACAAGCGCATTAACGGCGCCGGTGTTGAAATTTGCCGCCACAAATGCCGCCTCGACGCGCGGCACCTGCGCGAGCGTCCAGCCGAGCGTCTTGTTCTTTCCCTTGCCGGTTTCGTGGCGCATCACGCGAATAATGGAGCCGGGGCGAATCGGATCGATCTTTTTGGAAGGTTTGGCGGCTAGATAACGACGTCCGAAGCGGTAGCTTTCCGCATCGAGCGTAACGGTTTCATTGGCAGAGATCGCAGCGACCACCTTCTTGGGCGATGCTTCAAGCACGACCGCAGGCAGCATGAACGGGGAAGAGGCTGTGCGTGAAAGCGCTGTGCGAATTGCCTTGGCGCGCTCTTCGGGGTTGCTGACGTCAACGAACCCTTCCGGTCCGCGGTAGCCGTATTTGCGATCGTAGGCGATGAGGTGCGTGCGCACCGCTTCAACGGCCGCGCGCTGGTCGACCGTGTTGATCGTCGTGTAGACATTTAGGCCGCGGGAATAGGTTTCCTCGCCGAAAATGTCATAAACAAGCATGCGGGCGAGCTCCGCAGCATAGTGGGCTGTCACCTTGTCGTCCTTTTCGCCCGAAGCAATGCGCTCCTCCTCGCTGGCGATGCGCCGCGTCTGCATCGGCTGCGCTTTTTCGCTCTGGTAGGTGAGCTCATCTATGCGGCCGAGGTCGTACATGCGGCGCAGCACATAGTTGCGGCGCATGGTCGCGCGGGTCGGATTGACGATCGGGTTGTAGGCTGAAGGCGCAACAGGCAGGCCGGCGAGCGTGGCTGCCTCGCCAACGCTCAGCTCGGAGAGCGGACGGCCGAAATAGGTTCTCGCAGCGCTTGAGAAGCCGTAGGCGCGCTGCCCGAGATAGATCTGGTTCATGTAGATCTCGAGAATCTCGTCCTTCGTGAGCTGGCTTTCGATCTTGAAGGACATGGCGATCTCGTAGAGCTTTCGCGTGTAGGTGCGCTCCGAGGTCAGGAAGAAATTTCTCGCCACTTGCTGCGTAATGGTGGAGCCGCCTTGCGCGCGCCGCCCCATAAGCACGTTGATGACGGCCGCACGCAGAATGCCGGTAATTTCAATGCCGGGATGCTCATAGAAGTCGGCGTCTTCTGCGCAGAGGATGGCATCCTTGACGTGTGCAGGGATTTCGCTCAGATGCACAAAGTCGCGGCGCTCTTCACCGAATTCGCCGATGAGCTTTCCGTCGGCGCTCCAGATGCGAAGGGGCACTTTGGGACGGTAGTCCGTAAGCGTGTCAAGCGGCGGAAGCTGACGATAGATGAAAGCGAAGACGAAGACGGCGAGAAGTATGCCCGCGGCCAGCCCGGCAGCGCAGATGCCGGCAAACCATTTGAAAAATGTGCCGATTCGGGAGCTGCGCTTTGCGGTGGTGCGTGCGGCTTTTTTGGGTTTTGTCGACACCGATGCTCCGGAGACGAAAAAAAGAAAAACTGTTGCGGCTTCGAAACGGCGCGGCAGTCCGGCAGGAAAAATGCGCCTCAATGCGCGCCGGCCTGCGGCGAAGCCCGATTTAAGCGGCCATTATACGAGGGGGGTCTGTGCGGCATGCGCATGCTGCACAGCTTCCTTTGCAACAGTTCTTTTGAATGCAGCGAGCAGCGCGCCAAGCGCCTGACGTAAAATAACCCACTCGCAAAACGCATATTTCGACAGCGCTCACAAGCGCGGACGGGGCGGTTGAAAGAACGGCGCGCGCCTCCCGCTTCCGAGCGCCTTTTCGTTTATAAGTTCTGAACGCGCGTTCAGTTCTTTGCTGCGCAGGGAGCGCGTCGAAGTCGTTTTTCTTCTTTCGCGCCGGCCCTTGGACGGGCCGCGCCAAAACAAGCTACGAATGACGGAACGGATTTTTCGCGAGACGTTTGTCGTCGGCGCAGAGTCGATCGACGTTCTCGGACATGTGAACAACCGCGAATACCTGAAATGGATGGAGCGCATTGCAACGCACCACGCCTCGGCGGTCGGCTGGAGCTTCGAAGTGCTTCGGGCGATGGGGCGCACGTGGGTTGCCCGCGAGCACTGGGCCGAATACCTTCGGCCGTGCTTCGAAGGCGATGTGCTTGACATGTTTTCGTGGATTCAGAGCTGGCGAGGCGCGGCGAGTCTGCGACGCTATGCCATCCGTCGCGGCGAGGATCTTCTTTTTGTCGGCGCGACGGAATGGGTATTCGTTGACTTTGAAAAGAAGCGTCCGGCGCTTTTTTCCGAGAGCGAGCTCGCCATTCTGCAGGCCAACAGCATTGCGCCTGACGATCCGCTTCTTGCGTCTCTCGGCATAGCCAGAGGCGTGCGATACGAACCGAGCAGAGGGCTCTGATGGGTAGTGCGATGAATGACTCTCTTCTGATCGATCATCTCACCTTCGGCTACGGCAGCCGCCTGATTCTGAAGGATGTCTCGATGCGTTTCGGCGCCGGGCAGGTCGTTGCCATCATGGGCGGCTCCGGCATGGGCAAGACGACGCTTCTCAAGCTGATCGGCGGCTTGCTGAAGCCGCAAAGCGGAACCATCACTTTTTGCGGCGAAAAGGTCGATCCCGACGACGAGCGTGCGCTCTATCGGATGCGCCGAAAAATGGGCATGCTGTTTCAGTTCGGCGCACTGTTTACGGACCTCTCCGTTTTTGAAAACGTCGCATTTCCAATGCGCGAGCAGACGAAGCTCGATGAAGAGATGATCCGCGATCTTGTTTTAATGAAGCTCGCGGCCGTCGGTCTGCGAGGCGCGGCCTCGTTGATGCCCTCGGAAATCTCCGGCGGGATGGCCCGCCGAGTGGCGCTTGCACGCACGATCGCGCTTGATCCGGCGCTCATTCTTTACGACGAGCCTTTCGCCGGCCTCGACCCGATTTCCATGGGCGTTACCGCCAATCTGATCCGGCGTCTCAATGACGCGCTCGGCGCAACTTCGCTCATCGTGACGCACGACGTTGCCGAAACATTTGAAATTGCCGACTACGTATATATGATTTCCTCGCAACGCGTTGCTGCCGAGGGCACGCCCGAAGAGCTTCGCCGCTCTGACGACCCCTTTGTCAAGCAGTTTATCGGCGGCCTGCCGGACGGCCCGGTGCGCTTCCATTATCCGGCGCCCGACTACGGTGTCGATCTCGGCATCGGAGGCGCAGAATCATGAAGGGATTGCTTGATTTTTTCGCGCTTTTAGGCCAGCGCGTTTTCAAAACGATCCGCGGCATCGGCCGCTTCGGCCTTTTTTCCGTGACCGCCTTTGTGCGGCTCGGCAGCGTGAAGCTGCGATACGTTGTTGAACAGATCCACTTCATCGGCAACTATTCGCTGCTCATCATCGGTGTTTCAGGGCTGTTCGTGGGCTTCGTTCTCGGACTTCAGGGCTATTACGTGCTTGTTAGCTACGGCAGCGAAGAAGCGCTCGGCGTCCTGGTTGCGCTATCGCTTGTCCGGGAGCTTGGTCCTGTCGTGACGGCGCTTCTTTTTGCGGGGCGCGCCGGCACGGCGCTCACCGCCGAAATCGGCCTGATGCGCGCTGGCGAACAGCTCACTGCCATGGAAATGATGGGCGTAGATCCGATGCGGCACGTCATCGCGCCGCGCTTGGCGGGCGGCCTCATCGCGATGCCTATTCTTGCGCTGGTATTTTCAGCGATCGGCATCATCGGCGCGTGGATTGTTGGCGTCGGACTGATCGGCACCGACAGCGGCGCCTTCTGGTCTCAAATGGAAAGTTCGGTTGATGTTTTCCATGACATTCTCAACGGCTTCGTCAAAAGCGTCGTTTTCGGCATTGCCGTAACGCTGGTAGCGCTTTACGAAGGCTATACGGCACGTCCTACGCCCGACGGCGTAGCGCGCGCCACCACAACCACCGTGGTCGTTTCTTCTCTTCTTGTCCTCGCGCTTGACTTCATCATGACCGCGTGGATGTTTACGACTGTTTAGTTTTTACGCAACGACGAGCAACATCATGCAGAAGACGCGTTCTCTTGAAATTATGGTCGGGCTCTTCATCGTGCTCGGCTTCCTCGCGGCGCTCTTTATGTCGCTGCAGGCAGCAAACCTCGGCAGCTTTTCCTTCGGTCACAAGACGTACCTCGTTACGGCGGAATTCGACAACATCGGCGGCCTCAAGCCGCGCGCAGCCGTCAAAAGCGCCGGCGTCGTCGTCGGGCGCGTCAAGTCGATCGTCTTCGACCCTGAAATCTTTCAGGCGCGCGTGACGATGGAAATGGACGCGGCATATCCTTTCCCAGCGGATACGTCGGCCAAGATTCTGACGGCTGGCCTTCTCGGCGAGCAGTATGTCGGCCTTGAAGCCGGCGCCGACATGGAAAATCTGAAGGACGGCAGCCGCATTTCCCGCACACAGTCGGCTGTCGTGCTCGAAAACCTCATCAGCCAGTTCCTCTATTCAACGGCTGAAAAGCAGGGCGACTGATCTGCAGAGCCTGGCGCGCGCCTCGACCCAAATCCGGAGAATTTGATGCAAAACCCGACTATGTCATCGCTTCGGCGCTTCGCTGCGGGCGCCGCAGCGGCGCTTGCCGCGCTTTTAGCCGCGGGCTGCGCGCAGCTGCCGCCCGATGCCGGCACGAATCCCGCCGATCCCTTTGAGAAGTTCAACCGCAACATGTGGGCATTCAACGATGCGCTTGATCGTGCTGTTGCCAAGCCCGTTGCCACTGCCTACGTGGAGTGGACGCCTGAATTCGTACGAAATCGCGTCACGCGCATGTCGGCGAATCTTTTTGAACCGAGCAATGCGCTCAACAATACGCTTCAGGGCAAGGTCGACGACGGCGTCACGTCCGTTTTCCGCTTCCTCGTCAATTCAACCTTCGGCATCGCCGGCATGTTCGATGTGGCTGAAATGATCGGCATGAATGAGCGCCGGGAAGATTTCGGACAGACGCTCGGCGTTTGGGGCGTGCCGCCCGGGCCCTATCTCGTACTGCCGTTCCTCGGCCCTTCGAGCGGGCGCGACGTAACGCGCTACGTGGAAGAATTCGGCACGAGTCCGCTCACCTATGCGCTTTGGCACGAAGACTGGTGGCTTTCGGCCGGCATTGCGGTGGTGGTCTTTGTCGACGGACGCGCGCAGCTGCTGCAGCTTGAGAACGTGCGTGCCAGCACGCTTGATGAGTACGTTGCGGTGCGCGATGCCTATCTCGCGATGCGCGCTAATCTTGTCCGCGATGGTCAGGCGCTCGATGAAGAGGAGGAGCTCGAGACGCTCACGCCGCTCGAGTTCGATGAATGAGGCGTTAAGATCGAAGCATCAGCCGCCATATTTTGCAAGAGGCATAAGAACATGATTGACCGCAGAACGCTTTTGGGCGCCGCACTGGCTGTGGTCGCCGCAGTCCGCATGCCCGCCGCGCTTGCGGCGGACCTTCCCTATGACGACAAGGGCGATCCTTTCAAATTCATTCTCGATCTCAACAACGCAGTGCTCGACCGCATTCGCAGCGACAAGTCCCTCAAGAGCGGTGATATTGAAGCAGTTCGCCAGCTTGTCGACGGCCTCATCATGCCCGCGGTCGACTTCACCATGATGACCCGCATGACGGTCGGTCCGAAATGGCGCACCGCCACGCCGGAGCAGAAGAAAAGCCTCGAAGAGGGCTTTGAACTCCTCCTGATGCGTGTTTATTCCGGCGCGCTTGCCAACGTGACCGATCAAACGGTTGAGCTTCGTCCTACGCGCTCGAAGGCCGTCCGGGATGAAATGGTCATTCGCACGCTCATGAAGAGCGCTTCAACGCCTGAACCCACAGGGCTCGACTACCGCATCTACCGCACGAAGGCCGGCGAGTGGAAAATCGTCGACGTCAATATTGAGGGCATCTGGATGGTTGAGAACTACCGTTCGCAGTTTGCCGGCATCCTCAATCAGGAAGGCGTCGACGGATTGATTCGGCAGTTCCGTGAAAAGGGCGAGAGTCTGGCTGCCGGCATGAAGTCCCCTGGAGCTAAAAAATGAAGCTGCAGCGCGAGCGGGTGAATTTCGAGACGGCGCCTGAAGTGAAGCGCGAAATACTCGCTGCGCTGGAAGCCGGCGATGCGGTTATTGATCTTTCCGCACTGCGCCATGCCGACAGCGCCATGCTTTCGATTCTGCTCAGCGCAATTCGCCGAGCGAAAAAGCGCGGGCTCACGCTCGTCGTGCGAGGCATGCCCGCCGAACTTTCGGCGCTTGCAGCACTTTACAACGTTGCGCAGTTCATTCCCGTTGAAGCTGCCGACGCCTGAAGCAGTCGCATCCAGATGCATTTTTGCGCCGCGTTTGCCAAGCCGCAACGCGGCGCGACGATTATCATGGCGACTCCCTTCCGTTCCCGATTCGCGCCGTTTGGGCGCAGAGACGGTTTGCACAGACAAGTATCTCCAAATGGAAAAACTCAAGATTCGCGGCGGACGCCGCTTGGTTGGTGAAGTTCGCACCTCGGGCGCCAAGAATGCCGCCTTGCCGATTCTCGCCGCTTCGCTTCTTTCCGCTCACGATCTCGTTCTTCACGAGGTGCCTGATCTTGCCGACGTTCGCACGATGCTCAAGCTTCTAGAAGGCATGGGCGTTCGTGTGGAGCGCAGCGGCAGCGATGTGCGCCTTAATGCGGGCGCCGTTACGTCGACGACGGCGCCCTATGACCTCGTGAAAACGATGCGCGCCTCGATTCTGACCCTGTGCCCGCTCGCTGCCCGCTTCGGACGTGCGCAGGTGAGCCTGCCGGGCGGCTGCGCGATCGGTGCGCGCCCCGTTGATCAGCACATCAAAGGGCTCAAGGCGCTGGGCGCCGATGTTGAAATCGATCATGGCTACGTCAATGTGAAATGCGGCCGCCTCAAGGGGACGCGCATCGTGACGGACATGGTGACCGTTACCGGCACCGAGAACCTGATGATGGCCGCTGTTTTGGCCGAAGGGCGCACGATTATCGAAAATGCGGCATGCGAGCCGGAGGTTGTGGATCTGGCTGTCTGCCTTAATGCCATGGGCGCAAAGATCTCAGGCGCAGGAACCGCCACCATTGTGATCGACGGCGTTGAAGCGCTCGGCCCAGCCGAACATGCAGTCGTTCCAGACCGCATCGAAGCCGGCAGCTTCCTTTGCGCCGTTGCGGCAACGAAGGGCGATGTTCTTGTGATGCACTGCGTGCCGGCCGACCTCGAGGCTGTGATCGGCAAGCTGCGCGAAATGGGCTGTAGCGTTGAAACCGGCGCCGACTGGATCCGCCTGCGCATGAATGAGCGCCCGAAGCCTGTGCGAATTCGCACGCAGCCGCATCCCGGCTTTCCGACCGATATGCAGGCGCAGTTCATGGCTGTGCTTGCGCTGGCCGACGGCGCATCGCAAATTACGGAAACGATTTTCGAAAACCGCTTCATGCATGTGCCCGAACTCAACCGCCTTGGCGCAAGGATCTTGACGGAAGGCAACAACGCCCATATTGAAGGCGTGCCAGCGCTCTCTGGGGCAGACGTGATGGCGACGGATCTGCGCGCTTCCGCTTCCCTCGTCATTGCTGCGCTTGCCGCTTCAGGCGTGAGCACGGTCGATCGCCTTTACCATCTCGACCGCGGCTACGAGCACATGGAAGCAAAGCTGCGCGCGCTTGGCGCAGACATTGAGCGCATCCGTCAATGAGAGCGCAACGGATAAAAACATATGGCGCCGGAGAATGCTCCTGCGCAATAATTGACGGACTGGGCTTGGGGCGCAAGCGTCCGTGCCTAGAAGAGTTTTGAGGTGATTGAAGCCATGCAGAAAGAAGATTGCATTTTTTGCAAGATCGCCCGGGGCGACATTCCGAGCAGCAAGATTTATGAAGATGACGAAGTCTTTGCCTTCCGCGACATCAATCCGAAGGCCCCCGTTCATTTTCTGATTATTCCGAAGAAGCACATCGAGTCTTTGGCCCATTGCGAAGCAGTAGACACGCCGCTTTTGGGTAAAATGCTTGCGCTTGCCCGCACCCTTGCACTTCAGGAGGGCTGCGGGAACGGCTTCCGCGTGGTAATCAATACCGGCCGCGACGGCGGGCAGGAAGTGCCGCATCTTCATGTTCACGTGATGGGCGGCCCTCAGCCCTGGAAGTAAAAGTTTTTCAAGTGTGCTTGCGTCCGCAGAGGCGGGGCAGGCGCAACAGACCAGCAGGAGAAATAAATGGGTTCCCTTTCCGTTTGGCATTGGCTGATCGTTCTCGTGATCGTCGTGCTTGTTTTCGGCACCGGCAAGCTCAAGAACATGGGCAAGGATCTCGGCGGCGCCATCAAGGGCTTCAAGGAAGGCATGCGCGAAGGCGATGAAGCCGCCGCGCAGGCGCCGAAGAAGGAAATCGCTCAGGACAAGACGGCCGCCAAGAGCGAAACCATCGACGTTGAAGCCAAAGAGCAGCAGCCGAAGGCTTGATCGTCGTTTCAACGACCGCATGTACGGACCGCCTTTCCCGCTTCGGGAAACGGTCCGGTACTTGTCATGCCATGGACCGCGGCAGCGCCGAAGCGTTTCCGCGGCCTTTTACGCATTGAAGCAGAGGTGTCATGTTTGATTTCGGTTTCAGCGAAATGCTCGTCGTGGGCATCGTGGCGCTGGTGGTCCTTGGGCCGGAGCGCCTGCCCGTTGTAGCGCGCACGGCCGGCGAATGGATCGGCAAAGCGCAGCGCTTTGTTGCGCAGGTGAAGTCCGACATCGATCGCGAAACAGAACTCTCCGAACTCAAGAAGATTCAGGAGGAGGCTCAGGCGATCGCCAACGACGTCAAGACCGAGGTGGAATCAGCCGCGACTGACATCGAAAAGAACATGAATGAAACGGCCAAGGCCGTTGAAGCGGCGGGCGAGTCGATTGAGTCGACCGTTGAGGATGCCGTGGCCGACAAGACGGCGGATGCCGCTGCCGCGCAGACCGCTGATGCAGCGGCCAAGCCTGTCATTCAAAAGGTTAGAACCACAACGCCGGAAGATCTTGCTGAGGTCTACGGCTGGGGCGCCAAGGAAGAGGACACGACGCCGGTGCCCTACGGCGGCTGGACGGAGCCGAAGACATTCAAGAAGCGCTACCACAGCGGACCTTCTGTTGACGAACTGGCGCAGGAAATAGAACGGCTGCGCCGCGAACTCGGCATGCGCGAGACCAACATGGGCGGCACCGTCGGCCGCCGCCGCGGTCTTGCGCCCCGCGCCCGCAGCAACCGCACCCGAATCTACCGATAAGGATTTGCGAGCATGTCAGACGATCCGAAACAGCTTGAGGCACCCGACGATCCCGCCAACGAGCAGCCGCTCATGAGCCACCTCGTCGAATTGCGCAACCGCATGGTGAAGGCTTCGCTTGCCATCATCGTTGTGTTTCTTGCACTCTCGCCCTTCATGAAGGACATCTTCGACTTTCTGTCGGAGCCGCTCATGGTTGCACTTCCGCAAGGCGTGAAGCTGCTTGCCACGGGCGTGGTGGCGCCCTTCTTTGTGCCGCTCAAGGTAACGCTGTTCGTTGCCTTTTTGATAGCGCTGCCCGTAGTGCTTTACCAGTGCTGGGCTTACATTGCGCCAGCGCTCTACCGCCGAGAAAAACGCCTTGCGCTCCCGATCCTCATTTCTTCGATCGTGATGTTTGCGCTTGGGATGGCGTACTGCTACTTCATCGTTTTTCGTGTGGTCTTTCAGTTCATCGCCGGCTTCTCGCCCGAGTCTGTGAACTTTGCGCCGGACATCGACGCCTATTTCAGCTTCGTGCTGACGATGTTCCTCGCCTTCGGCGTCACTTTCGAAGTGCCGATCATCGTGGTGGTGCTCAATCGCGTGGGCTTTGCGTCGTATGAGAAGCTCACGAAAGCGCGTCCCTACGTCATCGTAGGCGCTTTCGTCCTCGCCGCCATCTTTACGCCGCCCGACGCGCTTTCGCAGATCCTGCTGGCTGTGCCGCTCGTTCTGCTTTTCCAGCTCGGGATCATGCTTGTGAAGTATTTCGGCCGCTCGAGCGAAGAAATCGAAGCCGACAAGGCCAAGCAGAATGCAGATGAGTCGGAGGAATAACCGAACGGCACCTTCTAGCTGAGCATCGTTATGGCAAACGCCTGTCCAGGATTCTTTCTGGCCAGGCGTTTTTCTTCTGATCTCATTGCGCCTCGACCTCTTCTTCCGGCAGCGGGATCAGCACTTCCCGCTCGCGAGAGCCGAGCGGCCGTGTGCTTGCCCGCACATTGAGCGCCATTCTCGTCGTGCCTCGCAAAATGTCGACCTTGACATTTTGTCCGGGAACAAGCTGTGCAATCTGCTGCAGCATGCGATTGGCATGCTTGACGGGACGACCGTTGATGGCGAGGATGATGTCAAAGGTATGCATGCCGGCGTCTGCCGCGGGGCTCTCCGCAATCACTTCCTTCACGAGCACGCCCGATCGGACTGCGAGCCCCAGGTCCTGTGCAAGCTCTTCGCCGAATTCGCGCGGCACGAAGCCGAGATAGCCGCGTTCAATATGGCGGCCCGCCATCATGGCAGGGAGCACTTCGCGGACGATTGAGGTCGGGATCGCAAAGCCGATGCCGACGGAGCCTTCGGATTGGTCGGGGGAGAAAATGGCGGAATTAATGCCAACGAGCGCACCTGTCAGGTCAACGAGCGCGCCGCCCGAGTTGCCTTGGTTGATTGCAGCGTCCGTTTGTATGAAGTCTTCGTAGTTGTTGAGGCCGAAACCGTGGCGGCCTAGCGCGGAGACGATGCCGTAGGTGACGGTCTGGCCGACGTCGAAGGGGTTTCCGATGGCAAGCACTGCTTGGCCGATCTGAAGGTTCTCGCTTTGGCCGAGCTCTATGACTGGGAGTGATTCTGCGTCGACCTTGAGCAGCGCGAGATCGGTTTCCGGATCGGAGCCAAGCAGCCGCGCTTCAAATCGCCGGCCGTCTGCGAGGGCCACAAAGAGATTGGAGGCGTCTTCAACCACGTGGTAATTTGTAAGGATGCTGCCGTTGGCTGCAACGATGACGCCGCTGCCGAGCGCGGACATGTGAAGTTCGGGGAAGTTGTTCCAGTCGCTGCCGAGCTCTTCGGCATGCTGCCCTGGCACAAGCCGTCTGCTGAAGATGTTGACGACAGCAGGCGCCGCGCGTTCAACTGCTGCGCTGAAGTTGTTGGCGGCTGCGACGAGCTCGCCCGTCGCAATGGCGGCAATCGGATCGCTTTTTTCCGCAGGTGCTTCAGCTGAGCGTCCCAAAAGCGCTTCATAGGCGAAAATAAGCCCGCAGCCGATAGTCACGGCCTGCGAAAAGAGCAGCCAAAGCTGTTTGGCAAATGCTTTTTTGTCGGTGGCGTGCGGGTTTTTCATGCGCTTGCGTTTTATGGAGGAAGAACAGGATGAAGACAAAGGCGCTGGTCGAGTATCTCAAAACGTATCTCGAAGCGGACAAGTTTCAAGATTATGCGCCCAACGGCCTGCAGGTTGAGGGCAAGGATGACATCAGAAAAATTGCGCTCGGCGTTTCCGCCTCGCTTGAGCTTATCGAAAAAGCGGCAGCCATCGGCGCCGATGCACTGCTGGTTCATCACGGCTGGTTCTGGAAGGGCGAGCCGAGTCCGGTTGTCGGCATAAAGCGCCGCCGGCTGGGGGCTCTGATTGAGAGCAACATGAATCTCATTGCCTTTCATCTTCCGCTTGATGCGCATCCAACAGTCGGCAACAACGCGCAACTCGCTCGTTTGCTTGGGCTGAAGACGGAAAGCCGAACAGGATTTCTGGATCTGCTGCATGTCGGAACGCTTATTGACGGAGAAATGACGGCGGCTGCTTTTGCCGAGCGCGTGGCGCGTGTGCTCGGACGGCGTCCGCAGCTTTTCGGCAATGCTCAAAAAATCGTTTCCCGCATCGGGTGGTGCTCGGGGGCTGCACAGTCGGATTTGCTGGATGCTGCTGCTCTCGGCTGCGATCTTTTCCTTTCGGGTGAGGTTCGCGAAGCGACGCCCTACGAAGCTCGAGAAACAGATTGCGTTTATTTGGCCGGCGGCCACTATGCGACAGAGCAATTTGGGATCCAGGCGCTCGGGCGCCACATTGAATCGGAATTCCCGGATGTGGAATGTATCTTCATACCCGTCGACAATCCGGTTTGATTCTTCCACCCGCCGCATCGGCGCAGCAAAAAGAGGGCGGCTCTAAAAAGACAAGCAGCCCTCATTTTCGATAAAATCAACAATCTGCCTTGGCGTTCCCTAATAAACGGGAGCGGCTTTCGGCAGGACGCGAAATACCTGAAGGAAAAGCTCCAACCATGATGATCCTTTACTCGGGCCCCACCTGCCCGTTCTCTCAGATGAGCCGCATCATCCTCAATGAAAAGGGGTGCGACTTCCAGATCGAATCGATCGACGTCGACGGCTTTACCGAGAATGAAAACACCGTGGATCTGGCGCAGCTGACGCCCTACGGCGAACTGCCCGTTCTGCTCGAGCGCGATCTTCTTCTCTACAACGTGTTCGTCGTGAACGAATATATTGACGAGCGCTTCCCGCATCCGCAGCTTATGCCGGCCGATCCGGTCGGCCGCGCCCGCACGCGCCTTTTCCTGCACGTGATCGAGCGCGAAATCTTCCCGCACATCCGTACGCTTGAGAATTCGAAGTCGACGCCCGAGCGCAAGGATCACGCCCGTCTGCGCCTGCGCGAAAACCTTGAGATCCTCTCCTTCCGCATCGGCGAAACGAAATTCCTCCTGTCGGATGATTTCGGCATGGTTGATGCGGTGCTCTCGCCGATTCTTTGGCGCCTTGAGTACTACGGCATTGATCTGCCGGCCACTGCAGGCAAGCTCGAGACCTATCGTCAGCGCCTTTTCATTCGTCCGGCCTTTATCGATTCGATGACGCCGCAGGAACGCACAATGCGCAACTAAGCTGGGCTGCGCCGAGTGCGGAAGAGCCCGAGATGAAAAAGCCGGCGTTTTAGCAAGCGCCGGCTTTTCAATGGAGAACTGAAGAAGATGTCGAGCAACATGCAACTGCGCGCCGAGGTCATTGAAACGGTGCGCGCCTACTGTGAAGCGCAGGGCGTATCCACCTACATTTGGGTGCAGCTCGACGATGCCTGCATCGTGCCGCGCGAATTTGCCAAGGGGAATGCCATCGTGCTCGATATCTCCGAGCTGGCGGTAAACCGCTTTGCAATGGCCGACGGCTGGCTTACCTTTCAAGCGCGCTTTGGCGAAGCCAATGAAATTGAAACGATTGAAGTGCCGCTCAACCGCATCGTGCTCGTTGCGCCGGAAACCGATCCTCATAACGGCGTGAGCTTTATGGTTTTTCCAACGACGGAGGCAATGAAGCTTGGCCGGACTTCGGAAAAAACCAATGATTCGGCGCCTGCGACGCCAGTGACCATGCGGCGCCCAACACGCGTTAAATAATCATGGTATAATCCGTACTCTTTTCGCCTCCTTAGCTCAGTTGGTAGAGCAACCGCCTTGTAAGCGGTAGGTCGTCTGTTCGAGTCAGTCAGGAGGCACCAGATACGCATCCCGCACAGCCCCAACGCTAGGCCGTGCGGGATTTTTTGTTGGCCGAAGCGCTTATCCGGCCTAGTCGGCGCGGCGTCCCAAGGTGACGCGATCGTTGCCGCCGTAGTCCTTCTTCGTGTGCACGGCAGCAAAGCCTGCAGACGTCAGCATGGCGCGCACATCATCGCCTTGGTCGTAGCCGTGTTCGAGAAGCAGCCAGCCAGATTTGTTCAGATGCGGCATCGCGCCGGCGACGATATCCCGCAGACACTGCAGGCCGTCAATGCCGTCGGTGAGAGCGCCTAATGGTTCGCATCCCAGATTGGCAAGGTGCTCGTCATCCGGACGAATGTAGGGCGGATTGCTGACAATGAGATCAAAGGTGTCGTGCTTGTTGATGGCATCCCACCAGAAGCCCTGTTTGAAAGCAACCGTTGCGCCGAGCGATTCCGCGTTTCTTTTGGCCGTCTCGAGCGCTGCGGCGGAAGCATCTGTGGCCGTGACCGTCGCGCCGCTCATTTCCAGCGCGAGCGTGACGGCAATGCAGCCGCTGCCCGTGCCGAGATCAAGAACGGTCGGATTGAGCGGTGCGACAAGAAGCGCCTGTTCAACGAGCACTTCCGTGTCCGGCCGCGGGATCAATACGGCATCGTTCACTTCGAAATGTCGCCCGTAGAATTCCTGACGACCAGTGATGTAGGGAATGGGCGTGCCGGCTGAGCGGAGAGAAAGCAGCATGTGGTAGCGCAGGATGCTCTCTTCGTCGAGCGTTTCGTCATCGTGCGCAATCAGAAACTCCCGCGGCCGGCCGATGGCGTGACCGAGGAGCAGCATGGCTTCAAAGCGCCCGATCTGCGAGGCGCCGTAGGCAATTTGGGCCCGAATTGTTTCGGTCGCCGCAGTTCGGTCGAAAGCGGTCATGCGAATGATCTTCCTATAGGGTGAGGGTGATTAGGCAAGCCGTGCCAATTCATCAGCCTGGTGCTGCGTGATGAGCGCATTGATGATTTCATCGAGGTCGCCGTTCATGACCGCATCCAGCTTATAAAGCGTGAGATTGATGCGGTGGTCCGTCACGCGGCCTTGGGGGAAATTGTATGTGCGAATGCGTTCGGAGCGGTCGCCGCTGCCGACAAGGCTCTTTCGTTCGCTGGCTTCACGCGCCTGCTGTTCGGCGACCTGCGCTGCGTAGATGCGGGCGGCAAGCACCTGCATGGCGCGCGCCTTGTTCTGCTGCTGGCTGCGCTCGTCCTGGCACTCCACAACGAGTCCCGTAGGAATGTGCGTGATGCGGACTGCGGAATCTGTCTTTTGAATATGCTGTCCGCCAGCACCCGAAGCGCGAAAAACATCAATGCGAAGGTCGGCAGGATTAAGCACGACGTCCTCGACTTCGTCCATTTCAGCCAGCACGGCCACGGTGCAGGCAGATGTGTGAATGCGTCCCTGCGATTCAGTGGCAGGGACGCGCTGCACGCGATGGCCGCCCGATTCGAATTTCAGACGGCTGTAGGCGCCGCGCCCGATGATGCGCACGATGACTTCGCGATAGCCGCCGAGTTCAGATTCGTTTTTCGAGACGATTTCGCTCTTCCAGCCCTGCGTTTCTGCATAGCGCAGATACATGCGCAGCAGATCGCCTGCAAAGAGCGCTGACTCGTCGCCGCCCGTGCCCGCGCGAATTTCAAGAAAGATGTTTCTGTCGTCGTTTGGATCCTTGGGCAGGAGTGCAATCTGCAGCTCGTGCTCAAGATCGGCAAGGCGGGACTTGGCCGCTTCAATTTCCTCCTGCGCAAACTCCTTCATTTCCGGGTCGCTCACGAGTTCCTTGGCGGTTTCAAGATCGCTTTCGGCGCGCTCGTAGGCTTCAATCATGCGCACAACGGGTTCAATCTCTGTGCGCTCGCGCGAAAGGTCGCGGAAGCGGTTCATGTCGCTGGCCGTTTCAGGTGCGGCGAGCATGCGATCGATTTCTTCTAAACGACGGGAGAGCGAGCCGAGCTTGGCGCGAACAGAATCGGAAAGCATGGATGCGGTCTGCGGTAACAATAAGTCGGAAAGAAATTGAGGATAACGGCTCGAAGCGAGGCATGCAAAACAAAAGGATCGGCTTCCTGTCCGGAGAGTCGATCCTGAGTGTCGGCGATGCGGCGTCGTTATCGATCCTGACGACGGTAGAAGCGGTCGAGAAGGTGAGCCATCAGCAGACGGGCGTCATCGTTGAGGCCTTCGCCGTTGCGCAGCAGCACCGTCGGGTCGTGTACGAGTTTGTTCGTGAGGCCAGTCGCCAGCATTTCGAGCACTTCTTCAGGCTTGTCGCCGTGATGGAGATGGCGAAGCGCACGGGCAAGCTCCTGGTCGCGCAGATAGTTGGCGCGGTCTCGCAGCGACTGAATGCTCGGCACGGCATCGCGCAGCTTCAGCCAGTGCGTGAAGTCTGTAACGCGAAGGCCGATGATTGTTTCGGCTTGTGCAATGGCGGCCTGACGGCTGTGCAGACCCTCGCTCACGACTTTGCCGAGGTCGTCCACTGTATAGACGTAAACGTCATCGAGGCGATCAATTTCGGGTTCGACGTCGCGCGGCACTGCCAAGTCGACGATGAACATCGGGCGATGGCGGCGTTCGTTGATCGCGCGTTCGATCATGCCTAACCCGATGATCGGAAGCGCCGAAGCCGTGCAGGAAACGATGATGTCGTACTGCGAGATGCTGTCGGGGAGGTCGGCAAGTCGAATCGCATCGGCATGCACCGTGCGGGCAAGCACCTGGCCGCGTTCGAGCGTGCGGTTGGCGATTGTGATGCTTTTCGGATGCTGCGCGGAGAAGTGCGCGGCGCAGAGCTCGATCATTTCTCCGGCGCCTACGAAAAGGACGCGTTCCTGCTCCAGCGAGCCGAAAAGGCGCAGCGCAAGGCGAACAGCCGCAGCTGCGAGGCTGACGGAGTTGGCGCCGATCGCTGTGGCGGTGCGAACTTCCTTGGCAACCGTGAAGGTTGACTGGAACAGGTGGTTGAGCATGACGCCGAGACCGCCCGCAGTGCGTGCGATTTTTTCGGCCTTCTTCATCTGGCCGACGATCTGCGTTTCGCCGAGCACCATCGAGTCGAGCCCGGAGGCGACGCGGAACGTATGGCGCGCCGCTTCTTCCTGTTCAAAGGCGTACATGTGCGGATCAAGTTCGCTGCGCGAAACGCCTTTGGTTTCGGAAATGAAGTCAAGGATCGATTCGCGCGCGGCTTCAAGGTTTTCCGCCGCGCAATAAAGCTCGGTGCGGTTGCAGGTCGAGAGAACGGCGGCTTCATGAATGCCGCCGACTGACGAATTCGCAAAGCGTTCCAGCAGTCGCGTGATCGTGTCGGCCACTTCTTCGGGGTCGAAGGCGACGCGTTCACGCACGGACAAAGGCGCCGTCGTATGGTTGAGACCTAAAGCGAGGAGCTGCATTCCGAAATTCCGGGACGTACAGATCTATTCGGCCCGGTAGGGGTCTTGCCGGGTCTGTCGTCCTCTAAGAGGTTATTCTTTATGGAAGTTTGCGAATTATATGTAGCAAATTGTTTTCTTTTGCTTAAGAAAGCCCTCGGACAATGCTTTTATCGGGTTAACGGGGAGCAGCCTGCCGAAGGCGGACCGGCTATTCTTGCGCGATTTACCTCTTTGCGACAATGAGTTTGCCCAAACACCTGCGGCTGCCTTTTTCGGGCGGCATCAAGAAAAACGAGATAGAGAGCAGCCGTTCTCGGCAGCGGCAGGCGACAAGCGCGGCTTTTGGCGCTGATGCTTCAGAAGCGCTTTTTGAAAGAGCGCTTCAGGAGACGGCGCAGGCGATGCGCGAGCTTGTTCGAGTTCGGGCGCTCGTTGCTGCCGGCGCTGCCGCCGTGCCGATACCAGGCATGGACATATGCTTTGACGTTGCTGGACTTTCGGCGCTCCTCGGCGAGATCAACCGCGCATTTCATCTTGCGCCTGAAGACATGGATGCGCTCTCCGAAGCTGAACGGCAGCGCACGCTTGAAGCGATCAGCCGCGCAGGCGCTGTCTTTGCTGGACAAACGCCCACGCGAGCTTTCGTCATTGCGCTCATCAAGCGGTTTGCCGTGCAGTGGTTCGGCGCCAAAGCGGCCAAGTGGGTGCCGATTGTGGGCCAGGGCGCTGCCGCAATATCGTCAGGTGCGCTCTTCATGATGCTTGGCAACGCACACATCCGCGAGTGCCTCGATGTCCGACGCCGCATTCGAACGGCAGGACTGCTGCCTGCGCCGGTTTCTTCTTGAAAGGGCGCCGACGACACGACGCTTCGCTGGTGCGCGAAAATGGCTCCTCAATTCATCAGCAAGAGGAGCTTGTTGTTCATGACGTCCTTTTCTATGCCTTCGAGCGCAGCGCGCGAGCGCGGCGCCCTTGTTCTCTTTTCCGGTGGTCAGGATTCCACGACATGCTTGGGCTGGGCGCTTGAGCGCTTCGGCCGCGTCGAGACGCTTGGCGTCGACTACGGTCAGCGTCATTCGGTCGAGCTCGACTGCCGGCGTCGCGTGCTCGAATCAGTGCGGGCACTCAGGTCCGACTGGGCAGCTCGGCTCGGCGAGGATCATATGCTCGACATGTCCGTACTGGGCCGCGTGGCAGATTGTGCGCTCACCGACGATCGCCGCATAGCGTTTGAGGCATCGGGGTTGCCGAATACTTTTGTGCCGGGGCGCAATCTGCTCTTTTTTACCTTTGCTGCTGCGATCGGATACCGCCGCGGCCTGGATGTTCTTGTGGGCGGCATGTGCGAAACGGATTATTCAGGCTATCCGGACTGTCGAGACAATACGCTCAAAAGCCTTCAAGTGACGCTTTCGCTCGGGCTCGATCAGCCTTTTGTGCTGGAGACGCCGCTCATGCGGCTGACCAAGGCGGAAACCTGGTCGCTTGCTGCGGAACTCGGCGGCGATGATTTTGTTCGGCTCATTCGAGACGAAACGCACACATGCTATATGGGCGACCATACGCATTGGCATGACTGGGGCTATGGGTGCGGCGCGTGCCCCGCATGCCAGCTTCGCGAAAAAGGCTGGCTTGCATGGCCCGAACGCGAAGCCTTTGAGGCGCGCTGCAGCGACTGACGCTGATGTCCGGCCGCTTTTCGGAGCGGCCCGGAAGGCCTGCGCTCTTTGGGCGGCAAATCGTGTTTCAGAGAGCAAAAAAAACCGCCGGTCAAACGAACCAGCGGTTAAAAATTATGGTGGCTAGGGACGGAATCGAACCGCCGACACGCGGATTTTCAATCCGCTGCTCTACCAACTGAGCTACCTAGCCGCCGCAAAGTGACGAAGCTCGAATTATATGCATGAGTTTTAAGAATGGCAAGGGCTAGCGCGATGCATTGAAAAAAATATCGCGGAAATACCATGAATAAGGTATGAAGGGAATGAGCGAATGTTTTGCCCCTTCGCTAATCTTCAGGCTCAGTAAGTGTCGCGTCCGCACGTAGTGATCGAGTTTGCGCGGACAATATCAACGGAAGCTGTCTTATGAAATTCAAGCGTGTTGCGGCTGCCGCCGCACTGATTTTTGCTGCGGTCAGTGCCGTCAGCGCCGCTGACGAACAAAGCGTGCGTGATCATTTGATGAAGAACACAGGGCTTCGTGCTGAAAGCGTGACGCCCTCGCCGGTGCCTGGCATCTGGGAAGTCTTCATTCAAGACCGTCTTTTTTACGTCGACGACACTGTCGAGCACGTTTTTTCCGGATCGATCATTGATACCAAGTCCCAGACGAATCTCACGCAGGAGCGCTTGCGCCGTTATGCGCGAGACAACTGGCGCAAGTGGCCGTTTGAAGATGCGGTCAAGCAGGTTTACGGCAAGGGCGAGCGCGAAGTCATCGTGTTCTCGGATGCCAACTGCGGATACTGCCGACAGATGGAGCCCGTCTACGAAGAGGTTGGCAATCTGACGGTCTATACGTTTATTGCGCCGATGATTCGCGGTGAAAAGAACAATCGGGAGATTGTCTGTTCCAAAGATCGCTCAAAGGCCTGGCATGATTGGATGCGTAACGGCATCGCGCCTGCGCCTGCGCCTGCTGATTGCGATGCTTCAGTGCTGCAGCGCAACCTGCAGCTGACGGGACGCTACAACATCACAGGCGCGCCCACGTTCTTTTTCCCAACAGGGGATCGGATGACGGGCGCCGTTTCCGCTGAGCAGTTCGAAAGCTTGCTCGCAGCGCAGACGAAAGCGCAGTAACTGCTTCTCGTGCCGAAAAGAAAGCCGCTCCTTCTGCTGAGCGGCTTTCTTCATTTCCGGGCTCTGCGTCTTCAGCGCGAGGTTCGTGCAGGGCGAACATCATCGGGCAGCAAGCCGTTCGGAACAAGCATCCACAAAGAAGCGTCGCTGCGCTGTCGCCCGGCCTCGCGTCCGGCTTCATCGCCAAAGCCCCAGAAATAGTCGACGCGAATGAGGCCCTTGATGGCGCCGCCCGTATCTTGAGCAACAACCGGCCGGACGAAATCGAGCGCAGGCCTGCTTTGGTGCACTTCAAGAATGAAAGGCGTGCCGAGCTGCCAGTGCTTGGGGTCAACCGCTACGCTCGCAAGCGGCGTGAGGGGCACGCCCTGTGCGCCGACGGGACCGAGCTCGGGATGGCCGCGGCGCTCTTCAAAGAAAACAAAGCTCGGATTCTGTGCGAGCGCTTCGCGAACTTTGGCTGGATTCTTTTTCGCCCAGGCTCGAATGTTCTGCATGGACAGTTCGTGGGGCTTGAGGCCTTCGTGCTGCACGAGCCAGTTGCCGATTGAACGGTATTTGTATCCGTTTTGGTCGGCAAAGCCGACTCGCATGAAGCTGCCGTCAGGCAGGGCAATTCGCCCTGAGCCCTGAATCTGCAGGAAGAAGGCGGCGACCGGGTCGTCAACCCAGGCAATGGCCCAGCGCGACATGTCGGAGCGCTTCTGTATTTCTCCGCGCGTGTCGTATGGGACGACGCGGCGCCCTTCAAGCTTGCCGCGCAGGCGCAGCCCCTTGAGCGAAGGGTAAAGGTCCGCAAGGTCGATGATGAGCAGGTCGTCCGGCACGCCGTAAATCGGATAGATGTAGGGCGGGACTCTCTCGCGGCTGCCTTGGAGAAGCGGTTCATAGTAGCCGGTCGCCAAACCAGTTTCCTTTTTGGCGACAAGCGTTTCTCCTTCAAACTGTCCAACCGAAACTCGCCAGGGCGTGAAATTTGATTCAAAGAACGCTTGGGCAAGCTCTGAAGGCGTTTCATCGGCTTTGGCGCAGACGGACTGCCAGGCAGGCTTGGAGCGAAGGGCCGTGCAGGAGGTACGGAAGGCATTGAAGCCCGCCAGCCAGTCCGCAGCCTCAATCGCAGGCATTTCGGCGAAGCTGGCCGTCTCAAAGTGCGGAGCGGAGACGGTCTTGACGGGCGGCGCCGGCGGAGGCGTCGTCGAGCAGGCAGCCAGCAGCGCGACAAGACAGAGCGCTGCGGCGCGAAAAGTAAGGCGATTGATCATATGAATCCGGGCGGCGTTGAGAGCGAAATCATTTGAAGAAGCGCTGCTTGAGCGGCGCACAGAGTCTATCGCATCACTCGATGCGGCATAGGCTGCCGTCGGCAGTTGCGCCATCAAGCCCGCGGGACCGGCAGCAGGCATTTCCTCTTCTTGCGCGGCCGCTATTTCCTGCGCTTCGAATGCTTCCTGCGTCTATACTGCTGCGCAGTCCGGGACTGAAGCCGTTTTTCCCGGAGGTTGCTTTTTTAGGAATGAACGCCATGCGAGCTTGTCGAATTGCGCCCTCCATACTTTCAGCCGACTTTGCGCGACTCGGCGAAGAAGTCCGCGACGTCGTCGCGGCTGGCGCCGACTGGATTCACTTCGACGTGATGGACAATCACTATGTTCCGAATCTCACCGTCGGGCCGCTCGTGCTCAAAGCCATTCGTCCCTACGCGAGCGTGCCGATCGATGTGCATCTCATGGTGGAGCCCGTCGATGAGATTGTGCCGGCATTCATCAAGGCGGGCGCTGACATCATTACGTTTCACTGCGAAGCTTCCCGCCACATTGACCGCACGCTGCAGCTGATTCGGCAGGGCGGTGCGAAGGCTGGCCTTGTCTTCAATCCGGCAACGCCGCTCACCTATCTCGATTACGAGCTTGACCGCATCGATGTAGTGCTTCTCATGAGCGTCAATCCCGGTTTCGGCGGACAGAGCTTCATTGAATCGACGCTTGAAAAATTGTCTCAGGTTCGGGAAAAGCTCGAGCGCTACAAAGCCGAGACGGGTCGAGAAGTGCTGCTTGAGGTCGACGGCGGCGTGAAGCCTGAGAACATTGCACGCATTGCTGCCGCCGGCGCGGATACGTTTGTTGCCGGATCCGCTGTTTTTGGTGCGGGCGGCAAAGCCGGCTACGCAGATGTCATCGCGCGCATGAAGGCCGCGGTAGCGGCACTTGACTGAAAGGTCTGTCGATGAAAGCTAGAGCTGTCTTTTTCGATCTCGACGGCACGCTCGTCGATTCACTGCCGGCGCTTCACAAAGGGGTGCAGCTACTCGCAGAGGAATTGAAGCTGCCTGATCCCGGCATTGAGCGCGTCGGCGACATGATCGGCGGCGGCGTTCGCGTGCTTGTCGGCCGTCTTATTGCATGGTGGCAGACAGCGGCGCCCGAGTGCCCGCTGCCAGAAACGGAGGCGGCGCTTTCCCGGCTCGTTGAGCTATGGGACGCGGTTGGAACGTCGGCTATCCGCGTCTATCCTGGGGTGCCTGAAGCTTTGTCGCTGTTGCGCAAGGCAGGCATTCGAACGGTTCTCGTCACGAACAAGGAACGCAAGCTCACGCTTGCGCTCCTTGAGGAAAAAGGGATGAGCGGGCTTTTCGACGCTGTCGTGGCGGGCGGGGATTGCGCACGCCTCAAGCCCTATCCGGACATGATTGAGCGCGCGCTCGCGCTTTCGCAGACTGCGCCCGAAGAAGCGCTTATGGTCGGCGACAGCCGCAACGATGCTTTGGCGGCAAGAGCGGCCGGCGTCAAGGCGCTACTCGTTGAAACAGGGTACAACGAGGGAGAGCCGCTTGCCGTCTGGGGCCCAAGCAACGGTTTTGAAAATATTTTTCCTGATGCGGCAGCCGCATGCGGCGCCGTTCTCAAGGGCGAAGCTTTCCGGTGAATGCACCCATGCAGAAGCATTTCAACTGCCGCAGAGCCGCGGCTATGGCTGCTCTCTTAGCAGTGCAGCTTTCAACGGCAGCCGCTTTTGCGGCAAAGCCTGCACCGATTCCCACTTATGAAGAAGTGCAGGCCTGCTATGAAAAGGCCCAAGGCGAAGACGGAAAAGCGACGCCCGACCGTCTGGCGCCTTGCCTCGAGAAAGAGTTTGCGCTCGTCAAGAGCGAGCACAAGGATGCGACGGAGCGTGTCGCTGCGATGGCAAAGGCCGCCGACAAGGAAAAAGGTGTTCGAACCCGCTGGACGAAATTCATCCAGGCTGGACAAAGCTTCGATACATTCGTGACGCGTGAATGCGCGTATTTCGGCATGACAACGAAGGGTAACCGTGTAGCGGAGAAGAACGGCGAACTTGCCTGCCGCATCAATTACTACAGGATGCGCACGAATGTGCTCAAAAACCGTTTTCTGAGTGCTGCAAAGCGCTGACGCTCTTGCCGATCTTTTCGGATTTCATATGACAATTCATGCCCCGCAAGCCCATAGCGAATGTGCGCATGCCCGCCCGGATTTTTCTCTCGAACGTCTTTGCGGGCGCTGGCGGGCGTTGGCTGAGCATTTTTTCAATGCCGACGACGGCCGGCGCCTGATTGCGCAAATCAACGCAAGCGCCGGGAATGTTTTCCCGCCAACGCCCTTCATGGCACTTGAGCTCACGCCTTATGAGGCAGTGCGTGTCGTTGTTATCGGACAAGATCCTTACCATACGCCCGGCAAGGCCGAAGGCTTGGCTTTTTCCGTCGGCAACGGCGAAGCCCTGCCGCCGTCGCTCAAGAACATCTTCAAGGAGCTTGCTTGGGAAGAGGCGTGCCGTGCGCCAGTTCGCACCACGGGCAGCCTGGTCGATTGGGCTCGCCAGGGCGTGCTCCTTCTTAATACGATTCTTACCGTGGAGGAAGGGCGTCCGCTCAGTCACGCAGGCATCGGCTGGGAAACCTTCACGACAGAGATCATTCAAACGCTTTCCGATTCGGGTCGGCACTTGGTATTCATTCTTTGGGGCAAGCCTGCGCAGCAAATGCGCCCACTCATCGACGAAACCAGGCATTTGGTGATTGCAGCCTCACATCCATCACCCTTTTCTGCGTCGCGCGGTCCCGATGCATTCATGCTTTCGCGAACCTTTACGCGAGCAAACGATTGGCTTGCAGCGCATGGTGAAACGCCGATCGACTGGCGAGGGCCAGTATTGCCGGCTGAGCTCAAGCGCCGCACTGCGCAGACGGCTCCAAAGCGGAAAAAGGAAAGCGGCGCCCCTGGGGACGCCGCCGATTCGCAAGCGGAAATCGCTTCCGCTGAGGTTCAGCCCTCGCTATTTTGATCGGCCAAATCTGCTTCAACGATTTTCTTCGGAAGTCGTGCGAGAAAGGCGTCCGAGAGCGGCGAGCGCAGGTCCAGCATCCCGCGCATCACGCGGTCAGTGCGAAACCAGAGCACTTCTGCGCTGCGGCCGCGAAGCCGCTCAATCTGTCGATTGAGGCTTGAAGCGGTGGTTCGATCGCCATCGACGGCGATCAGTTCATCTCCCGCAAAGAGACCTGCCGCGAATGCGGGCGAATCGCTTGGTACATATTGAAGGATGACCTTCTCGTCTGAGCGGGCGCCGGCGCGAAGCCCGGCAAAACGAAACGAGGACGGCACTGCAGGATCGACTTCGAGCGAAAGATTAAGCGACGCAAGCGCTTCCTTTAGCTCCGCCTGCCAGATGCCATGCGCGTTTTCCGTGACTGTGAGCGCTTCGAGGAGGCTGTCGAGGTTGCATCCTGCATATCTGCGGATCGCGTTCGCCAATTGGCCGGCAGGCAGGCCGGCGTACTGCTTCAAAGCCTCGGCATCCAAATACTCCTGATAGAGCCCGCGCAGCACGTCGTCAAGAGATCTCCCGCCCGACGTGAGAGCGCGAATTTTCCTGTCAAGAATAAAGGCGAGCAAAGCGCCTTTGCTGTAGTAGCTTGTCTGTGAGTAAGGCGAATCCGCGCATTGACGGTAAAGCTTCACCCAAGCGGCAAGGCTGGATTCTGCGAGCGTCATGCGGTCGAAGCCTTCACGCGAAAGGGCCGCACTGAGCCGTTCGCCGAACGCTTTGCACCAGTCCGAGCGCTTGAGCAGGCCCGCCTCAAAGGGCAGGCGGCTTTCATAGTAGGAAGTGAAGCCTTCGTAAAGCCAGAGATCAGGCGTATAGGCCTCACGCGTCAGATCATACGGAACAAAAGCGTCCGGACGGATTCGCTTCACAAGCCAGGCATGGAAGTATTCGTGGGCGACCAGCGTGAGCAGGTCGACATAATCCTTCGGAACGTCAGCTTCGCCTTCAGCCGGCACTGCTTTCGGGTCGTGAAGCAAGACCGTGCCTTCGGCGTGTTCGAGTCCGCCGTAAAGGTTTGGCGCCAGATGCAGGGAAAGGAGATAGCGCTTGAAGGGGGCCTGCGCTTGCTGCGGTGACCAAAAGCGAATGAGCGTTTCAAAGATTTTTTCAAAATCTTCTCTGAGGCGTGCGATGTTGATCGAAGAGACGCCAGTAATCAAAATCTCATGCGCTGTGCCGCAGACCGTTGTCGAGAATCGGCAGCACCGGGCGTTTGGACCGATTAAGTGTGCAGGCGAATCCAAGAAGCGCTCAAGTGAGTCGGCAATGTAGGCGCCGCTTTGATCGGATTCAGGGAGCGCGCAGAGAACTTCGTAGCCGGGCGCTTCGAAAATGAGGGTAACAGGTTCATTGGGCGCAGCATCCTGCGGAAAAACGTAGAGAGCCGCCGGATTAATAAAGCCGCGGTCACGATCAAGCCAAGCATCGTGAATGCCGAGGCTAAAGGCAAAAGTCTGCCAACGAATTTCGATTTCATCGTCTGCGGCGAGCGACTCCGTATGAATGCGCCAGCGTGCCTTTTCAAGCCGCTCGACGCGTATGGGCAGCTGCGTGCGCAGAGACACGGCATGAATGGCACGAATCTTAGAAGCAAACTCGCGCATGAGGTAGCTGCCGGTCGTCCATGACGCGGCAACGATGGACTGTGAGCTGCCGAGCTGCGCTGCCTGCAAGCGCAGCGCAACTTCATAGAGATGGATTTCCGGATGAGGTCTGACAGTGTAGGTAAGCATGGCTTCTTGCTGATGTGTTCGGTACTGGTGATAAGCAACGATTGTTGCACTTGTTATTTATAGCGAAGTTACTTATTTTTGATTCGTTGCTATTGACAGATCGGACTGCAATCGGCAGAATACGCAACCTCGCCGCTCGAGAGGGCAGCGATAAAGAGCGAACGAAAGAAAATTTTAAAAATTCTTCAAATCGGTCTTGACAAGCAGAACTGATTTCGATATGATTTCAATTCTGCGCTGAACGAAAAGTTCAGCGGTTCTTTAAAAATTCGATTCAACGAACCGATAAGCGTGAACGTCGTAGACGGAAGCGTTCCGGAAGGAAGGCTCTCAAAATTTTACGAGTTCGCGCTTTGATGGAAAGCCGAAAGACGAAAGTTAATCTTTCTCTTTCAATTCCGGCGAAGAGC